>NC_012914.1:2185000-2499166 GCF_000023585.1 Paenibacillus sp. JDR-2 | reverse complement strand
AATTGCTTCGCAATTCTTAAGTTTATGCTTTCGAAGCAGAATTGCTTCGCAATTCTTAAGTTTATGCTTTCGAAGCAGAATTGCTTCGCAATTCTTAAGTCTATGCTTTCGAAGCAGAATTGCTTCGCAATTCTTTTAGGAGGAACAAATGGGCTCCGTAAACGCAATTTTTATCATTTCCGCCTTCGTGCTTGGCGGCCTAGTTATTCTTAAGCGCGATTCCATGGCACCGCACCTTCGCAGATGGATGGCAATCGCATCTATCGTTTTAATCGCATTCGCCTTTTTCCTCATCGTGTACAGCTTCTTTACACTGGGAACTTAGGACATGATTGGAAGCATCACCGGACATACTAGGACAAACTGTGTTCCTGAGGTGATCTTCCGCGAATGAAATGGCTGCCTGTCGTATTAGCGTTATGCCTTGCTCCCGGTTCGGCTTCCGCCGACGCCGGCAAGCAGGCTGCGTCATATCACCAATCATCTATATCCGTACCGAGGAGGAGTTCGATGAATCACGTACCTAAGCGTTCCGAAACCGCAGTAGAAGCCCGTTGGAAACTGGAGGATCTGTTTGCCGACCAGGCTGCCTGGGACAAAGAGTTCGCCGAAGCGAAAGCTTTGATCAAGAAAGTTGGAGCTTTCGAAGGCAAGCTAAGCGATCCTGCGCAATTAAAAGCCTGCTTCGAGCTGGAAGATGAGCTCTCCCTGCATGTTGAACGGCTTTATGTATATTCCAATATGAAGCATCACGAGGATACGGCTGAACCAACTTATCAGGCTCTATCCGACAAAGCCAAAAAAATCAGCGTGGAAACCGGAGAAGCCCTCTCCTTTATTACGCCGGAAGTATTGTCGCTGTCCGATGCCGCGCTTGACGCCCTGATTGAGAACAAGGATCTTGCGGTATTCAAGCATACGCTGGAAGAAATGCGCCGCCAGAAAGCGCATGTCCTGTCCAAAGCGGAAGAAGCTCTGATGGCGCAGGTCGGCAACGTAAGCTCCGCTCCAGGCTCGATCTACAGCATTTTGAACAATGCGGATCTGAAATTCCCTAAAGTGAAAAATGAAGCCGGAGAAGAAGTCGAACTGACTCAAGGCCGTTACATTCAGTTCCTGGAAAGCAAAAACCGCGAAGTGCGCGCTAACGCCTTCCGCACGATGTACGATACATACGGCAAATTAAAAAATACCCTCGCAACGACGCTGAATGCGAACGTAACGAAAAACATTTTCTACGCGCGGGCACGCAAATACCCTTCCGCTCTTGGCATGTCGCTGTATGGCGATAACATTCCGGAGAGCGTATATACGAACCTGATCGATACGATCCATAAGCATATGCCGCTTATGTACCGTTACATGAATCTCCGCAAAAAGCTGCTTGGCGTTGACGAGCTTCATATGTACGATCTGTTCGCCCCGCTTGTCGACGAGTTCGATATGGAAATCAAGTACGACGACGCGAAAAAGATCGTAAAAGAAAGCTTGAAGCCGCTTGGCGAGGATTATTTGTCCGTACTGCAGGACGGCTTCGATAACGGCTGGATCGACGTATACGAGAACGAAGGCAAACGCAGCGGCGCTTACAGCTGGGGAGCTTTCGGCACGCATCCGTACGTGCTGCTGAACCATAAGGATAACCTGAACAGCATGTTCACCTTGACGCACGAAATGGGCCACGCGCTCCACTCGTACTACTCGGATACGAACCAGAACTACCGCGATGCGCAGTATACGATCTTCCTTGCGGAAGTTGCGTCCACGCTGAACGAAGCTCTGCTTATGGATTATCTGCTGAACAAGTCTACGGATCCGAAAGAAAAAATGTTCCTGCTGACGTACTACGCAGATCAGTTCCGCACAACGGTATTCCGTCAAACGATGTTTGCCGAGTTCGAGAAAATCATTCATGAGAAAACCGAGCAAGGCGAGTCCCTGACTCCGCAGGATTTGAGCAAAATCTACTACGACCTGAACGTGCTCTATTATGGAAAAGACATGGTTGTAGACAAAGATATCGAGATGGAATGGGCGCGTATTCCGCATTTCTACAACAGCTTCTACGTTTACAAATACGCAACCGGCTTCTCCGCGGCCACAAGCTTCTCGAAGCAAATTCTTGAAGAAGGCGCTCCGGCTGTTGACCGGTACCTTGGCTTCCTGAAGAGCGGCGGAAGCGACTTCTCGATTAACATCCTGAAGAAAGCCGGCGTTGATATGTCTTCCCCAGAGCCAATCGAGCAAGCCATGAGCGTGTTTGAGAGCTTGATTGAGCAGATGGAGGAGTTAACGAAGTAAACGGCTCGGAGGAGTTAACGAAGTAAACGGCTCGGAGGAGTTGACGAAGTAAACGGATCGGTTGGTGATTACTTGGAGGAAGGGGCAGTTCCGAGGACGGGAAAGGATCTCCTTCGGCCGCTGTTGGAATCGGGAATTTTGAATGACACCTAAAGGTGTATTCCCGAGTTCCAAAGGCGGGCGCTTCGCTCCTCAGGAGTTCCTTTCCCTCTCTCTCCACCCTTTCCACGCAATGGTACACCAAAAGCTCCTTTACTTCGTGTAGAGGGGCGAGGAGAAGACGAGAGACACAAAAAGACAGATGAAAGACAGACTCGGTGATTTCGAGTCTGTCTTTTTTGTTGGTACAGGCGCGTAACTTTCCAGTTATTTCCTGCGTCTATTTAGATATAGAAAGGGTGATAAAATGCTTAAAAAATGGAGAAAAGGATATTTAAGCATGCTTGGCATAGCGATATTGCTTGTTGGACTAGCTGGTTGCAAATCCGAGCCCGATTCTAGCGTTCCGCACGTTGTTTCAAACGATGGTATTGCGTACAAGGAAACTCCGTTAAAAGAGGAGGATATCGTTAAAACCCTAAAAGCGAACGAAGTCGAGTTGACGGCAGATGCTTCTGATTCCTATTTCAAATTAAATAAAGTGAAGCCTTCTATCTATGCGCTCCCGGGCAAAGAGAGAATTATGGTGTACGTTTATGGCAATGCCAAAGATACGAAAAAGGCAAGACTCGATTTTGCTGAGCAAACAAAGGTAATGAACGTAAATTCTCCGCTATTTTATAACGTGAAAAACGTCCTTATCCTGTACCAGCCTAATGTTAGCGGCGAACGCCCACAAGAGAGAACCGCCTACAATTCCGGTATTGAAAGCTCCATCGAACAGCTGTTAGGCGATGAAATTTATGTCCGACATTTTAAATATTATAATGTTGCTAAATTGAAGAGCTTCATAAATCGTTTTGAGAACCACCAGGCCGATCAATTAAAAATAACATCATTGACAATTGAAGGCGATCCGATCTATATCTATCTGATCACTGACGGCACCAAGCTGCAATATATACACGATAACAGCGAGGATGCTTTTGGAGGGGGCGATACAGGCGACTCCAAAACGGAATGCGCGAATATCGAACAGGAGAAAACCGAAGAAGGAAATATTAGCTACTTTGCAACCGGATGTCAAATTGGCGATAAAAGATATATTATGACTATCCCTGAGGATTTCATAAAAAAAGACAGCGGGATCTAATCCCGCTGTCTTTCTTCATTTAGTCCTGTAAAATAGCGACTGGACGAGACCAGCCTCCGCTTGCTTTTTCCACTTTGATCGGGAAGCAGCATACTTTGAAGCCGTAAGGCTGCGGGATTTGGTCCAGGTTGGCCAGTTTCTCGATTTGGCAGTATTCCCTGTCCTTGCCGACAAAATGAGCGGCCCACAAGACGCCTTCCCTCGGATTCTGTTTGAACGATTCTGCTTGCAGGTTGAGCGGGATGTCCCATCCCCATCCGTCGGTACCCACTACTTTAATGCCTTGATCAAGCAGCCAGACCGTAGCTTCGGCCGATACCCCCGCATGCAGGAATGCATAATGCTCGTGGTATAAACGTTTGTCCGCATCGCTCCGGATCAGGACGATATCAAATGGTTTTAACGTGTAGCCAATCCGGTCCAACTCGGCTTTCAAATCTTCCGTAGTAATCTCGTAGCCTGGTGGCTTGGCGCTGAAATCGAGCAATACGCCATCGGAAAAGAACCATTCGAGCGGAAGCTCGTCAATCGTTCTGGCTGGCTTCCCTTCCGAAGTTGGCCAATAGTGCCATGGTGCATCTATATGAGTACCCGCATGCGTATTCAGGGTTACCGTTTCCGTCGCCCACGCTTTGCCTTCCGGAAAATCCTCCTGCTTAAGCCCAAGTATGGCAGCTGCTTGCCGCGCGCCTGCTTCATGGCTCGAATATTCAATTTTTGCCGGCAAAGGCTCTCTGATAGATGGACTGATAGGTACGCTTAAATCGATTATTTTCATCACGTATTTCTCCTTGTCTCCCGATTCAAGCCCCATTATACCATAATCCGCCAACCCCCTAGTCAGAGATTAAGTTAATAATCCTTGCGATAGGGGGAGTTGAATCTATACTTCGCCCCAGTAGATCTCGGTCTCATAATCGAAGGAGATTAGACCATTTTTCTCGTTAGCGTCAAATAGCTTCTTCAGCTCGGACACTAAAAGCTCATGGTTGGGATGGCCGGGCAGCGGCATGTAAGAGGAAGACGACATCCGTCCGCTTAATTGCTCAAAGTCCAGCAGGCTTAATAACGGGAAGGTTGCCTTATGGAGTGTTCCGTCTTTGAAGAACGGCGTAAGGGCGTCTTGAGAAATATTTTTGTGGCCCACTTTCTCGTAATCAATGCCGTAAGTCCTAAGCAGCCGGTCATAACCTTCCAGGAATGGTGTGCCAGTCGTTAAACGGGAATTCCAGATCAGTACGGCTTTGCCGCCGGGCTTTAGGATCCGGTTGAATTCCGCTTGTGCTGCGGTACGGTCAAACCAGTGAAAGGACTGGGCGCAAACGATAAAATCAACGGAATGGTCCGCAAGACCGGTCTCTTCGGCTGAACCCGATGCCGCCTGGAATTTGGGATATCCGCTTAATTGCTCCACGGCCGCTTGCCGCATATCCGGATTAGGCTCAACGGCGGTTACCTTGCTTCCTTGCTCCAAAAGCAGCCTGGTGAATATGCCCGTTCCCGCCCCTACATCCGCAATGGAGGATTCCGGACGGAACCCGATTGTCCCGTACAAATATTGAATGACCTCGTCCGAATAGCTCGGACGGTATTTGACATACTGATCAACCCGGTCGGAAAAACGCTCCTTGCTGTTCATCGATTCGTCATCTCCTAATCCATTCATTATTATTTAAAGCCACTCCAGAAATTCGAGGCGGTTACCAAAAGGGTCGTTTAGATAGAATCGTCGCACCCCTTCTTCAGATCGCGCTTGATCATCCGTAACTTGAATTCCTTCTTGAATTAAATACTCCCTAAGCGCATTTAAGTTCTGCACCTGAAAGGCAGGATGAGCTTTTTTGGCGGGGACAAAATCGTTTTGAACCCCGATATGCACCTGATGCGCTCCGCATTGAAACCATACTCCGCCGCGTTTAATCAGTTTTTGAGGCTTTGCTATCTCTCTCCAGCCAAGCAAGTTAGCGTAAAAGCTCCGCGCTTCCTGCTCACAGCCTTCCGGAGCAGCTAACTGAACATGATCAATTCCAGTGAATAAGAAAGCCATTCTTTCACTCTCACCGCCTATTGTTTCACTATACGAAACACAGTTTCAATATATAATTCCATTTTATAGGAAAGCGATTCGGAAATCCAGTAGGTTCAAGCATAAAGGAGTAAAAAAGACCCCTGCAAAAGATTAGCTGTCTTCAAGCTAATCTTTTGCAGGGGATTGTTTTAAAAGAGGGCGCCGATGGCCCAGCCAAGCAAGCCGGCGAAGACCGACGACAGGAGGTTTACCCTGTCGTTGTTCAGCGCGGCCAAGCCGCGCACCCGCTCTGCCGCCGTCCTGCAATGGACGGCGCGCTCGGTCTCGCTGCCGCATACCCGGCAGCGGTACATGGCCTGGCCGGTGGCGCCGAGCAGCGAGTCGGCGAAGCATCCGGCCAGGCCGGCGGCAGCTGCGGCGATGACTACCGCCGCCGCGCCGCCAGGGGCGCTGCCCGCGGCGGCGTCAGCCTGCTGCGGGAGCGCCAGCAGCGCAGCACTGACGCCGCCGATGAAGGCGGCGCCAGCCAGCGCTGCAAGCGTGCCAAGCGGCGTAATGGCGCCGCTCGTGCCCGGCTTTACCCGCTTGCCGGTCGTGATCGACCGCGGCGCGGTACGGCTCAGGGCCCCGATTTCCGTGGCCCAAGTATCCGCATTTACGGCGGCCATTACGCCGATATACGCAAACAGCCAGGCCGTGTCCGGCCAGAGCGCATTTCCCGCGCATAAGAACAGCCCGATGCCGCCATTGGCCCAGACCTGTCCGGCATCGCGCCTTCCGGTCTTCTCGTAATTTGCTTCCGCGGCGGCTTTGGCCCGGTGGCGTTTCTTCCACTTTGACCATATAGTCGAAGATACAAAGAAAGCAATCAGGCACCCGAACCAGACCGGCTCGCCTAACGTCACGAAGCCCGTACCCATGATCATGGCTGACCATGCTCCCGAGCCTGATAATGAGCGCGTCCGATAAGCTGCAGCAGCAATCAGACCGCTCCCGACTAGACCCGCAAGCAGCCTCAGCCACCACTCGTCTACCCAACCAACCATAATCCCCGCTCCTTAGCCTTACAGATCTCCGTAACTTTCACCGTAAAAACCTGCTTATCCAGCCAGTTTAAACCCCTGTCAGTCTGCTATCAGCCCAACAGGGGTCCACTACTTGCTATTTTACACCCCAACCTGCTGCAACGCTTTTTGCCAGCGGTCGGGATAGTTCGTGCAAATCATCAGCTCCGGATCTAAAGCGATCAGCTTGCGGATGGAGCGTTCATCATTAGGGGTCCAGGCCATCACTTGGATGCCTGCCTGCTTCAGCAGTTCCAGACGGGAGGCGTTCAGCCGGCCGTGTTCGATCGACAGGAACTGGGCACCCAGCTGCTGCAGCTCAACGGGCAGCGAATTGCGCCAGCCGTCAAGGATAAGTCCGGTACGGATGCTGCCGCCAGTCAGCTTATGAGTGTTAAACAGGGTCCCGGCATGGAACGACGTGATAACAACCTCGTCTTCCATCCCGTAATCCTTGATAAGCTGAACCACATAATCTTCAAGCTTCGGATAACGGACCCCGTCCGTCTTGAGCTCGATATTCAGACGGATACGTCCGCGGGCCTTATCGAGCACCTGACTTAGCGCGGGAACGCCCTCTCCCTTGTACAGCGGCGAAAACCAGCTTCCGGCATCCAAAGCCTGCAGCTCCGCAGCCGTCAGACTTTTCACTTCGCCTCGTCCGTTTGTTGTCCGCTTCAGCTTGTAATCATGGATCACTACGGGTACATTGTCCTTCGACAGCTGTACATCAAGCTCGATCCACTCAATATCCGGCTCATCAATGGCTAATTGAATAGCTGCAATCGTATTCTCCGGAGCGCGTCCGGACCAGCCCCGATGCGCAACGCATGCATTTCTCATTAGGCGCTGACCATCCTTTCGCTTGCCTTATTTCGCTGCAATCGTGCCGTCGCTGCGCACCTTCACGCCAAACGACAACGCTGTTAAATGATCCAGCAGCGTCTTAGCTTTGTCACCGTCAACCGGTTTCGGCTGGGCAAGATTGTTGTTCATCGGATCAAACTTCAGAT
The DNA here is from genome assembly GCF_000023585.1 of Paenibacillus sp. JDR-2. Lineage (NCBI taxonomy): Bacteria > Bacillati > Bacillota > Bacilli > Caryophanales > Paenibacillaceae > Paenibacillus > Paenibacillus sp. JDR-2. The sequence goes on along the minus strand of NC_012914.1, from coordinate 2,491,507 downwards.
CGCAGTCGCCCGACTTGGAGCAAACCGCGTTCAGTACGCCTGTATCTGCCGTAGCCCCTTTTGGATACGCGCTAAAAATAAAATTGCCCAAGCTGTAGGCAATCCACTTGCCTTTGTACTGCTCGAATCCTTGCAGCACATGCGGATGGCTGCCAACAACAAGATCCGCGCCCGAATCAATATATTCCCTCGCGAAATCCCGCTGGTATTGCTCCGGCGTTTCCGCCTTTTCAATACCCCAATGAACCATGACAACGACGAGATCAGCCTTTTCTTTCGCTTTCTTGATCGCAGCTTTGGTTCTTGTCGTATCATAGGTTTCGGCTACGCCTGCGCGGTTTTTGTCTGCTTTCCAATCGCCTGTCGGCACAACCCGGCTGACGCCGATATAGGCAACCTTAATGCCGTTTGCTTCCTTTATGACCGGGGCAAAAGCCTCCGTGTCGTTCTTACCGGCGCCCACATGATTAATGCCGGCCTTGTTCAAATGAGTCATCGTGTCAAGCAAGCCCTCAATGCCTTGATCCAGCGTATGGTTGTTGGCTAACGTCACGATGTCGATTCCCGAATCCTTCAGTGCCGGCAGCGCGCCCGCATCGCCTTTAAACACAAATTGCTTGTCTTCGGCAGGCACTCCGCGGTTTGTAACCGGATATTCGAGGTTCGCAGCCGTCAGATCCGGCTCGCTTAGATGAAATAAGGCTTCCTTGTACGGATAGTCGTCACCGTATTGCTTCATCATATCGCCGACGCTTTCCGCAAGTAAAATATCTCCTACAAATGCCAGACTAACCGTATCTCCAGAAGCACCTCCGCTTGAGGAGCTGCCTCCTGACGGCATTGTGCTTGGGTCACTTTGTCCGTTTGAACTCTCTTCTTTCGTTCCGCCGTTATCCGCTCCGCTAGCATTTCCGTTGTTAGCTGCGGACGTTTCTACGGGTGCAACGCTTGCCTCAGGGGTTGCTTCAGCAGTAGAATTGCCGGCAGCGGATGAGTGAGTTGGGTCTGGGGAATGGTCAGCTGCTGCTGATTCTTCCGTCTGCGGCTTGTTATTCTTATGGAATAAGCCACCGTCCTCGGCAGAGGCCCAAACCGCGATTAGAACAACAATTAGGCCAATAATCATCAAATTCACGGTTAACAGAAGGCGAAATCTTTTTTTGCGTCTTCGTTTTTCATGCTGATGTGCTTCAGAACGGGATGCGTACATGGATCGGCTCCTTCCAGCCAGAATATCCCTTCCATTATAGCAAGGTTAGTTCTAGATTGCGAAGGTTTCATAGAGTCGATAGAATTTCGAGAGCCGCTTCTTTCCCCGATCTGATGCAGTCAGGTAATCCTACTCCGCCAAAGGCTGCGCCTGTTACATATACGCCCGGAAGCTCTTCCGCCAGACGATCGCGAAGCGCTGCCGTATTCTCCAGATGCCCTACAGGATATTGCGGCATCGACCGCGGCAGACGTGTTATTTCCGTAAAAACCGGCACGGCATCAATACCCAATACTTTCTGAATATCTTCAAGCACGGCTTTTTTCAACTCGTCATCCGGAAGCATAGCCACCTCTTCATCGCCTGCCCGGCCGACATAACATCGGAGCAGCACTTTATCTTCAGGACTGGTATGCAGCCATTTGTTTGACGTCCAGGTACAAGCTGTAATGCGAAGTCCCTCCGAACGCGGCACAAGGAAGCCCGACCCGTCAAAGGCTCTGTCAAACGTCGATTTCTCAAACGCCATAACCACATTTGCGACGGATACATAGTTGATTGCCCGCAGCTCGGTTACGTCTACTAGCGGCTCTAGCAGATCTGCCGCATGGAAAGCCGGCACGGTGACGAGCACATGATCGGCAGGCACTACCTCGCCCGACTCTAAAACAACCTCGTAATTAGAAGCCGCATCCTCGCCATTAAGAGGATTGATCGCCACAACGGCATCACCCAAACGCCGCTCTACGCTTTGCAGAGCTTGATCAAGGGCATGCACCATCGTAGACAAACCTTCTTTAAAGCTCAAGAACACACTGTTTTTTAGTTCTTCCGGCAAATAATCCGGCGCTTGATGCGGCGCTTTGTTCTTTTGCTGCATCTGCGTTCCGCGAATCAGGCTGCCATATTGGCGTTCCGCCTCCGCAAACTGCGGGAATGTCGCCTGAATGCTCAGCTTGCTGAGATCCCCTGCGTAGATACCGGCCAGAAGCGGCTCCGAAATATGCTTCACAATCTCGGCGCCAATTCTGCGGGAGAGAAAATCGCCAAGCGATTCGTCGCCTTCCGGCGCCGCTCTTGGCATCTCCAAATCCAGAAGCGATCGAGCCTTGCCTTCATCCGATAACAGAGTCGTCTGCATAAACGTATCCAGATTGGTCGGTATGCCAAGCACCATGCCCTTCGGCATTGGATGAAGCTTGCCGCCCTTCATAATATAAGAGGTTTTGCCGTTTTCGTTTTGAGCGGTCAGTTCATTCTCGATGCCGAGCTCTTTCGCTAGTTCGATAATAGGCAGCTTCCGCGACAGGAAAGAATCAGGCCCCTTCTCTATGACGAAACCGTCACGCTGCAGCGTATTAATTTTTCCGCCAAGAACAGGCGCGCCGTCAACAATAGTCAGCTTCACCTGTTTACCTTGCCGCTCCGCTTCCCGCTGCAAATAAAAAGCGGAGCTCAGTCCGCTGATCCCCCCGCCGATTACGACAATTCGATCAACCATTCCGATTCTCCGCATGTTCTTCATCCTTTCGCTATTCCAAAGAACCGGCATTCATAACCGATTCTGCTAACGTTTCCATATATAGAGGGTCTTTATTCAACATTGTAATCCGTTCAAGCGTTATTCCCAGCTCGGCTGCAAACTGCTTTGCCTCAAGATCCAGATCGTACAGGACCTCCAGGTGATCGGATACAAATCCGACCGGAGCAACCAAGACGGCTTTAATTCCTTCATCCGTTAGTACCTTCAGCGTATCCAAAATGTCCGGTCCAAGCCAAGGCTCTCTTGTGCGGCCTGCGCTTTGCCAAGTGAACTGCCAATCCTGCGCATCCACGTTCGCCAGCTTCGCAACCGCATCCGAGGTAGCAAGCAGCTGATGCTCATACGGATCGCCCATCTCGCGGATTTTTTCCGGGAGGCTATGCGCGCTGAACAATACTTTAACCGGCGCTGCATTGCCGGACGATTCCGACAGACGCTGCAAGCCGTCCGTTACGCGTTCGTTCAAGGCTTGAAGCAGCTTCGGGTGAAGATGGTATTCTTTGACGAACGACATCTTAATGCCTAGCTCGGCTGCTTTTTCTTGCGCGCGCTTGTTATAAGAACCTACGCTCATGATCGAATAATGCGGCGCAAGTACAATCCCTACTGCTTCTTTGATACCGTCGCGTGCCATTTGTTCCACGCCGTCTTCGATATAAGGAACAGCATGCTTCAATCCCTGGTAGCAAACGTAACGGCCCGGTGCGAGCTGCTCCAGCTTATCCTGCAAGCCTGCCACTTGTCCGTTTGTATTCTCGCGCAGCGGGAATACGCCGCCAACGATTGCCTCATAGCGGTCGGTTAGCTCTTTCAACTGCTCCGGCGTTGGCGCGTGGCCCCGGCGGATATGGGTGTAATAAGCTTCAACATCATCCAGGCTTTGCGGTGTGCCATAGGACATCACCAGGACGCCAATCTTGTTATTCATCTCAGACATGGCTCGTTTCCTTCCCCTCTCGCGCTGCGATAGCTTTCTCCGAATAGGAGTGAATGAATGCCGTTAACTCTGTTAATTTCTCCAGCGATGCTTCAGGGAACAGACCGTGGCCAAGGTTAAATACAAAGCCGGGCTGCTGAATTCCCTGGTCAATGATCTCTGCCGCATACGATTCGATAACGCTCATCGGCGCAGTCAGAATGACCGGATCCAGATTGCCCTGTACCGCATATTTGCCGTCCAGACGACGGCGGCCTTCCGGAATCGATACGCGCCAATCAAGGCCGATAACATCAGCCTTCAAGTTGCGCAGCTCCGGCAAAAGCTCCCCTGAGCTGACGCCCGGGAAGTAGATTTTCGGCTGCGGAAGATCCGAGAGCTCGGCAAAAATCCGCTCAATCGTCGGCAGAACAAACTTGCTGAAATCGGCAGGCGTAAGCGCCCCTACCCAGCTGTCGAACAACTGGAATGCCTTGCCGCCGCTTGCCATATGGGCCCGAAGATAAGCGATAACCATGTCGCCCAGCTTGTCCATGAGGCTGAACCAGACCTTCGGCTCGCCATACATAAGCGCTTTGGTCCGCAAATAGTTTTTAGAAGGTTTGCCCTCGATCAAATAGCTTGCGATTGTAAACGGAGCGCCAGCGAATGTAATCAACGGCACTTCCAGCTCTTTGTCCAGGATGCGGATCGTCTCGAGCACATGGCCCAGATCGCCTTCTACGTCAATAGGCGTTAACCGTTCCACATCTGCTGCCGTGCGAATCGGATTGTGAATAACCGGTCCTATGTTGGCAACGATGTCGAAATCAATCCCGATCGAAGCGACCGGGTTCATAATATCAGAATATAAAATAGCCGCATCTACGCCTAGCTTGCGTACCGGCATCATCGTAACTTCTGCCGCTAGCTCTGGCTGCTTGCAAATTTCAAGTAGAGAATATTTCTCTTTAATCTTGCGATATTCAGGATCATATCGTCCTGCCTGACGCATGTACCAGACCGGTACAGTGTCTACAAGTTCCTTCCGGCATGCCCGAATGAAACGGTCGTTATAGCTCATATTGCCGTTCCTCTTTTCTTTAATTTTTCACTAATTTCCATTATGCCCGTTTTCGTTACCCCTAACAACCGTTCTCGCCTTGCTTCCTATGACAATAGTATGACAATCAAACTACCCCTGCATGAAGAACCGATGAATATTAACCGTCAAAAAAGAAGACAGCAGCGAGGTTCTCCCTATCGCTCAGGGGCTCCTTCACTGCTGTGTTTATCCTTTTATTCGGCTGTCGCCGGCAAGATCGGGTCCTTCAACAATGACTTGTAGGAAGGGTCAAAATACGCGGTAAAAGACAGCTCCGTCGTATTCATTCCGCTGTCGGTTTGCTGCAGGGTAAAGTCGTTAATGACAATAAGACGCTTTTGCTGCTGAAGCTGCGCCATCCAGCTTTTCACCTGTGCGTATGTACCAAGCAGCGAGACATGAACATTAACTTCCTTCACGGTTGGATATAACGGATCGGCACTGCCGGATAAAGCATTAAGCTTATTCTCGTCGGGAAGATCAACGGTCGCGCTGTTTATTTTTGCTCCGGTCTGAAGACTTAAGCTTTTGAGCGTAACAACAAGCTGCTCCGAGTTATCCCAAAGAGGAAGCGCGGCTTGAATATCCTGCTCCGCCAGGCCGCTCCCCTCCCCTTGTTTATTCACGCTGGCCTGAAGGGCATTATATTGCAATTCGGATTGTTCCGCGAGCTTCTTCCGGTCCGACAGCTTGCTGCTTGAAGGCTGAAGCAATACGGCGTACAAGAGGAGCAGGACAAGGAAGAGCAGCATCATGACGATAAGGCCAAGCGAGCGGTTTTTGGTATTATCCATTATTGCCCGTCCCTCCCGCGCTGGCCTGTTTAGTATCTGAAGTTGTCGCTGTTTTCCAGGTAATCTCGTAGCTTCCTACCCACAGCCCGTTATTATCGGCAAAAGACTGCAGATGAACCTTCTGGGCAAACGGCATTGCCCGAAGATTCGTCAGGTACATAGACAGCGCTGATAAATCATTGCTTTTGAAAGTAAGGGAAAGCGTTCCGGGCTTGTTATATTCAATCGTTGCAAGCCGGGAGCCGTAGGGCAGATGATTCGTTAACTCATCCAGAACGGCAACGGCATCCTGCCTGTTGGCATTAATAAACTTCACAACAGCCTGCGGATCCGCATCCGCTTGCGCCTCCGTATTTTGCGTCGACAATTGCTGCTGAAGTAAAGCTGTTTTATCTTTAATCACTTGCACGGTATGCTCGTAATCCGAGATTTGAAGCTTGTTGTTCGTGTTTAATGCAAGAATAGCTCCGAGGCACAACAGCCATAGAATGCCCGCAACCAGCAGCTTGACCGGTATTGGCTTGGTCTTTCTAGCCTTCTCCGGCATTAGATTAATGCCTGGAGTCGTTTTCTCGCGAATGGCAAGACCAAACGGAATCATATATTCATCAAGCTTCCTGCGAACCCGCTTGCGAAGCGGCGATTCCAGCTCGACGGTCTCGACTCTCATATCCGGTTGTGCCTGCTGCAGTTCGGCTGCCAGCTGGGTACGCCCGGCCAGCTCACCGGCAATAATAGCTTGATTTATTCGCGACTTGCCTTCATGAATACTATATTGATAGAAGCTGAGAAGCCTGGAAATCTCGGCATTAATGCTTGAAATCAGTTCGGGAGTGAACGTTCCGTCTATGGAACCGCTGTAATCATATTCATTGATAACCCGCATAAAGACCGGATGACCTTCGTGGAACATATACACTTCTACATTCGCCTTATCCAGATGAATAAGCATCGTATTGTCAAGCGAGTCTATGTACCTTGCTTGAATCGCCCTCGCAAAAGCCGTCGAGGCCAGCTCGGCGTATTTCACCTTCAGCCCCGTGCTCTCGAGCAGCTCGATGCATTGCTTTAGCCATCTTTGCGGCGAGGCATATACGAGTACATTGGTAGACTGCTCCTCCGAGCCGGCAGCGATATAATCATAGACCGGATCTTCAAACGGAAGATGCAGCGCCGTCTCGACTTCGAGATTAATCAGCTGGTCCAGTTCTTTTGTATTAACGGTCCCGATCTGAAGCTTCCGGATAATGATTTGCGATGTCGGAATGGACAACGTAATCGAAGTGCCGTTAAGCCTTTCTTTTTTCACCCAATCCTTCAGACTGGAGCGAAGCTCTTCCATGTTCGTGAATTGATCCTCAAGAATGACTCCATCGGCAAAAGGCAGGAAGCCGGTCTTCTCGATTTCCCAACCCTTTTTCCTTTTCCTTACTCTCGCGTAGCGTACTCCGCCATGATCGAGCGTTAGACCAACGCGCTTGCTGCTGTCGAGCATTCTTTCTCACATCCCACTACATTAGAATTGAACGGTACAAATCAATCATCGCATCGCCATAAGCAAAGGACAGTAAAGCGCCAAGCAGTAAAAACGGGCCAAACGGAATAGGCTGCTTTCTCTTCACAACCTTAAACAGCATCAACAATCCGCCTACCGTACTTCCGAAGAAGCAGGACAGTATAAATGCGGGAATCAAATTCGGCAGCCCAAGTATCCAGCCTAGCAGGAAGAGCAGCTTGACATCGCCAAGCCCCATGCCGCCTCTTGTAAGAATAACAACAGCCAGCAGAACCCCGCCGCCGGCAAGCGCTCCTCCAATATGAAGCCAGATGGAGCCTACCGGGAACAAACATCTAAGCGCAATAAATAAAGGAGCAAAGAAAAGCAAAATACGATTAGGCAAAAGCATATATTTCAAATCGGAGACGGTAAGGATCACCGACATGCTGACAAGGAGCAGTCCAATTACCGTATTCCAGCTGTTTCCGAAGGTAAGATATATCCATGCAAACAAAAAGCCGGTCGCCAATTCCCCTAGCGGGTATACAGGAGAAATCCGTTTGCCGCACTGGCGGCAGCGTCCACGGGACAAGAGGTAGCTCGCAACGGGCATCAAATCACGCGGCTTAAGGCGCATCCCGCATTTCGGACATTGCGATGGCGGCGATACAACAGAAAGCTTGAGCGGAATCCTTAGCCCAACAACGTTAAAAAAGGATCCTACTATTAAGCCTAAAATGAACAAGTAGATGACGAGAAATAGGGTCATAGGCGGGTTCGCTTTCGGTTTATTAAAGATTATTGGGGAGGATTGAACCTCCCCAATATTATTAATAGAATCTATTGAGCTAAAATTTGAGCTTTAGTAAATGGAACGTCATCCGTAGTACCTGATCCAGTAGATAGTGTAATATAAGTTCCAGAAGCATTGTTACTTACATCAATAATTGTAGTTTCTGGATCTAGTGCGTTCTTGGTGCTTGGCAAATAAAGTGGAGCATCTAAGTATCCTCCAGTTTGTAAAGTGCTGAGTTTAATATCTGTAGTTCCCAAATCACCATTATTTGTATCTGTAGCCCATAGACGTGCAGCATCATAGATTTGACGGGCAGTAGCCAAGTCAGATTTAGTCTTCGTGTTTCCAATAATGTTACCGATCAAAGGAACCGCAATCACAGCAATCACAGCAAGAATAACGATTACAGCCAAGAGCTCGATCAGAGTAAAGCCTTTTTCTTCTTTTTTCAGACGTTTCATCATTTTTTTCAACATGTTGGTTTCCTCCTAAAATATTTGGCTTTTTGTCTCTTCTATGTTGTCTTGCTTGTAAACCCCATGGTATTACTGGACACTGGAATACAAGGTGAACATCGGTAAAATAATCGCCATAACGATCAGCCCGACTACCCCTGCAAGGAAAACGATAAGCAGCGGTTCGATCAAGGACTTCAGACGGTCGACCGTGTTGTCGACATCCATCTCGTAAAAGTCCGCGATTTTGGCCAGCATCTGATCAAGCGAACCGGTCTCTTCCCCAACCGCAATCATCTGCGTCACAAGCGGAGGGAATACCCATGCCTTCTTAAAAGGCTCCGACAAGGAATTCCCCTGACGCAACGACTCTCCTGATTTCCTTATGTATCCGCCGATCACTTTATTGCCTACCACCTCCTCCACAATAGTCAGAGATTGAAGCACCGGCACGGAACTTGCATACAGCGAGGAGAGCGTTCTCGACATTTGAGCAATTGCGCCTTTTTGGGCCAGCTTGCCGAAGATCGGCACCCTCAGCTTGGCATAATCCAGCACATATCGGCCCCGCTCCGTACGTTTGTATATCTGATAGGCCACAATAAGGACAACTAGCGATATGACCCAGTAATACCATTGATGGGACATGCTTTTGCTCAAAGCCAATACAATCTTCGTTATAGCTGGAAGCTCGGTATCAAACGATTCAAACATCGTGACGAACTGCGGCACAACGCCTTGCAGCAAATAAATAACGGAAGCTATGGACATCAGTCCTACAACCGCCGGATAGGTCATTGCTGATTTGATTTTCTCTTTGGTCGTATGGGCTTTTTCGAAGAATAGTGCTAACCGGTCAAGCGTGCCTTCCAAATCCCCCGTCTCTTCACCGGCACGGATCATGCTGACAAATAACGGCGGGAAAATCCGCTTGTGCTCTTGAACCGCCTGCGAGAACGGAATACCTCTTAGAAGAGCCGAGCTTACATCGACCAACGCTTTCTTAAGCGGTTTGCTTTCGGTCTGCGCGGCAAGGATGTTTGTCGCTTCTACAATCGTTACCCCTGCCCGGATTAGCGTTGAGAATTGACGGCAAAAAATGATAAAATGAATGCTTTTTACCGGATTGCCAATGTAAATCTCGGTAGATAGTACACTCTTGCGTATCTCTTCTACGGACAGTACCGTCAACCCGCGCTTGCGCAGCTCCTCTACCGCCGACGACTTGTCCATGGAGTTCAGCCTGCCTTGCAGCTGCTTGCCTCCGGTTGTCTTCACATGATAGGCAAATTGCGGCATTAGAGACCTCCTTCCGCCATATACGGCTTAGCCGCAGATGGATGAATGATGCCGGAGTGAAGCAGTTCCTTCACGGACATTTCCAGCGTGTGCATGCCTTGGGCACGGCTTGTCTGCATGATGCTTTTAATCTGATGCACCTTATCCGTCCGGATCAGGTTGGAGACTGCAGGCGTATTAACCAGAATCTCTGTTGTACATGCTCTGCCTGCTCCTCCCCGCTTCGGAAGCAGCCTCTGCGAAACCACGGTAACGAGTACGGCAGCAAGCTGAGTCCTTATCTGTCCTTGCTGATGGGCCGGGAACGCGTCAATGATCCGGTCAATCGTCTGCGGAGCATCGGAAGTATGTAAGGTTGCCAGCACTAGATGCCCGGTCTCCGCTGCCGTAATAGCCGCCGAAATCGTCTCGAGATCACGCATCTCGCCAACCAGAATGACGTCGGGATCTTGCCGAAGCGCTGCGCGAAGGCCACTCGAGAAGCTGCTTGTATCCTGGCCAACTTCTCTTTGATCAATGATGGAAGAATGACTTGCATGTATAAATTCAATAGGATCTTCTAGGGTTACGATATGTCTCGCCTGCGTCCGGTTAATATGATCAATCAAGGCGGCAAGCGTCGAGGATTTTCCGCTTCCCGTTGGTCCCGTCACCAAGATAAGCCCTTGATGTTTCTCAGATAGTGATGCCAAAGACGGTGGCAGCTGGAGGTGTTCAAAGGTCGGGATTTGAGTCGGGATCGTTCTGGCGGCAAGGCTAATGTATCCTTTTTGCTTGTATACATTGATCCGGAATCGGCAGTACCCAGGCAATGCGAGGGAAAAGTCTACCTCTCCCTTCAAGCGGAGCTTATCCGTCTGCTCGCTTAACAATAGACTTAAGGCCATTGCTTCTGCAGCTTGTGCAGTAATGACGGAATCACCAATCTTATGGAGTTCTCCATTAATCCGGAATACGGGAACATTGCCAACCGACAGATGCAAATCCGATGCCCGGAGCTCATAGGCTTGCTTTAGCCAATTCAGAATAAGTTCGTTAAACACGGCTGTCCTCCTAAAAGAATGACCACATAAATGGATTGCAAAAAAAAGCTAATGTGGTGATTCTTGCTTCGTAAGCATTAACTTAATTGGCCACGGTTTCGCGGAGAACTTCCTGCAGCGTCGTAATGCCGCGTGTAACTTTTTCCAATCCGTCGTCCATCAGCTGGATCATCCCCTGCTTGGCTGCTGCCTCGCGAAGCTCGCTTAACGAACCGTTTAAAGTAATAAGCTCGCGAATCTCGTTATTAATATGTAAAACCTCGTGAATAGCCACCCTGCCGCGATAACCCGTGCTGCCGCAGTTCCCGCAGCCTCTGCCTCGGTAAACGGTCTGCGACTGAATCCCCCGGCTTCTTAAGAACAATCTTTCCTGATCGGTAGCCTCTTGTGCTTCCCTGCAATCGTTGCATATCCGGCGGACAAGACGTTGTGCGACAACTCCGATAAGCGATGAAGCGATTAGGTAAGGCTCAACCCCCATATCCCGGAAACGCGTAATCGAGCTGACGGAATCATTCGTATGCAAGGTGGACAATACCAAGTGACCGGTCAGGGAGGCGCGGATAGCAATCTCCGCGGTTTCCGTGTCCCGGATCTCGCCGACCATGACGACGTTGGGATCCTGACGAAGGATCGAGCGTAGACCGGTCGCAAAAGTTAATCCGATTGCCGGATTAACCTGCACCTGGTTAATGCCATCGAGCTGATACTCAACCGGATCCTCGACGGTAATGATGTTGGTATCCTCTTCATTTAAGTGGCTGAGCGCGGAATACAAGGTAGTTGTTTTGCCGCTGCCCGTTGGACCTGTAATGAGCAGAATGCCGTATGGCCGCTCAATCATTTCCTTAAACACTTGGACGTTATGGTTGTTGAAGCCAAGCTGGTCAACCGCTTTAACTCCCGTGCTTAGGTCAAGCAGACGGAGAACGATCTTCTCGCCATGAATAGTAGGTAATGAAGCGACGCGGATATCCACCGTCTTGAATTCGAACTGCATCTTCATCCGGCCATCCTGCGGAAGCCTCCGCTCGGCGATATTTAATTTGGACATGATTTTGAGTCTTGCCGTAATAAAGCCCTGCATCTGCTTAGGCAAAGCCCGTTCCGTGCGCAGCACTCCGTCAATCCGGTAACGTATCGTTACGCTTGTCTCACCCGGGTCAACGTGTATGTCAGAGGCTCTAAGCTGTACCGCCTGCTGTATCATCTGGTTCACAAGCCGTACGACGGGGGAATCTTCATCGGTAATTTCAGTCTCGCGGATCTCCTCCTGTGTCGGAAGATCAATCATCATTTGACTCATGGAGTCCTGCAGACCGTAATGTCTTGCGATAGCCCGCTGCAATTCGTCTTTGCTGGAAATAGCCGGTTCGATTCGGAAGCCTGTGCTCATGCGCAGCTCTTCAATCGCGAAATAATCGAGAGGATCTGCCATTGCCACCATCAGCTTGCCGCCGTCCTTCTGAAGCGGTATCGCCTGGTAGCGTTTGGCCATGCTTTCGGGGATGATCTGGGTGATTTCCGGATCAATCTGATATTTATACAAGCTAACATGCGGGATTCCAAGCTGGAATTCCAACACTTCAATGAGTTGCTGCTCCGTTATGTATCCTTGCGCAATAAGCAAGTCGCCTAGCTTCTGTTTGGATTTGCTCTGCTCTAGCAGCGCCTTCTGCAGCTGTTCCTCGGATATTATGGCGCTCTCGACCAATAAATCTCCTAGTCTCTTCTTAATAGCCACCATCTCTTAACAGCCCCATTCTCTTATATCTTCACGTTTGCAAATTAATGCGATATAAAATCAGTCGAAACTAGGTCCTTTATACCCAGAATTCTAGACCACGGAACCATTTTTGGCAATATTTATTATATTAATTGTTGCATCTATCGACCCTCTGACTTAAACTGATTATAGCGCATTATTACTAGATTTCAAGAAGTTTTTTAGGCACATGGAACTAAGTAAAGAGAATGTAAAAATAGGAGGATAGGACTATGAAACTAGTTGATTTTCAGAAAAGAATTTCCATTACCTTAGCCGTTACTCTCCTGGCATCGCTTTTTGCTTTTATAGGCTTCCCGGTGAAACAGGCTGAAGCTGCGGATACGTTCGACCTGGGGCTTGTTGCGCTGAAATCGGTCGAGAAAAGCAAATACGTGAGGGTAACGTCAAACAACTCTACTCCCGTTGCCGACTCGGATAAGGCGTGGACAGAAGAGCTTTTCGTATTGGCTAAGTCAGGCAGCTATTACACTTTGAAATCGAATAATACGGGGAAATATCTAACGGTAGGCAGCAACAACAGCTCGCTGACCGCAAGCAGCGATACCAATACGAACGATAACCAGAAATTTTCGATTACAACTAACTCCGACGGAACCGTTTCTTTCTACTCTTTAGGCAAGAGCAGATATATGAGCACAACTTCATCAAATAATAATCTGCGTCTAAGCAGCGTTACTACAATTCAAAACTCTCAGAAATTTAAGCTCTCCTCCTTCCGCGATTCCATTCGGATTCTGGAAGTAACCGAATCAGGAACATCGGATCTCTCCTCCATACTCGGCAGCAGTTCCCCCGTTCCGTTTACCGTCGATACATACAGCATGAAGGAATTTGTTGCATCCCGCGATGATTTGGACGGTAAATACGATGCGGTATACATAGGAAAAGGCACCTTGGTTGACAAAAACAACAACGCAAAGACGCCATACAGCATGTCCCTGCTTAGCGCGCAATCCCAAGGCAGTTCAACGCAAAGCAATAACCACAACACAAGCAGTATTCAGAACGATATCACGCAGCTGAAGGCTACCGAGATTACGATTGATTTCATTAATAAAGGTCTACCGGTTATCTTTTACAACGATTCTTCCACGAAAAATGGCATCGAGTATCAGGCGGATTTAAGCTCTAGCTCCAAAGCATTGCTGAAGAAGAACTTCCTTTCCTATAAAGACGGAAGCACGGCAAACGCTATCTTCGTGGATTCATCCAACATCTCTTCCGCGGCGAACTTTATGAGCAAGACCAATCTGCTGGAGAAAGCCAATATTCGCCCACAGCTAACCGTCACAAGCAAGCCAACCGAGTATACGGCTAATCAGGCGAATAAATACATTGCAGGAAACACGGTCAGCTTCAATTACACGATTGATAACGTAGGCGATATTAGCCAGAAAAATATCGAACTTAATTTGTACATCAGTACGGATAGTTCCCTTCCTTTTGGCGCTGAACAGGTGGTAGCTGCCAAACAGGTAGATAGTGCATCAGGAACCATCTCTTACACGCTGCCTAAGGGTTATTCCGGCATTCAATATTGGCGGCTTGAAGCGGTGGATTTCAATACCAAGCTGAAGGATTATGCTTCGGGGGTTTACCGTTTCCAGGATCAGAAGATTAATATCAAGGTTCTTCAAGTTATGCCTAACGACAGCAATGCCAGTACATTAAACAGTACGAACAACATGAGTTCATCGTATCTCGTTCCGACATCCGGCAATACCAAAGACGCTTATAGCATCAGCATTGACGTCATGAATATGAACACGTTCAACAGCACGGGCTATAAAACCTTAAACGGCAAATACGATATGCTGATCTTTGGCTTTGGCGATATCTACAACAACAACGCCCCAATTAACGACGATGCCGCGGCAGCCGTAATCGCCTTCAAAAACACAGGGCAAAGCGTCATGTTTACCCATGATACGATTTATAACAGCAGCAATTCGAACAGCAGCAACTGGCTGAATAAATTCCAGGCTATTACCGGTCAGATTGCTCCACGAACGGACCTTGGTCTCGGGGCACCGGAGTCCTCCACTACAACCGAAAAAGTGAATGACGGCTTGTTAACGCAGTTCCCTTTCCTGTTAAGTAATACGACGAATGTAGCCACTACCCATAACCAGTATTACACGCTTGATTTGGAAGATGCGACCGTTATCCCTTGGTATAACATGAGCGGCGGCAAACGGACTTCCGGCGACAGCTGGAACTCCTACTACACTTATTCCAAAGGGAATGTAACGTACTCCGGTTCCGGGCATACAAACTCCAAATTTCCGGACTGGGAGCAGCAGTTGTTTGTCAATACCATGTACCGGGCGTATATCGGCTCTAACCATGCTCCTCAACTCACGGTTAACTCGCCGATAGAGTACAATTCGGCAAGCAATAATTTTATTCCGTCCTATCAAAATATTTTGCTGAACTATCAGGTCGATGACTTTGACCTTGCGGACCGTGAGTTGAAAACAACCGTAAACTTTATTTACGGCGGTCAATCTCACGAGATTTTCAAAGACAAAACCATGCTCTCCGGCGGTACAATTAACCAACAGATTGCTAACCCGCTTCCAAACGGCGGTGACTTGAAGGTCGAGATTATCGCAAAGGATAAGAGCGGTGCTCAAGTTAGTCAAACGATTAATGTAAAGGTCGTAAAGGTAGAATCCAATATCGATTTAAGCCGTACGGTATCCAGCAATGTAACGGATAATCGGGTACAGACGAATACAACGGCTACTTTCACTTATACCGTTACGCCAAAGGCGATTCCGTCAAGCGATGCCTTGTCCGCTGACAAGATGAAGATTACGAACATTGCATTCAGCGAAACCTTGCCTGCAAAGCTGGAAGTAACCAGTCTCCCGTCAGGCTGGACGAAAACCGGTACGGCAGCAACCGGGTATACCGTTTCGGGAACTCTCGCTACCATTACGTACACCTTAAACGGCAACAGTTATATCGCTTCGCCGGTGTCCTTCCAGATCGGAGTGAAGCCAACGGCTGACGGCTTATACCCGCTTCAAAACGCGGCACTAACCTTTAACGATATTGGCCAGCAGTCCGCTAGAACCTTGACATTCCCTAGTTACGTTCTAGAGGCGGTTACGAGATTAACCTCGCTTAGCTTAACCAATTCTACACTGCTTGTTGGAGACAGCCGGAGAATGATTCCAACCTATGCGCCGCTTAATGCAACTTATAGCTCAACGTATATTTGGGAATCGGATCGCCCGGACCTCGTAACCGTGGACAGCTCGGGCATCATGAAAGGTATAGCGGCGGGAACAGCACATATTACCGCTAGAGCAACGGACGGCAGCGGATTAACCGCAACGGCAGCGGTAACCGCCATTGTACCTGGTCTTAACATTGTCGGTCAGGACCGCGTCGCATCAGGCGATTCCATTAACCTGTCGGCCAACCTATATACCGCGGATTATGAAAAGATTACAAGCTACCAATGGAGTATTAAAGACGGCTCGAGTTACATTAGTTTAAACGGAACAACAAACAGCACTGTTTCTGTTACGGGCAAAAGCGTAGGTAATGCTACCGTCCGCCTTTCGGTTGGAACCGATCAGAATCGCACGTATACAAAAGAAATGAGCATTACCGTGTTTAAAAAGGTAACTTCCATTACTCTGACTGGCACAACTATGATCGTTGGCTCCACCTATCAGCTTAATCCTGTCATAAGTCCAACGGACGCAACGGATAAATCGGTTGCTTGGCTGCCAAGCAGCAATTCCAGCGTAGCAACCGTCAACAGCTCCGGTCTTGTTACAGCTGTTAGCGTTGGGGAAGCTGCCATTACGGCTCAGGCGCAGGACGGCAGCGGAGTGACGGGAATCGCGGTTATTAAGGTTATTGATCCGATCCCTGTCATTTCCGGACCAAGCACAATTGAGCTTGGAACAGACGGGACCTTGTCTGTAAACCTGCCAACAGCATCTGGCGATGAGATTACTTCTTATGAATGGACAGTCCCAGACAATACAGGAGGCCAGGCCGACTTGAAAGGCTCCACCACAAGCAAATCGTTGACCTTTACCGGTAAAAAAGCAGGTAAAGTGAAAATCAAGGTTACGGTTCATACGAAGAACGGAAAGGTCTACTCTGCCGAACAGGAAGTCACCGTCAAACCGGTAACTCTCCGGCTCGACACGACTTATCGGATCCAGGTAGGCAAATCCAAGGATTTATTTACTGCCCTTGCTTCCAGTCCAGCCGCAGGCAAAACCAACATTAAAGGAAATCTGCAATGGACTTCCAGCAATCCATCGATTGCATCGGTAGACAGCAGCGGCCGCGTTACCGGCGTTAAAACCGGCACCGTAAAGGTTACGGTCTCTTATACGAATGATCCGTCCATCAAAGCCGAAACAACGATCATCGTGGAACGAAGCACCTCCAGCGGCGAGAAATATTAATACAGCAACAGCAAAGGCCCCGCTCCTATACAGGAGCGGGGCCTTTGCTTTGTATGATGTCCTATGTACCGTTAGAGGCTGCGAGCTGCTTTTTCCCAACAATAACGCTTAGCTTTTTGACACGGGGCAAGCCTTCGTATTGGTTCTCGAAGAAATCGTAGTTATAGTTAATGATGAATCGCGAATCTTCCTTGGCAAGAGTGCTTTGTTGCTCAAATATAATATCCGAACCTCCATCAGTGGCTTTGCCAAGCACCGCATTAATCGTTAAATCGCCCTTCGAGAAGAAACCTCCCCGCAGCCAGAAGATTGAACCGACCCCATACAACTCCGCATCTTCATCGGTATAAAAGAAAGCATCGAGAATATTGGGATTAGATTGGTCTTTCGGGTCATACGTGCCGTATGTATTGTTGAAGGAATCAACCTTATTAACCAATACCGGTCCTTTCGAGATCATGATCAACTGTTTGCGTTCCCCTTTGTCGGTTTTAATTCCTTTGATTTGCGCGTCTTCAATGGTTGTACTTCCGAGCGTAAATATAGTTGAATCGACTTGAACGCTGTCGCTGATAAAGACATTGCCGGTCACCAGAATATTGGCTTTAACCACCAGAGGATCGCTGGAATAATTCGAAATCGTCAGATTCCCGTTTACGATCAGCCATTTATGGTTGTCCTTCTTGGCCGTATCCGTATAGATCAAGCTTTTGTAATCCAAGCCATCCAGCTTCAAGTCTCCATTAAATAGAACCGTGTTTGATAGGGAATTGAATTGAACAAAATAGGCTTCATAGTCCGCTAAGGCTTTATTGTAAGTATCCATCGCTGCCGTATCATCCAAATCCGTAGGCAGAGTTGGCTTTTCGGGAGGACCTGAGGTCACCGTTATGCCGCTGCCATTCTTCAAAACAGCCGCCAGGTTATTGAACCGGCCCGTTTCTCCGCTATGCGCCAATGCATAATCGACAGCCGCTTTAATACTATTGCGGTCGGTGATATTTGTTGCTTCCTGCGCTTTATCAATAAAGGATTCCGCTACGTTAATCGAAATAAATTTTTTCTGGTCGCGCAGCTGGATTTTGTTATCATCCACTCCAAGAATCTGCTGTAGCGTCAGATTTGTTCTGGAGTACGGCTGATATTTCCCCGTAATTTTGTCCAACACTTTAATGGAGTCCATATTTTGAATATAGATATTGCCATCAAAAAACGGATATTTCGTATCCTTTGTTTTATCTGGGTCATTGTTATAAACGTATTTCGCGGTGTTATCGATAAGAAAATCATGACCCGCATAAATATTGCCCATCCCGTAAGCAGCACCGTTAATAATGACATCGTTCTCCGAACCAAAGGCGTAATTCAGGAAATCCGGATAAGCGCCAATCGTAATCTGCTGGGTAAGCCGTCTTGTTACGCCGTGAACCACCGCTTCTGCCGTCAGGTTGAGCTTATAGCTGGTCTGATCGCCAACGCTTACCTGCTCCGTTGTTACATCCGTAATTTTTCCGTTGGCTCCCGGCAGGTCGGTACTTGTCTCGAGCCGTTGCAGCTCATCAATACCGGACTGCATCAGCTGAGAGAGTTCTTCCGGCGCGATGTCTTCCCTGCCGTTATATTTCGTGACAAGATAAGAAGCAGCTTCATTTAACGTTTTCTCTGCCAGATGAAGGCTTTGCACATCATTTTCACGTGTCTCTGCCCGTGTTGCCCCGCCTAGTGTCGAACTGACGACAGCCGTTCCCAGTATGGTCAGCAGCAGGATCATAAACAGAACCAATACCAGAGCGTAACCTCGCTCTTTCTCGCTTCCCATACACCCTTCCCCCTAAAACCCGAATTTACTTTCCAGAGTCAGCTGCTGATTACGCCCGTTATGATTCTGCTCAAGCACCAGCCGGATTTCAATGAGACCGCTGCTGCATTCCGTTACATTCGTCTTGCATTTAAGCTCAATGGATGAGGCATCAGATGAAGATGGATCCGTCTGACTCGGCATATCCACATCCGATCCGGTATCCACCGTTCTGCTGCCGATATGAAGCTGTTTATCCCGGATAAAAATCTGCTGTTCTTCCCTGGTTCCTACATCGCGTACCAGCGTAATGCCGTCTGCATTCGTCGAAATCAGATCCGGCCCGTAAGCATACAGCTCCGTAATAATAGAGGACATCAGGAGATCCGCATCATCCCGCAAAGCATTCTCCGTTTCGATCCGGTTATAGGTATTCATGCCAAAGGTAACGACGGAAAAAATAATTCCCGCGGCGATCGACAGCAACGTCATGGCCGCTATCAGCTCCACTAGCGTCAGTCCGCGCTCTTCGCTCCGCCACTTCTTAACGAACTCTCTCACTGGCGATATATCCCTCCACTTCCGCCGCATTACGTGCGCTAGCTGATCCGTTAGCCTTCTCTACCCGCACCAGAACGGGCAGCAGCTCCTCTGCCATGTTTTTCTTGTCCACATCGTGAAGCATCCCGTTATGCATATCTCTCTGATAGATTACGGAAATGGTATACTGCACACCGTTAATATTGGGATTCAGAATCTGCTGCAAGACAGCCGAATCTTCGGACAGCTGGCTCACTGGGGCATCGCATCCGGTTAATGGACAGTTGATAGCCGTGTTTGAGGTATTCGAGAAGTAAGTCTGGATGGGTTCAAAGCGCTGCTTCTCCATATAAAACAACGTATTGCGGGCCAGATTGACCATAACCGTCTTGCTCTGATTGCCTTTCGCATAGGTAAGTGCATTCGTGAAGAAGGAAGTCAGCACCAGGCTTACAACGGATAAAATAACTAGGGCAGCCAGTACTTCAACCAAGGTTAAACCGGATTCCTTATTGCCGTTCCGAATCCATTTCATATCATCAGCACCTACGATCTACCTACTTTTTTCTGAGGATAAAACTATTTCCATTTTACTATAATCTAGCTTTTTTTACCATGAAGAGTGATACTAATTTCATAGATCCAAGGTAAATGAATTAAGCCTAAAGAACTATACGTAAACGAAACAAAAAAGAGCAACGATGCCGCGCAGCATCATTGCTCTTCTATATCGCTGTCTTTATTTTACGATCGCAATCGCAAGACCGTCATACCCCGGGAGAACGGTGCTCATAAGGCGTTCGTCGCTTGCAATTTGCTGATTAAAGCTGCGGACGGCTTTTACGGACGGACCTTCCTTGGCCGAATCCGTCGTGCGGCCCCGCAGCAGAATGTTATCGCCGATTATGACCGCACCCGGATTGGAGAGCGCAATGGCATGCTCCAGATAAACCGGGTAACCTTCCTTGTCGGCATCAATAAAGAAGAAATCGAATGTTCTTCCTTCTTCCTGCAGCTTCACGAGGCTTTCCCGGGCATCCCCGATTATATATTCAACGGCATCGCCAAGACCCGCTTCCGTCATATGCACCTTGGCTGCTTCCGCGTATTCCGCCTTGAGCTCTAATGAAGTAAGCAATCCTCCATCGGCTAGACCCCGGGCAATGCAGATCCCGCTGTATCCGCCAAGCGCTCCAATCTCAAGCGCCTTCTTCGCCCCATTCATCTTGGCGAGCATCGTCAGAAGCCTGCCGTATCCGTCAGCAATCGATATATCGGGCATGCCGCGGTCGGCAATCCCTTTTTTTGTACGGACAAGGTCCTGATCTTCGCCATATAGCCCGTCAACATATTGTTCGTCTGTCAATTTACTCTCAACCTCTCTATTTTTACAATTTGTAAAACCTACCCTCTTTGTCCTATACTTGATTGTATGATTTTGACCGTGTGGATACAACTTATGTTTTCACAGGTAAGGGGAGAATTGTAATCATGACAACGATTAATCTGATCGCTACCGCACCGATGGGACTGGAAGCGGTCGTTGCGCGCGAGCTGAAAAATCTCGGCTACACAGACCTTCAGGTGGAGAACGGCCGTGTCCGTTTCACCGGGCAGCCGATCGATATTTGCCGCACAAACCTGTGGCTCCGCTCCGCGGGACGCATTCTCGTAAATATGGGCGAATTCAAAGCAGCAACCTTCGAAGAGCTTTTCGAAGGAACAAAAGCACTGGATTGGCCGGAATGGATTCCGGAAGACGGGGAGTTTCCCGTTAACGGCCGTTCGCAGAAGTCGCAGCTGACCAGCGTTCCTGCCTGCCAAAGTATCGTCAAGAAAGCCGTAGTCGAGAAAATGAAGGACCGCTACGGCACCGAATGGTTCCACGAGGACGGCGGCCGTTATGTTATTGAAGTGACGCTTATGAACGATATGGCGATGCTGACGCTTGATACAACGGGAGCAGGTCTCCACCAGCGCGGCTACCGCAAAGTATCGACCGAAGCGCCAATCCGCGAAACGATGGCTGCAGCCCTTGTTGACCTCAGCCGCTGGACCCCTGAGCGTCCGCTGTATGATCCGTTCTGCGGCTCCGGCACGATTCTCGTGGAGGCTGCCATGATGGCCTGGAATATCGCCCCCGGCCTTCGCCGTTCGTTTGACGCGGAAGGCTGGCCGCTTGTCCCTCACGAGCTGTGGGATGAAGCGCGTGAAGAAGCTTTTGACGCCGTGAAGGATGATATCCCTCTGCAAATCGCAGGCTCCGACATTGATCCTTATGCCATAGAAATTGCGGAAGCCGCGGTTAAAAAGGCAGGTTTTGGCAAAGAAATTAAGTTAAAGGTTATGCCGGTGGCAAAGATCAAGCCTGAAGGCGATTATGGCGTCATTATTACGAACCCTCCATATGGCGAACGCTTAGGCGACGACAAGGATGCGGAAATGGCATTGATGCAATTCGGACGTTCCGCGCTTTATTTGCCGACATGGTCTTTCTTTGCCATCAGCCCGTCTGCAAGCGTCGAGCATTATTTCGGCAAGCCAGCGGATAAGAAGCGCAAGCTGTTTAACGGCCGCATCCAATGCAATTACTACCAGTTCTTCGGCCCGCTGCCTCCCCGGAAATAAGAGAAAGGATTTTTACGTTTATGTTAAGTTATACCGAAAAACCGAACGCCGTACGCCGCTTGATGCGATTCTCGCTGGAATGGATGAATCGCATTAAAGGCGTCGACGTTATCCTATTTTTTATCGTCATGTTGTTAAAGCAGCTGTGGTTCAACAAGTTAATCCATGTTCCGAATATGGATATGGACGGCTATGATACCGTTGTTGCCATCGGCACGCTGGCTCTAGTCACCTTCTGGACGTTCTGGCTGCCGACCCGCGGCCGTATTATTGCCCTGATTGCGCTGAATTTGCTGTTATCGTTTATCATGTACGCAGACTTAATCTACTACCGTTACTTCCAGGACTTTATCTCTGTACCCGTGCTTCTGCAGGCGAATCAAGTAGATTCGCTTGGCGAGAGCATCGGGACGTTAATGCATGCGAAAGACTTTTTGCTTGGAGTAGATTGGCTGCTGATCATTCCGTTTGGAGTCTATGTGATCTGGAAAGGCCGTTCGGATCTCCGCAGAGATTCCCATGGCTATGGATACGGCTATTCTTCCCAGCGGAAAACGCCGTTTTGGCGTAAAGCCGTTATTCGAATAGCCGTTAGCGCCGCGATTTTCGCAATCGGGATGTCGATGTCGATCGGCAATGTTAACGAAGCGAAAAAAACATGGGCGCTTGGTCTGTTCGACGGCAACTGGTGGAACGTCTCGCTGTATAATGTCACCGGTATCGTTGGTTTCCACGGTTATGATGTCTACCGGTATGCGAAGCTGCATTGGATCGACTCCGAGCAAGCTTCAGCCGAAGAAACGGCGGAGGCGATGGCGTGGACGGAAGCCCGCGGCGATAAGCGCCAATCGCTTGAATCGGATCCTACGTTTGGCGAATACAAAGGCAGCAATGTCATCGTGGTACAGATGGAAGCCTTCCAGAACTTTATGATCGGCAAATCGGTCGGAGGCCAGGAAATTACGCCGAATCTGAATAAGCTGGTGAAGGAAAGCGCGTATTTCAGCCAGTTCTACCACCAGACGGCCCAAGGCCGGACTTCGGACGCCGATTTCTTAAGCAACTGCTCGCTGCAGCCAATGATGAGCGGCTCCGTCTTTATCCAGTATCCGAATCATCAGTACAACTGCATGACAAGTACTCTTAAGGACAACGGTTATGCAACCGCCGCATTCCATGCTTACGAAGGCGGCTTCTGGAACCGGAACACGATGTACGCCAATATGGGCTACGATACGTTCTATAGCAAAAAGAATTACGAAATGGACGAGCCGGTAGGCTGGTCGTTAGGCGACAATTCGTTCTTCCGGCAGTCCGTGGATCTTATGGCGAAGGAGCAGCAGCCGTTCTATTCATTCCTGATTACGTTATCCAGCCATTACCCGTTCACGATGCCGGAATCGGAACGGAAGCTGAATGTCGGCGAACTGGACGGCACGATTATGGGCGACTATTTGCAGGCCGTTCATTACGTGGACGCATCCATTGGCACCTTCATCGACCGGCTCAAGGCTGAAGGGCTTTGGAACAATACGATCGTTGCCTTCTATGGCGACCATGACAATTCGATCCGGGATTGGAGCTTGTTCGAGACCTTCCTTGGACAGCCGCTGAACGACCTGCAGCGGGAAATGATTCTGAAGCAGGTACCGTTTATCGTCCATTTGCCTGACGGCAAATACGCCGGCACGCATGCGAACGTAGGCGGACAGCTTGATGTGACGCCAACGATCCTGCATTTGCTTGGCATCTCGACGGCTGACATGACGCTGCTTGGCCAGCCGCTCCTGACAAGCCAGCCGCAAAGCAAGCTGGTCGTGCAAAGGAACGGCGCCTTCACCGATGGCACCGTCTACTACATGCCTTCCGGCGATGCCGTTGCCGAGAATGGAAAGTGCTGGAACATCGCCGCGAATAAGCTTGGCGATGTGCAGAAATGCCTCGGTGCGGTCGAAGACGCGCGCACCGAGCTGTCCATGTCCGATCAAATCGTGCAGCATGATTTGATCGCATCCTTCCGCGCAGCCGCCGTAGAGGCAAGCGCGGACGGCGGCGCGGCAACCGCCGTGAATACAAGCGGCGCGGGCAAGTAACGCCGCTCACGCAGTAAAAAGGCTGTCCCCTCAGGTCGATCGACCATGAGGGGACAGCCTTTTTTTATCCCTTATTCCTTCGCGTGCGCCTTCAGCCAATCCAGCACCTCGTCGATGGTTTTCACCGGCACGATGTTTAGCGCCGGCGCCGCCTCCTTCGCTTCCTCAAGCGATGCGGCGGGCACGAAGAACACTTCGGCATCGGTGCGGCTGACGGCATAGGCCTTCTGCGGGATGCCGCCAACAAGGCCAATCGAGCCGTCCGGCTCGATGGTGCCGGTGCCGGCTACACGTACGCCATGCGTTACTCCGCCCGGTGTCAGCTGATCAATAAGCGCAAGCGTCAGCATGGCGCCATGCGAAGGTCCGCCGATATGCGCAATGTAATGATGGTAAGCAATCTGGCGCGGGATATCCGCATGCCAGTCATTTTCTGCTCCGATGCCAAATACGGCGCGTCTCGGCAAGTCTCCCGACGCCTCCGCTTCACCCGTCGGAACCTGAACTTTAATCGTCTCTTTGCCCCGCAGGAGCGTTACTTCAACAGGATCGCCCGGTTTAACCTGGTTCGCCATATAATCCGTCAGCTCGGTCATATTGCGGATCGTCTTGCCGTTTAACGCGATAATGACATCGCCCGCCTTAATCAAGGACTTGGACGGAGCGTTATCCGCAACGGCAAGCACGCGGGCGCCGGTGAGCTCAATCCCCTTGCCAATCCCCGCTTTGCCCATTGCGATAGCTCCCGCGACGTCATCTGCACCTTGCTTCATCTGCACAACTTCCGTGTAAGACTCGGTTAACGGCGGTTCATTCTTGCTCCTCTTCTCAAAGCTGTACATCGGCAGAAGCTTGGCATACAGCCAATCCGCAGGCACGGCAATTCGTTCAAAGACAAGCACGCCGCTGATGCTGCCTGCCGGCTTGCCTCCGTCTACATGCGCGTACCGGTTCATGCCCATCGTTAGACCCGGATAGGTGACATTATAAGACGTAGGAAAAGCCAAGCAGGCAAATAGCGCAGCCATCAGGACAAGCCCCATCAGGCTCCGCCAAGGCCATCTAAGCCTATCGCCTCTGCCCGCAAGCCTTCGGTATACGGTATCGCTCCAGATTAGATCAATAAACAGCAGAATCAGACCAATCGCGAGTACGCCAAGGCCGATCAAGAGATCATCCGGTTTTACGAGCAAGAATACAACTCCCACCACACTTACCGCAAGAAGCAGCGTGCGGACGGTAAGCAGGAGCCATCTTCTTTTTCTGCCGCTTAATCTGCCCTGCTCCGTCCATAACCGCCTGATCCCGATCAGTGCCCCGATCCCCCATAACAATGGGATAACGGCAAGGCCATACAGCAGATCGTCAATCATATCGATCCAGAGCATGCCGGAGGAGGTCTGCAGCGGCGCGGGCAGCCAGATCAGCTCTGCGGCGAGGATAAAGAGCATGACCGCAATGATTCCGGCCAAATAATAACGAGCATGACGAGCCATCTGTATGTACCTTCCCCCTCAATTGATAAAAAGACCCAACATCTGATGTTGAGTCTTTTCAAATCCAATCGTATCTATTCCTGCTCTTAGTGGTCGCCGCTGTTGCCTTTGGACGGGTTCGTTACCGCAAAGCCTTCTTCCGGCACGTAGAAGTAATCAACACGTACGCCGTCGAGGAATTCGTTGTCCTTCTCCAGGATAACGTCGATCTCTTTATCCGTCGATACGACAACGTCCTTCTCGTTAGGCTCGTCAATCGCCATGCCGTAATGCGCATGGTCGCCATGAGAATGCGTTACGTATACGCGAAGCTTCTTGCCTTCGTTCTCAGGCTTGTCCAATTCCAATTTCAGTACTTTCGCAGCGTTGCGCGTAATTTTGACATTCATTCTATTCCACTCCTAAAAAGAATTGTGAATTCGTAAGCATATACCAACCCAATGGTTAACATTACCTGATCCTATTATACTTCTTCTCCATTCTCCGGGCAAACCATTCGGCTAGCAGCATCGTCACCGCGATATCGTCAATCGGGACAAAAGGAAGCGCGTCGGGCAGCACCCAATATAGAATAACCGGCACAAGAAATAATAATTTATCGGTAAGGGCCACTTCTCTGGAGATTATCAGCTTATAGATCCGGACAAATGTGCTCTTCCAATGCCGGAGCGAGAACCATTTGCGCATGAGGCACACCACCTTCATCAGCTTTTGCCGATCATTATAGCACAGGTGTGCCCCGGAATCATCTTTATGTCCGTCAGCGGTGCAGCCGCAGAAATTCCGTCAACAAAGGGCCGATCTTCGAGTAAATGCCGTTAAACGCTCCGGGAGGCAGCGGATTCACGCCATTACCCGCTTCAACCGTAAAGCCCGGCCTGCGAAATCGTTGAATGAACCAGTCCTTATACCCGGCATCGCTGCCCGTAAGCTTTACCGGCTTGTAGCCGCTTGCCTCGCCAAGACGGTCCGCAAGGCCTTCAGCGTGCTCCGGCTCGTATTCCCGGTAATTCCAATAGATCTCCTCGCCTTGCGTATGTAAAGCAAGCACGGAGTCGAATTGCAGCGATTGCGTTAGACGGGCAAGTGCCTGAGCCTCGGGCTCGCTTAACGGAAACGGACCCGGAAAATCGCGTGGACCCGGCCCTTCCATTCCTCTGCGAAGCCTTTCCTCTTCCCAGTGGGCAGGAAACTGGTCATTCAGGTCCACGCCGCGTATATTCGCTTTCCATTGATCGAACTGCTCGGAGCCTTTATTCCACAGCAATAACTGCTGCCGGAACGGATTCGCCTCGTCAATGCCTTCGAGCGCAAGCTGAACGCCGTCGGGATTCACCATCGGAACGATCCATACTTCCGACTCCCGGTACAGCTGACAAGCCTGTTCCCCGAACAGTGAACCATTCTGCGCGCATGCCACGGCCCATTCTTCAACGAACCGCATGAGCAGCGGAGTGGTAATCCATTCATTCGCATGGAAGGAACCGTTCATATGGATACGCCGCGTGCCTTCCCCGCATTTGAGCGCCACAATGGGTCTGCCAAGCACGCTATGCCCTATGACGTATCCCCGGACAAAAGGATAAGTACGCATCAATCTGTCGCAATCCGCCACCGTGTCCCGGTACCCGTATTGCCCGTTTACGAGCTCTTCCATGCCGCTACTCCCCCTTGTTATCGAACATTGGCTGTAACCTTTTATCATGCTATTCATGCGAATTGCAGCACATGCCAACGCCGGGGCTTATAATCCGCGCATATCAAATATCGTCATGTCGCTTGCGTACTCCTATATAGAACGGGTATTGCCGCTGCAATAAGGATCATTCCCATAAAAGCAGGAGCGGCGTGGCCAAACATCACATAGATTTGACCTCCAACGATTGGGCCGATCATTCTTGCTAATGCCTGAATGGATTGGCTGCCGCCTTGAATCCTTCCTTGTTCGCTGGAATCGGCTGATTTGGAGAGCATTCCGTTGAAGGAAGGGCCAAAGATCGAATCGCCAAACCCGAATATAAACATGCCGGCGATAAGCAGTGGATAAAAGG
This sequence comes from Paenibacillus sp. JDR-2, assembly GCF_000023585.1. Taxonomy (NCBI): domain Bacteria; kingdom Bacillati; phylum Bacillota; class Bacilli; order Caryophanales; family Paenibacillaceae; genus Paenibacillus; species Paenibacillus sp. JDR-2. Next base: position 2,464,011 of record NC_012914.1, on the reverse strand, counting down.
AGAACACGGCCGATGCAGCAATAAAACTGTAGCCGATCATCTCCGAGACCATTCCGAGAATGGCGATCTGTTTATCATGGAGCCTTTTCAAAAGCCTGGGCATGATGAAGCCTTGCGACAGGATGTCCTGGATCCCCATTATGGAAAACATGAGTCCGATTACGGCAGGCTTCCAGTTGAAAGCATCCATTGTGAATTGCGAGAAGACGGCTTGCAAGGATCCGCTCGGAATCCAAAGCAAGAACGCGGAGACAAGCAGCCTTTTTAAGGTTTTCATGGAAAGCAGGTTTGCAAGCTGCATGAATGGATTCAGCCTGACGAAGGTAATCTGCTTCAATCGATGATGTTTGTTGAGACTCTCCGGCATAAACAGGTATCCGTACACCACGTTCCACAACGTAATTGCGGCTCCGAAATACAGGGGGGCGGAATAACCAAGCTTGGCAATCAACCCGCCTAGAGCAGGGCCAATAACGGTTCCGACGCCAACAACGGCGCTCACCCATCCGAAATATTTGGTTCTCTGCTCCGGAGGGATGATGTCAGCAAAATAGGCGAAGATCGTGCCGATGCTCCCGCCCGTTATTCCTTCTATGATGCGTCCGGCAAAGAGTATCCACAGGGCTCCTCCCAAGCCAAATACGAAATAACCGATTGCGGAACCGAGCAGACAGATTAAGAGCAGCGGACGGCGTCCGTATTTGTCGCTCAAAGCGCCTAGCGCGGGGGCCGCAAAAAACACGCAGACGGCATAAACGGAAGTTAGAAGCGTAACAAAGATCGCTTGTTCACTCGGATTGCTAGTATAAGGTTGCACTAAAAATGGGACAACAGGCGTTATAATACTAAACCCTAGCCCGCAAAGAAATACAGAGATAAGGCCAAATATCAAGGCGTGCTTGTCAACGGTTGGTTCTGAGTTTGGTTCATGCTGCGATTTCTGTATATTCACTTGAATTCTCCTTGATCATTATTTCTTCCTAGGAAGCAAAAACATCGTAACGCGATTTTGCTTCCTTGTCAACAAAATTGATTGTAATAAAAAAACAGCCCTTGCTCAATAGAGCTGGGCTGCGTGCGTATCGCGTTCCTCATTATTCATTTTCCGACTTCATATCCAAGCCTTGTTTCTTTATCTCCGCATCCAAATGATTGCTATACTTTTCTACGAACCTGAGAACTCCTTCGAATTGTTCTTCGGTGATCTGATCGAATACGGCTTTATCCCGTTCTTGAAACTCTTTATGAAGATCATAGTGGATTTTATCAATGGCTTTCCCTTGCTCCGTAAGCCTGAAATAGATTTCTTTCTTATTTTCCGGCTTCTGATAGCTTTGGATTAAGCCCTTATGAATGAGCTTCTTCGTCATTTTGCTTATAGCGCCGCTTGTCATATAAAAGGATTCCGCAAGTTTTGTGACGTTGGAATCCGCGTTCCTTCCTATATATTCGATGCAATGCACTTCAGAAGACTTATACCCCTTAAGACTGACTTCCATCTTCGTTTTATTTAGCCAAACCAGCTTGTTATATAAGTCCCTGAAACCCGTTATGACCTGGTCTTCCTTGTTCATGGCTTGTCCTCCCATCCCCGCTAGAGTAATTATGTATAAATGAAATTGTTAAAGGCTGCCCTTATCGCTTTCGCCTTGGAACGCGAATCAGGACAGCCGTTATTTGTTATCCGATCTGAGGCACCTGCCATACGACAGGAGTCAGCTCAATTTGCTCCCCAAGCCATTGCTGGGCAATCGACTTAAACATTTGCGGTTCCCCGCTGCAGAAAAATTGATGGACCGGCAAGATTTCTCCGCGAGACAGCATCCCTTGATCCTGCAGGATATCGCTTACTTCTCGCGCAGTCTCGTCGGCCGAGCTGATCAGGTTAATGTCGGGACCAACAACCTCCTGAATAACATCAGCGAGAAACGGATAGTGGGTGCAGCCCAGAATCAAGCTGTCCATCGGGAATTTGCGAAGGTGGCCTATCGAGCTGCGGATGGTTTCATAGGTTTGTAAAGAACGGAAATTTCCCTTCTCTACAAGCGGAACAAAAAGAGGGCAAGCCTCGCTAATGACATGCACATCAGGAGAAATTTCGAGTAGAGCATGCTCGTAAGCGCCGCTTTTTATCGTACCTTCCGTGCCGATTACTCCGATACAGCCCGTAATCGTCCGGCCAAGCGCCGCTCTTGCTCCTGGCTTAATGACGCCAACCACGGGGATATCCACGATTGCGCGTATTTCTTCCAAAGCAAATGCGGTTGCGGTGTTGCAAGCTATAACAATCATTTTAGGACGAAATTGAATTAAATAATCTACGATTTCACGCGTAAAACGAGTCACAATCTTCGGGTCGCGAGGACCGTAAGGAGCTCTGGCGGTATCGCCAAAATAAACGATTTTTTCACGCGGCAGCTGGCGCATGACCTCTCTGGCAACGGTAAGGCCGCCTACGCCTGAGTCTAGTATCGCAATCGGTTGCTGCACAAACACACCGCTTTCTTGAACTTTTGATGTAAAAGAGACCTTGAAGCTTCAATACTATATGAAACGAGGCACAAAAATGTACCTCCATCATCTTATCTCAATTCCATATAAGGTTCAAGGAAATCGCAGGGGATGTCGCGGGTGATTGCAGCAACCGATTCCGGTACGTCCGGGGACTTAATTAGTTGATGGTTTGAAGCTCTTTTGCGTCTTCGAAAATTTCTTCCGCGGCATCTTCAAAACTATCCGTTGCTTCATCCGTTACTTCCTCTACCGATTCTGCCAGCTCGGCGCGGCGTTGTTTCACGCTGGATACAGCGGCTCCCGCTGCCGCTCTTGCCGTATCAGCCAGCTCAGTCGCCTGATTGCCGATTTGCTTCGCGATTCTAACCGTTGTATCGGATACTTGACCTGCCGCCCTAACGGTATTCTCCTGAACTCTTCTTGCGCCTTCCGAGATGTCATGACGCAGCTCCTTGCCCGCTTTAGGCGCGAACAATAATGCCGTCACCGAACCAATGATACCTCCTGCGATTGCGCCAAACAGAAACCCTTTTGTTTGTTTACTTGATGCCATGAAAAATCGCTCCCTTCAAATTAGAGCTATTCGCCCTGCCCGTTGTTGGAGGGTTCATAACGTTTACGGTTAGTCTGCCATTGCTGCCAGAAAGCCATACCAAGCTCCATCCATTCAAGCATGGAACTCGCCTGCCGCTCTGCCGCCGCACTCTCCGCATGTTTGACTGCGGATTGCGAAACAACGCTGGACACGCGATGAATCGCCGTTGTCGTATGTCCGATCGTATCCCCGATCTGTCCGACCGCTTCAAACAGCCGGTTCGCCTGCTGCAGTTGAAGATGCGCGGTGTTGACCGTCTGCTGGGCCGTATCCGCAAAAGCTCCCATTTTACCGGAAGTCTGCCGGATATCCGCCTGCATCGCCTCCGCCTGAAGCTGCAGCTGCGACAGCCTGGTAAGCGCAGTACGAACGCCGATCAAGAGGCCCGCAGCAAGAATTACAAATGTGATGGCAGCAATCAGCGCACTCCATTCCATAACCGTCATGACCATTCCCTCCTTTTGCTTTAAGCGGGCGAATGCCCATTTCGTATTGCCATTATAAGCAGCATGGGCTTGACCTGACACAAAGAAGGACAATAAAAAAAGCTAACGGTCCGTTAAGAACCGTTAGCCAGATGTTTAATTCCGATGGTATAGCTGCATCTTCCCCCGCCTTTGGCAAGGCATTCCGTCCGCTCCACCTTCGTCTGGAGCAAGGACTCGAACAAGGAAAGCTCGCAGCTGCAAGCCTGCTCGTATTTACCCGCGACTTGCGCAATCGGACAGTTATATTCATGGAGAACGTATTGACCGTTATCCTTATCTTCTACCTTAGCCATGTAGCCGCCGGCATTCTGAATCGCTTCCAGCTCCGTTACTTTCTCCGACAGGCTTTTGCCGGTCATCCTTGGTTCGTACCGGTCCAGCAGCTTCTGCTGGCGTCCCTCGAACATGCGGGTAATTAGCCCTGCCGTCTCGGGGTCTTCCGCCAGTTCCTCAAGCAAATCAAGCGCAAGAAGATTATAATTTTTCGGGAAGCGGTCATCGGCAAGCCTCGTCAGCTCGTAAGCGTGTACCGGCCGCCCCATCCCCTGCTTAACGGAGACGATGCCGATGCTGCCCTCACGCTCGAGTGCGTACATATGCCGCCTTACTGCCATTTCGGTTATTCCAAGCTCTCCAGACAACTGTCCCGCACTTAATCGGCCGTTTGTCTTCAGCAAGAACAATATCCGGCCCCGTGTTGTTCCTTCCACGCTGCGGGATTCCGTTTCCATCGCGCGTTGCTTCTCCAGCATCAACCCATCACCACCTTTGCAGGCATTGTTAGGGTCATTGTAACGTATTTCAATCTTTTCGTAAATCGGATTCGCCTTGCAGCTCGCGCTCCAAATACTGCTGTACAGACTCGCCGAACAAACGAAGCTGCTCCGGAATATCCCTCGTCAGGGCATGCAGCTCGGCTCTAGGCCAGCTGTAATAATCCTGAACAAGCGGTTTGCGGAGCTTGACCAGCTCGATAAGCAGAGGCTGCATCGCTTCCGGGAAAGCGCCCGCTTCTCCGGTAATTTCCACAATATCCTCGTAACTGCTGGCATCCCTTAAAATAAAACCGTCAATCAGGTAACTGCCGACATCCGTAACGGTCTCAATCGCGAGGTGTAAAGCCCGCTCCTGTGCCAGACCTTCAAGCAGCGTACCCTGCCAGCTTGCAGCCAATGCTTCAAGCGCCGTTGCGATATCCGGAATAGCCTTTAATCTAACTGCAATTTGTTCTTTATTTACATAATACATGTCTTTATTCGCCCGCTTTCAGCCTTGCTTTCTTCTTTTTTCCTTTTTTCTTTAACCATGCCACCATCACAACGCTGCTGATGAGGATCACGATCAAATAAGTCATAATCTCAAAGACGTCTCCCATGAACGGTTCGCGCTCCCCTGTCCAATTAGCTTACGAAGTCAACGGCAACAGCAGCTTCGCGAACTTCGTTAATATGCTCGATGACCTTTTGATGTACGGGATGAACCTGATACGCTTCAAGCGCTTCCATCGACTCGAATCTCGTGATCAGAGCAATGTCGTAAGAGCGTGCCGAATGGATAACGTCAAGTCCAACTTCGATCGATTTCAGCTCGTCGATTTTGCCTTCCATATCCCGCAATACTTGAGCCGTGCGTTCTACATTTTCACTGCTTCCGTCCTTCAGCTTGAACAATACGATATGCGTAATCATAAATGGTCATGCTCCCTTCAACTTGTCGAATGACAAATATCCTTTTGTCACATAATAACCCAAGCAGTCGCATTACGGCAACATTAGCCTGAGAAAGGATCGGTACGTTATGCGCTATCCCGTTATGTTTGTGGCTACCTTCATAGGTCTTGCCCTATGTGTTTATAATTCAACCGGTTACGACCCGCATAATTTCGTGTTTTTCATGTTTAGCCCTCCGGCATGGATCGTGGACATGTTCGTCGACATCCATAAAGTAAACGTTCTTCTTATGTATGTACTCACCGTCGCAACATGGGCTCTTCTTGGGTTTATTGCCGACAGATTGATTGAACGCGGCAGAAGCCGCGACCGCGATAGAGCATAAATACAAATCGAAAGAGGAGCCCTGAGGCTCCTCTTTCCTTATCATTATGCCGCGTCTACAATAAGCTTTGCTTTCATATCCGCATGACCTGCGCCGCATGGGACGGAGCAATGCATTACGTATTCGCCTGGCTTGTCAAATTCCAGGTTTGTCTCGAGATTATCGCCTTCGAGATCAACGTTCAGATCTTCAATCTTCAAACCATGGATACCGCTTTTATTTTGCAGCTTAAGGATAACTTTGTCGCCAACCTTCACATGGTATTCCTCTTGACCGTAAGTAAAGTCGCTGTTCGCTTCAACTTTAACGAGTACCGTACCTTCAGGAAGTGAAGCAGATTCGTCTACCGGTTTGGCTGGGAGGCCGAATGTCAGCAAGTATACCCCGAGAAGAGATGCCGCTGATAATAGTACGAACATGATCCATTTGTGCATTGCTACGTGCTCCCCTTTGCGATCTTATTGTCTTAGTGTTTAATTCTTATATTACATAAGATCGTCCGAAGTTCTCAACATTAAACTGCAGAATCAGGAAAAGTTTTTTCCCGAATATGACAAAATAATGAACTTTTTGTGACTTTAACTTTTAAAGTATTGCTTAATTGCCTGCTCCGATTCTGCTTTCAAATAGCTCCAAGGCAGATAACAGCGCTCTGTGCTGCCGCGGCATATGTAGATCGTCTCCAGACCATCCTTCAACCTGCGCTCCTCCATCAGCTTGATGCCGGCCTTCCTGAACTGCATGCGCAGCGCGGCCTGCTCCAGCAATACCCGATCCTGTATGCCGCGGAGCAGCGATTCATACAGCCTCGGAAGCTTAATGGCGCCTGTCCCCATTACTCTTATATCATGATCCAATACAAGCATCACGATTCCAAGCAGGATATAGCGCTGCACAAGCGTTGTTTCGTCCTCTGCCGAATAGGCCGGAGCCTCGCGCTCGCGCACCTGTACATCAGCGTACCGGATAGCCATTTGCTATCGCCCCCTATTAATCGAACACCTGTTCTCATTATAGCGAACACCACTTGTACAACGCAACCCTAATGTTACTTCTCTTTATCCTTCAGCACTTCAATTATTTTGCGTATGCGGTCGGGAAGCGGAAGACCAATCCGGCCGTAGTTTTCTATAATAGAAATGATCTCATTCGCTATATAGAAATAGATAGCTGCCCCCATGGTTATATTATCCAGCTCAAGCAAAATATCAATCCGATGCGCAAGAAGAATGACGAGCAGCATCATTCCTTTGCGTGCCAGCCCCCAGGCACCGAAGAAGCTGTTCAAACCTCTCCCTTCCTTAATTGATGCGGTTAAGCCTGACACGTAATCAATGCCCATGGCAACTACCAATAGAGTTAATGATTCCATCCATCCGCCGAATGCAAACGTAATCACAGAGCCGATAATCCCGCTAACCGAGCACACCATGACTAACTGCATCTCTCGTCACCCCTTTCTGCAAGTAATCTATCTATTTTATGCAGAAAAAATAAGGGTTGCTTGTTCGAATGGTGCACATTCTATCAAACGGGCTATTTGGCATTATAGCGGTCAAGCGCCGCCTTCTGTATCGCGATCGCCCGGTCAATATTCAGCGCTTTGAGCTGGGCGACATAATCATCGAACGAATCGAGAGGATCAATTCCCAGAATAATGCGCAAGGACATTTCATCCACGAGTGTCGTGGCATCCTGCATAATGGCGGAGAACTCCGCGCTTTCCCTCTCGGTCTTCTGTACCGGCGGCAGCATATACTCCTCCGCGTCGGTATCCGCCCATATATTCACCGCCTCCTTCTGCTCCGGAAGCATATAATACTGCTCCATGTAAGCTACGTCTTGAACGAACGGGCCAAAATAACTCGCTCTGCTGTACATGGCAATCGCTTGGGACGGAGCAAGCTTGTCCGGGTTATGGAGGATTAGATCCGTATATGTCGGATTACCGCCTTGCATCGTATAGCTGACGCCTTCTAATCCGAAGTTGAAGAGCAAATGCCCCTCATCTCCATAGCCGTAATCAAGCATCCGAACCGCCTCTTCGGCATGGCTGCTTTTCGTAGATATCGCGACACCGCCGCTGCTCATATAAGGATTCACTCTTTGTCCGAACATCGGCCGATCCCCTTGATGAAGGACCGGATACGGCGCGGCTACGAATTCTGCGCCAGGATCCTTCTCCTTCACCAGCGGCAGCCACGTCCCGATCCCGGATCCAGCATTCCATATGCTCGCGCCGCTTCTTCCGTTCAGCATGCTGGAATCGATCGTTCTTGTATCCACGGTTGCAATGTTGCGGTCAATCAGCCCTTCCGCATACCATTCGTGAAACAAGGCCAGGAACTGCTTGTATCCCGGCTCGATCGGACCAAACTTGACCTGCCCGCCATTCAGGTAGAACCCTTTCTTCACGCCAAATGCCCCGACAAAAGCGCCATTTTCCACGCCAAACAGTGGACTAGGCGTACTAAGGAACGTAAGCGGCGCCTGTACGCCTTTTTTCTCCTTGAATGCCATCAGCACCGTATGCCAATCGTCAATCGTCACCGGAACCGACAAGCCCAGCTCCTCCAGCCAGTCCTTGCGGATAATCGGACCCTGGTATGTCCGCAGGCGAGAATCCCCCTGAATGAAGGGGAACACGTAATAGCTGCCGTCTGCCGTCTTGATCTGCTTGTCAATGTCCGGATGCTCGCTTAAGTACCGCTTCAAATTCGGGGCGTATTTATCAATCAGATCATTCAGCCTCAGGATATAGCCGTCTTTTATCGCTTTCTCCGGCCCGCCGGGGAAGGTCGCCCACTCATATTCGATCATATCCGGCAGCTCGCCCGATGCCAGCATAACATTCAAAGCCTGCTTCGCCTGGTTGGCGGGAGGCTGAATGAACCTCAGATTCACGCCCGTACGCTTCTGCCATTCCTGGAAAAAGGGGACGTCCTGAAACCGCGGCTTGACACTTGCGGCATTGCCGTTTAATTCCGCCCAATAAGTCAATGTCTCGCCTGAAGCCGGCGATTGCTTGTCCTCCTTCTCCTCGGCCGTTGCATTTTGTCCGTTATTGCCCGTTTGCTTGCAGCCGGCAAGACTGCTTAGCGAAAAGGCGATGATCAGGAGGAGGGTAATTATGCGAAAGTTCTTCATTCTGATATCCCCCTAGTTCATTTCCTTATATTTTCCAGGTGTTATGCCTTCGTACTTCTTGAATACCCGGATAAACGTTGCGGCATCGTTATAACCAACCGCCTTGGATACCTCATTGACGGATTCCTGAAGCTCCGTCATCCGCCGCTTAGCCTCTGCAATCCGGTATTTATGCAAATAGTCCAGCAGCCCCTCACCTGTCTGCGTCTTAAACAGCTTGGATAAATAGCTGCCCTTCAAATCGAAATGCTCGCCTATCGTATTGACGTTCATATTTGAATCGCCGTAATTTTCCCCAATGTATCCGGCCACGCGGGCCGACAAATCGCGGATGGACTCGGCACGCTCATGCGTCATATTGGATTCGAGCCTTGTAGATGCGAAAGCGCATACATCCCTTAACAAAGCATGAAGCTCCTGCCGCATCTCCTGAACCGTGTCGCAAGCCATAATGCTGTTCATCCAATTCGGATTATCGTTCAGGACGCTGCCCTTGCCGTCGCCAAGCTCGTTAATGGCCTTCACCATCGTCCCGACCAGATTAAACATAAAGCATTTGGCGAGCGTCAGATTCATCATCGGCTGCCTGAAGTTGCGTTCCGTGATCTCATTCATAAAAGCGGAAGCCTGTTCAAAATCGCCGCTCTTGATCAGATTAATCAATTGCTGCTCCGCCTGAAGCGGATAGTAATAACCGAACTGAACGGCATCGGAAGGCGTCTTGCGGATATCGTCATAGGCTATGATGCCTTTTTTGCCAAGCACCATTTTGTATTCCATCGCATCTACCGCTTCGCTGTAAGCGGCTGCAATGCCCGGCAAGGCGCTGTGCTTGCCGCTGATCGCCACCGTAAGATCCATATCGTAACGCTTCAGGAAGCGCTGCGCTTCCGTCGCGATCTCATGCAGATCCTTCTTGTATTGCTCTTCATCCCCGCTGCCGCAGGACAAATTCACGAGACAGACCATCATGTCGTCCATTTCCGCCACGTAGCCCGCATGATCGTAACGCCCCGCAAGCTCCTCCACGACATTGCTGATAATGAATTGAAGGAATCTTCTCCGTTCATTGTCATCAATGCCCGGCAGCTTCTCGTAAAGGCTTTCATCATTTTCGATAACAAATAAAATAACCGCGTAATCGTCCGAGATTTGCTCCATGCGGTACGTCTTGAAGGCTTCCTCGTAAGGAATTGGCGAATCCAGACGCCCCTTCAGCAGCCTGCTGAGCATATTCGACCGCAGCACGTTGTGATGCATCTGGAGCTGCATGGCGATGTTGTCCTTCTCGCTTCTCGTCCGGCTGACCGCCCGCTGAATGAAATTCAGCTCATTCCATTCCGTATGCTCTTCTTCGTTATTTTTGTCGGTTAACGACTCTACAAGCTTCTGAATCGGGGAATAGTTGCGGCGCATAAAGAACCAGGTAAGCACGCCTGCTCCCATAACGCTGATCAGAACGCTCACCAGCGTCAGCTTCCGGACATATTCAGCCTTCTGCCAATAAATGCTGCTAGGGATCACCAGCGCGTACTTCAGATCCGATACGGACGATTGCAGGTAAAAGATTTCCGAATCTCCCGATTTCATCGAGGTCGGCATTTCTTCACCGCCGCTCCTCACCTTCTGCAGGATTACCTCTTCGCCCTGCTTCTTCGGCAGATTGGACAGCAGCACCTCGTTATTCCGGTTCAGAATAAGAACGTACCCTCCGCTGAAGCCGGAGATGCTCTTGATGGCATTCTGGAATCTGGCTAAATCCGACATGACCACTACCGTGCCGGCTTGCCTGCCGTTCAGATCTTTAGGCAAATGAGTAATATAAGCGATAGAAGACTGCGTAGCCCCCGCATCCATAAGCGGCAGCAGCGTAAACTGGTTATGCTCCGAGGTCTCAACGGCAGCCAGCCAATCTTCATAACTCATCCGGCCGGTGTCGTGAAGAGTGGCAAAGGCCGTCTTCATATCGCGGACATTGCCGGATCGCAGCACCGCATGCTCCCGCTCCCAGGTGACGTAAAATTCATCTATCGAGGCATAAGAGGTCTGATAGGTTTGAAATTCCTTCACGAGCTGATAAGCGTCGAATTGCGCATCCGCTTCCGTTCTGCTCGAATACATCAAGGTCTGAAGCCTTGCATTCCAGGTCAGCTCCATGGTCAGGCGCTTCATCTGGTCCACCTGATTATCGATAGTATAGCCAACCTGCTTGAGCAGCGAATCATTGGCACGGTGAATCTCGCTTCGAAGCGCCGCGCTCGATTGCGAATATACGATTAAGCTGATTAGTATCGGTACGAATAATACCGCGCAATAGGAAATCAGCCAGGTTACGATAATGCTCTTCCGTTTCTGCCATATGGATCGAATATTCAAACCAAGATCTCCTCGCCTGTGCGTAAATGTTAGGATTGCTCATGTTGTTTGCCAGCTTTAGATCCCTATTATACGCATACAAAAGGCGCCAGAGGAAGTTGCAATATGTGCAAAACGATTGACGATAGCTCTACTGAAGCCCGAAAACCGCACAAATAGCCCGTTGGAATAATCCAATCGGGCTATCTGTGCGGTTAGCGATAATCAGTATTAGAACATGCGCTGCTTCCAGCCGTTCAGCTTCGCAATCGCCTCAACGAAGAAATAATCTCCGTAAATGAGAGACACGTCCACATTTTGCCCAGCCGGTTTATGGCCGGTGCCATGCTTCAGAATCGCTTCATGCGAAGGTTCGGACCATGTGCCGTAATTCGAAGAAAGCGACTCCAGAATCCGCTCTGCCGCTTCGCGGTAGATACGGCCTTCCTTCTCGGTCAGCAGAGCTGCCAATTCGATCAGTCCCGAAGCGGCAATCGCTCCGGCCGACGTATCGCGAGGCTCTTCCTCCATCTGCTCCGACGCGCGGAAATCCCAATGCGGAACATGATCCTCCGGCAGATTCGCGATAAAATAATGAGCAACGCGCTGAGCCGCGCGCAAATATTCGATTTTGCCGGTATAACGGTAGGTATTCGCCATTCCGTACAAAGCCCAGGAAGCGCCGCGGCTCCAGCCGGAATTAGGCGCTGCCCCTTGCCCGCCGCGCACTTGATCGAATTCGCCCGTCTCCGGATCGAAGCAGACGATATGGTTCACCGAGCCGTCCTCGCGGATAAAATAGTTCAACACTGTATCCGCGTGCGCGCTGGCAATATGCGCAAAGCGCGAATCGCCGCTCTCGGCCGATGCCCAGTATAAAAGCGACAGATTCATGCAGGTATCGATTATAGACCAGCCATGCATGTCGCCATTCCAGGCGCGGAGGAACCGGCCGTTCGGATTAAAGCGTCCCGCCATAAAGTTCGCGGCGAACAAGCCGCGGCGCTGCGCGTCTTTGTCACCGGTGATCCGGTATTTCGCAACCGCCGTCGGCAGGAAGTGGAAGCCTACGTCATGGTCGAAGGAGTTGGGCTGAAGCAGTTGCGCTTCCAGCCGCTCATCCCAATTCCAGGCTGCCGCCTTATATTTCTCGTCGCCGGTCGCTTCGTTCATCAGCCACAGGATACCCGGCCAGAAGCCCGAAGTCCACCAGTCGATTCTTTGATCATCGTAAATGCCGTCTGCTTTGGCTACATGCGGGGATTTCTCCCCGATTTGAACGATCATGCGGCCTACCTTCTCTTCAAGATTCTTCCAGATGCGCGAAAGATCCAACTTGCTTTGAGCCGAACTTGCTTGCATGTTCCCTGCCTCCCGGATTATTCTCTTGGACTATGAAATAAATCAGCCTTTAACCGAGCCTACCATAACGCCTTTGACGAAAAAGCGCTGTACAAACGGATAGACGCATAGAATCGGAACCGTAGCTACCATAATGGTCGCGTATTTAATCGTTTCGCCAATCTGGAACCGATCACCTGCCGAAGCGCCCGATGCCATGCTGTCCGTCGAGTTCGCAATCAGAATTTCGCGCAGCACCAGCTGCAGCGGAAACAACTCGCGGCTTCGGATAAAGATCGATGCGTAGAACCAGCCGTTCCATTTGTCTACCGCGTAATACAGAATCATAACCGCGATAACCGGCATCGAGAGAGGAATGATAATCCGGAACAAAATCGTAAAGTGGTTGGCTCCATCGATTTTGGCCGATTCCTCAAGCGCCTCCGGAATCCCTTTAAACGCGGTACGCATAATGATCAGGTTAAACGTGCTGATCGCAAACGGAACAATCGTTGCCCACAACGTGTTCAAGAGGCCTACGCCTTTTACAACGAGATAGAGCGGAATCAGACCGCCGCTGAAAAACATCGTTAACAGAATCATGCCCATGAACAAATTGTTCCACATGACATCCCTGCGGGATAAGACATACGCCCCCAGCGCGGTCATAATCAGGTTGAGAACCGTACCGCATACCAGAATAAACAGCGTATTTTTGTAACCGGTCGTAATGCCCGGATTTTTGAACACGCTCGTATACGCATCAAAGCTTAATCCAAGCGGATGCCACAAGATGCCTTTATTAGCTACAAGCTGCCCCGCGTCGCTGAAGGAAGCGAACAAAACATAGAGCAGCGGATATAACGTCGACACGATGAGGAGGATCAGGACGGCGTATATAACGACATCGAACACTCTCTCGGATAAAGTCGCCTTCATTTGCACTCTTTCTCACCTCACCATAAGCTGCTTTTATTAACCTTGCGGCTGATATAATTGGCGGTTACTAGCAAGGCAAGGTTAACTACGGAGTTGAACAATCCGACTGCCGAGCTGTAGCTCCATCCAAATTCCAATAAACCTTTCCGGTAGACGAAGGACGAGATGACATCCGCCGTATTGTAAGTAACCGGATTGTACAACAGAATAATTTTCTCAAAGCCAACATTCAGCATATTGCCCATCCGGAGGATGAACATGATCGTAATCGTCGGCAGGATGCCCGGAAGCGTTATAAAGAATATCTGCTTTATCCGGCTTGCGCCGTCTATTCTTGCCGCTTCGTACTGCTCCTGGTCGATACTCATCAGCGCCGCGATGTAAATAATCGATTCCCAGCCGATCCGCTGCCAGATCTCCGACAAAATGTAAATCGGACGGAACAGCTCCGGCTTCTGCAGCATCGCTTGACCGTCATACCCAATCAGCATAAACAATCTATTGATAATGCCGTCAGCGTTCGTAAAGTCCGTAATGATCCCGCAAATGACTACGAGAGAGATGAAGTAAGGCATATACGTAATCGTTTGGGCTACCCGTTTGAATGTCTTGTTGCGAACCTCGTTAATAAGCAGCGCCAATATAATCGGTGCGGGGAACTCGAAGATTAACGAATACAAGCTGATGACAAGCGTATTCTTAAGGATCCTTGTAAAGTAATAGCTGCCAAAGAAATCATGGAAGTGCTTGAGGCCAACCCAATCGCTGTGCAGGATGCCTTTCATCGGAGAGTATTCCTTGAAGGCAATTAACGCCCCGTACATGGGAATATAATGAAAAATAAGGTAATACGCGATGACGGGAAGCATCATCAGATAAAGCAGTTTATTTAGCTTAAAATCGCGTATAAAGCGGTTTTTCCCCACATGCCTCACTCCTTATTGAGGGAGAAGGAGGGCTTTCAAAGCCCTCTCCTCTCTTGTATCTATTACCGGCTGTTGTAACGGTCAAGCGCCGCTTGCTGAATTTCGATCGCGCGATCCAGATTGAGCGATTTCATTTTGTCTACGTACTTGTCGAACGCATCGGACGGTTCTGTGCCCAGGATGATCTTCAGGGACATTTCGTCTACCAGCGTGTTGATATCGTTCATGATTGCCGCGTACTCGGAAGCTTCGTCCGGCGATGGCGTGATCGGAGGCAGCTGGTATTTCGCCGCGTCCGTTTTTTGCCAAGTGGTTACCGCGTCGCGCTGGGACTGAAGAGCAAAGAATTGCTCGGCATAACGCTTGTCCTGAACGAACGGACCGTTGTAGCTGCCGCGTGTATAAAGCGAGATCGCTTGTGCCGGAGCCAGCTTGTCCGGGTTCTTCAACAAAAGATCGGTGTAAGTAGGATAGCCGTCCTTCATGTTGTAGCTGACGCCTTCCGTACCAAAGTTGAAGAATAAGCCGCCTTCTTCGCTATAACCGTAATCAAGCATCTTCACGGCGAGCTCAGGGTCTTTCGCTTGCGTCGTAATCGCTACCGTACCTTCGGATGCATAAGCGGTGTTATGCTGGCCGAATTTTGGCGTGTCGCCTTTCTTCAGGACCGGATAAGGAGCGCCGACCAGAACGGCTTTTGGATCCTTGGCTTCAACAAGCGGCTGCCACTTGCCGATACCGCCTCCGGCATTGCCGATCGAAGCGCCTGTTGAGCCGGATGCAATGTTGCCGTCAACCGATTTGGTGTCCGCCGTTGCGATGTTCTTGTCAATCAGACCTTTCGAATACCAGTCGCGGAACAGCTCCAGGTATTGTTTGTAGCCTTCTTGCTCCGGACCAAACACGACCTTTCCGTCTTCCTGATAGAAGCCGCGGGTTACGCCAAACGCGCCCATAAAGGCACCGTTGCCGCCGTCGTTAAAGAAGCGTGGCTTACTGTTGAACGTAAGTGGTGCCGCCGCGCCTTTCTTCTCTTTAAATGCGGTAAGCGCCGCCGTCCAATCGTCGATCGTTTCCGGCACCGGCAGGCCAAGCTCATCCAGCCAGTCCTTGCGGATAATCGGACCTTGGAAGACGCGCAGGTATTCGTCGCCGCGGATGAACGGGAATGCGTAGTAGCTGCCGCTGTCCGTTTTCACCATTTTGTCGATGTCCGGATTTTCCTGCAGATACTTCTTCAGGTTAGGCGCGTATTTATCGATTAGATCATTCAGCTTCACGATGTAACCGTCCTGGATCGCTTTCTCGGGACCGCCCGGGAAGTCGCCGATAAAGTTGTACTCCACCATATCCGGCAGCTTGCCGGATGCGAGCATCACGTTAAACGCTTCCTTGACTTGACCGGTTGGCGGCTCCGTAAATTCGAGCGGCACGCCGGTTTTCTTCTGCCATTCCTGGAAGAACGGAATATCCTTGTGGGATTCCTTCACGCCGATCAGCTGACCGTTAATTTCCCCCCAATACGAGAGCGTCTTATCTGTCTTAATCGGATACGTTGTTGCTTCCGCCGGCTGTTCCGCCGAGCTGTTTCCGTTACTGCCCGTGTTCGCGCTGCCGCTGTTCTTATCATTATTGGAAGAACATGCTGCAAGCATTGTTCCCAGCAAAGCGATGCTGAGTGAACCTGCTACCCATTTTTTCATGACCCTACCTCCGTTTAATTGTGTAGTGAAAATGGCTACATCCATAGAGTAAAGGAGTGGGGAGAGAGTCGATATGGGCAAAAGATGCAATCAAATGGGGATTTGAGAAGGGGGAATTGAGGATTTCGCCATTTGTATTGATGGAGGGAGTGATGATTTGTACAATGCAATGGGAGATTTAGAGAATGATGGGAGAGATTTGGCCGGAATGCCGGTAATGTGCCTCCTTCGACCGCTGTTGCCATCGTGAAATTTTGAATCAACTCGTTTTTCAACGAGATTTCACGACTGGCAAAGGCGGGCGCTTCGCTTCTCAGGAGATACATTTCCTCTATTCCTCCCTTCTCTCGGGGGAGAGGAAAGGAAATGAAAAAGGATAGAGATTCGGATGGTTTCCGAAATCTCTATCCTTTTTAGTAAGATTAGTACTTTTTCCTCCACAAACCGCCGGGACACGGAACGAAACCGCATTCGGTGTAGAAGGATGCGTGTTTGGAGTCAAAGGTTAAGGTTACGATCTCAAGGCCGGCCTGTTCGGATTGTTCGAGAAGCTTTTTGACCAACGCTTGACCTATACCTTTTCTCTGATGATGCGGATGTATAATGATATCTTCCATATAGCCATGCTGCAAGCCCATTCCCGCAACGTAACCGAAGGCAATAAGCTCATTTTGTTCATCCCGGAGACCTGCCCAAAAGTTGCAGCGCTCAAACAAAGCGGGATAATCGGAATGTCGTCCCTCCCAACCCACGAGTTCTCTTAATGCGGGGACCTCATGCGGTTCAATGGGCAGATTGATAATGATACCCTGATCCATTTGATTAATCCCCCTCCCTCAGCTTGCTAACAATTCGTTTAACTTTTGCTCCAGTTCAACGAGGCCTTTCGCGGGATCCTGACGGCCCGCAATCATATTCTGAAGCTCTTCCGACAGAACGGTGTACAAAGCTGAATATTTGTCCGTATTGGGAGCCAGCTTCACATGATGCGACGATTCCAGGAACAGCTTGCGGTATGGAAGGTTCTGATAATAGGAGTCATTTTGCACCGTACTGTTGGCAGGAACATGTCCCGCTTCCCCCCAGGTCAAGCTGCCGACTTCCGAGAAATAACGGATGAAAGCCATCGCCGCAAGCTGCTTCTCCTTCGTCACATAGGTTGGAATAACCAAGGTATGAGAGCTGCCCCATTGCTTATTCCCGCCGAACAAGGATGGAAGCTCCGTAATTCCACTCTTAAATGACGAATCCTTCAGATGATGTCCGGCTTCCCATATTCCTCCCATCCAGAATACGGACTGGCCGTTGTGGAAAGTATCCCAAGGCGTTTTATCGTTAAGATCGCTTAAACCGCTGGCGAACAGCTTCTGGTAGAACCGGAGCACCTCAAGCGCCTTGTCGTTATTGATCGCCGCATGCTTCAATTCGGGAGTAAGCAGCTCGCCCCCGGCTTCGTAATACATATCCAGAAACGGCTCCTGGAAAAAAGGCGTATTCACTGCAAGCGGCTGAACGCCCGGCAAACGGCCCTCCAGCAAAGTAAGGAAATCCATAAACTCCTGCGGCGTTAGATGGCGTAGTTTGGAGATAACCTCGTCCTCGTCCAAGCCGGCTTTTGCCAGCAAATCCTTGTTGTAATAAAGCATGTGAAAATGCGTATCGATCGGAACCGCATACGTCTCACCGTTGTACACGACGCTATTTCGGTTTGTTTCCTCAATATGACTGAAATCTAATCCGGCAAGCTGCGCCAGCCCGTCGAGCGGAATAATCTGCTTCGCTTTCACGAACGGCGATACCCGGTCCGCATGGGCAACAGCCACATCGGGGCCTTTCCCGAAAGATAATGCCGTGCTTAGCCGAACGTAATATTCGTTGGATTCGAGACGAAGCTGCCGGACGACGATTCCCTGCTGGGACTCGTTAAAGTCCTTGATGATCTGGCCAACGTAGTCCCCTTCTCCTCCGCCAAACGGATTCCAGAACAAAATTTCGACCGGTGCTTTGGCCGTTTTACGGACCGGTGCTTCAGCTTTGTCCGAACCGTCGCATCCGATCAGCAATCCCATGCATGCCACCATAACGAACAACCATGCAGAAAGCTTTTTCCCCACACTTTCACCTTCCGCAGACAAATTTATTGCCCTGTTTCAGAGCTGTCTTTAATCCCTTTATTCTCTTTCACCAAGCTTCTATATTCCGAAGGAGTTGCTCCCGTAATCTTCTTGAATACTTTCGAGAAATATTTCGGATCCTGAATGCCAACCATCTGCCCAACGTCGACAGCTTTCATCTCTCCGGCCAGCAATGCCTTTGCCTTCTCAATCCGTACTCTCGTTACATATTCGAGAAAGCTCTCCCCGACTTCTTTCTTAAACAGATTCGCAAAATAATTTTTGCTCAGATGAACGAAATGACTAATCGACTGCAAGGAAATTTCCTGTTGGTAATGCTGCTGAATAAATTGCGTTGCTTTTATTATACTGTTCCGGTCACTGTTATAAATGCGGATCATATGTTCAAGAAGCTCCGCGAAGGCTTGGAGGAACCAGCGGCGGCTTTGCTCGATCGTCTCAAGCTTCGATAATTGATCGAAATACTGCTTTTTCAAATGGACCACATGCTGCTGATCATGGGATACATCAGGCCATATCGCCGTTAGAATCATAATCAATTCAAGGGAGATAAGCTGCACCAGATCCGGATCCTGCCGTTTGCCGAGCTGATCAAACAAGCTGCCCATATAATCGTGAAGCTCCTTGGACTGCAGTCCGTAGAGCAAGGTATGGATATGGGACTGGCTTACCTTGATTGGCGGACCGTCCGCTTCCCTCACTCCAGCAAGTTCCGAATACGAGATCGCTTTCCCGATTCCCGCGAACATGCTTTGCTTGGCTGCCGCCAAAGCCTCGTCATATGCCTTGCTTAGCTCCGTCCATTCGCCTACTTTTCCGCTTAACCCAATCGTACACACAAGTCCGTAAGCCTGCGATAGATGGGAGATGATGCGTTCCGCCAGCTGCTTGATCCCGCCCGCTTCGGCGGCCTCATGATGGGGAACCGGAAGCAAAACGTTAATTTCCCCTTGTTTATCCGCAAAGACAACAAAGCTTCGATCGCTTCCGATCTGTTCGAACGTTTCATGAATGACCTGCTGCTTCTCAAACAACCCGCAGTCTCTCGTATGAATAAGAGTGTACAGAAGATAGGCAGGCAGATGTAAGCCGTTAAGCTCCGCTTCCTCCGGAATCGAACCGGCTTCAACTTCTTCCGGGCGGCTTCCTTCAATCAGACCAAGCAGCAGCTTTTCCTTGCGTGCCGGTTCAACAATAGACGCTTTTACATTTATTCCTGGATCCGACTCGGCCGTATCCAATGAAGCTTTGACATTCATTAATGCTTTTTCGAAGTCCCTCGGCATCATATCGGACTTGATCATATACTCCGAAACTCCGTAACGAATGGCTTTTTGGGCATATTGGAACTCTTCCAGATTGCTTAAAATAATCACTTTCATCGTAAATCCGCTGCTCCGGACTTCCTCAATGAGCTGAATCCCGTCCATAACCGGCATCTTGATATCCGTGATCAGAATATCGGGAGGATCCCGGCGAATAAGCTCCAGTGCCTCTTTTCCGTTGGCGGCTTCGCCCGTTACTTCCAGTCCTACCTTCTCCCAATCGATCATAGAGCGAATACCGTAGCGTACGATAAACTCATCCTCGACAATCATCACTCGGTACATCTGCCATAATCTCTCCTATTCCAAATACGGAAGCTTGATCGTAATCGTTGTTCCCGCTTCCGGCTCGCTTACAATATCAATGCCATACGCTTTGCCGCTGATGAGCTTAATCCGTTCATCCACATTCGCAAGCCCGATTCCTCCCGTCTTGCCGCCCTGCTCCTGATTTCGGAGAAGACTCCTTGCATAAGCAGGATCCATCCCCTTCCCGTTGTCGGCAATCTGAAAGCGTATACCTCCGTCTGGGCTTCTGGTACAAGAAATATTGATTTGGCCCTCTTGCTCCGAATCGGAAAAAGCATGAAGGATCGCATTTTCGACAATCGGCTGAAGAATCAGCTTAGGGGTCTGCAGTTGACGGACACCGTCTTCCACATAGACCTCCGTTTTGATTTTATAATTAAACCGGAACTTCTGGATCCCCAGATAACATTGCACATGCTCGATTTCCTCTTCAACGGTGACCGTCTCTTTCCCTTTGTCCAAGCTAATCCGCAGCAGACGGGACAGCAGGCTGACCATCTCCGCGGCATTATTCGCCTTCTGGATAAGGGCCGTCCATTTGATAATATCGAGTGTATTATACAGGAAATGAGGATTGATCTGCGCTTGCAATGCTTTCAGTTCCGCTGTTCTTTTCTGATTCTGCTCCTCGTACACCGTCTTCAGCAGCTCATCAATCCGGGCAACCATGTAATTGAAATTATTGCCCAATATGTCAAACTCGTCGCTATGCTTCTTGACCCGGAACCGGACCGTCAAATCCCCAGACATGACCTGTCTCATCAGCCGGATCATCTTCAGAATCGGGTTACTGATCGAGTTTGCAAGAAAAATGGCCGTTATAATGGAGAAAACGATACAAAGCAGCGCAATAATCCAAATCATCCGCAGCAGGCGGTCGGAATCCTGATACAAAATAGACTCGGAGATGACGTTGACGACGATCCAATCATTGGTATGAAGCTTCTTGTAATTAACAATCAGCTTCTTCCCTTGTTCCTTAATAGGAAAGCGGAATTCCTCCAGGCCGGAGTGTACGATTTGATTATAACCTTGTTCCCCGAGTACTTCTTTTACATTTTTCCCGATCATGTCATTATCGCCGTAAGAAACGATCTGGCCCTGACCGTCAATAACGAAGCTTTGAATATCCCGGTTGTTGTTGGTTGAGCTCGAACCAAGCTCCTTCAGCACCTCGCCGCGAATATCAAGTACCGCTATAATCCCTACCGGACTATCATCCGAAGTTTTGTAAATCTGTTTGGAAAGCGAAAAGACATGGACGTTTTGCGTGTTCAAGCTGTCTACATACGTGTTAAGCCGGGTCGGAAACCATCTGAAATTGCTTCCGTCCTCAAGCGTGGACAAGAAACCGCTTACCTCTTCGGGCGTGCGGTTCTTCCATCTGTAAATTCCTTTTATATAATGATCCTTGGAAATAAACGATATGGATTGAATGTCCTGATTAATCGCAATAATCGTGGAAAGCTTTGTCGTCAGCGACAAGCTGTCGATATCGTAAGGCTTAGCCGCGCTAGTCTTATCCAGATCCCGCAGCATCCGGATAATCTCGCCGTTATTCACGACCTGCATCATCAGGTCTTTATAAATGCCCAGACGGGTATCGATGTTATCCGCCGTCTGCTTGAGCAGCTGCTCCGAATACTCCGTTACCTTCTCGTTGATTGTCGATTTGGAGAGAGAATACGAGATCGTACCCATCACGATTAACGGTGTCAGGGAAAATAGAAATAAGAGCAGCATCCATTTGTAGCGTATGCTGCTCTTCCATATATTCATCGAGGGCAAAAACCTTGCCCAGCCGGATTGTTTTCTCATTGTACCTCGCTGCTCCTGCCGGACATGCCGTTTTTATTGGCAATCGTCTTTCCGATCATTTCATTAGCCCTTCACACCCGACATAGCCACCCCTTGCACAATATGGCGCTGTAGAATGGCAAAGACCAGAATCGTTGGGATAGCCGCAATGCCGCTTGCCGTCATAATCATATTTAAGGACATATTATTATTCGATAAAAACGTAGGCAGTCCTGCCGACAATATCATATTTTCTTCCGAGGTAATCGTCAGATAAGGCCAAAGGAAATTATTCCAGGATAAAATCAGAAAGAATATGCCAACCGATACCATCGCCGATTTCGTCAGCGGCAGGCAGATGTTCCACCAGATCCGGAAGGTTCCGCTTCCGTCAATTTGAGCGGCTTCGATATAATCCTTCGGAACGCCGTCCATAAATTGCTTGAGAAGAAGAATGCCAATCGGATTCGTAAGACCGGGGAGAATAATAGCCCACTTATTATCAATCAGATTCAGATGCAGCGTCGTTTCGTATAACGGAATCAGAATCGCTTCCGTCGGAATAAGAAGTCCCGAGGTAATGAGGACAAATAAAAAGCCTTTGCTCTTAAATGGCATTTTGGAGAAAGAATACGCAGCCAGAGAGCTGAGCAGTATGGATAGCAGCGTTGTAATGACGCCGATAACCGTGCTATTCCAGGTCCATCTGAGAATCTCGGAGCCGGTAATCACCTTCTTGTAATTGCTGAACGTCAAATCCGCGAAATGCACCCAGTCGGACATGGCATAAACATTCGTACCGTCCGGCTTCAAGGAGACAAGCAGCATCCAGATGAGCGGGAACACGAAAAGAACCGCCAGTACCGTTGCAATGATGTTAAGAGCCCACTTGTTCATGTTAATCCCCTCAATCCTTTCGATCCGTTAGTTTAAATTGAATGACCGCAATGAGCAGCATGATGACGCAAAATACGATGGACTGCGCGGAAGCAAGACCAAACATATCTTTCTTGAAGCCCGTCACGTAAATATAACGGATCATCGTGTTCGTGGAGTCCCCCGGACCGCCGCCGCTCATAATCTGAACCTGACCGAATAATTTCAGGCAGTTGATGACCTGATAGAAGATTTGAATCTTCGTGACTCTCGACAATCCCGGTACTGTAATATGCCAGAATTTGCTCCAAGCTCCAGCCCCGTCGATCGTAGCTGCTTCATAATGATCCTGGGGAATTTCCTGAAGACCCGCCAGGAACAGCACCATAACGAATCCAACCGTCCACCAGTCCGTCGCAATCGTAATCGCCCACCATACAAACCGGTGATCCGTCAACCAATTGATGTCCTGAGGCAAGCCAAGAAGTCCCAGCAGGCCGTTGACAGGACCGTTCTTTGGATCAAACAGCTTCAGCCAAATAAAGCTGATTACCGATACCGACAAAACGTAAGGAAGGAAATAAACGGAACGAATCAGGGTTCTCAGCCATATCCGTTGATTAATAATGAGCGCTAGGACTAGTCCCAATACGAGAACCGTCGGAACGCAAATGATTACAAAATAAAACGAGTTCCATAGATATTTGTAGAAATCGCTATTTTCGAAAATCCGCTTATAATTGTCGAGCGCCACGTACCGCTGCATCCCTTGAATATTCCAGACATGCAGGCTGATCCAGGTGCCGCGCAGGACGGGCCACAAATAGAATAGGGCGAACGGGATCAAAAAAGGAACAATATACAGTATCGCTTTTAGCTCGGCTTTTGCCCGGTTGCCCGATACTCTTTTCTTGCGCAGTTCAATCGGTTTGTTATCCATATGTGTTTCTCCCTGCTTCTCTACGTCATTCAATTATCAAGAGTCGGCTAGGCAGTAGTAACGCCGTTCCTGCCCAGCCCACCCTTAAAGAGCTGTATTAGTTAGCCAAAATCTCGTTAATCTGCTTCTCCAAATCCTTCAAGCCGTCTTCTGCCGATTCGTTATGGAAAATGATATTTTGCAGCGATTCCGCAATCGTCGTAATGATCGTCGTATAGTTATCCGTTTGCGGCGCGAATTTGACGGTCTTCTGCGCTTCGATAAAGAACTGACGATAAGGCAGCTTATTGTATTCTTCGCTTGCCGTTACCTTGCTGTTCGCAGGCACGTGACCCGCATTCCCCCAAGTCTGGCCGCCCACTTCGGAGAAATATTTCATAAACTTGGCAGCAGCTTCTTGTTTCTCCGCAGAGACATACGACGGAATAACAAGCGTATGCGAGCTGCCCCAATGCGTCTGGCTACCGAAGATCGCAGGCAATGGCATAGCGCCGATATGTTTGGAAGCATCTCCAAGCAGTACTCCTGCTTCCCATACCCCGCCAAACCAGAAGGCGGCTTTGCCGTTGCTAAACGTATCCCAAGGATTCTTATCGTTAATGTCCGCATATTGGTTTGTATAAATATCATCATAGAATTTCAATACGCTTAGCGCCTTGTCATTGTTAATAGCCGCTTTCTTCAAATCCGGCGAGAGAATATCGCCACCGGCTTCATAGTACATATTCAGGAAAGGCTCTTGGAAATACGGCGTGTTAACCGCCATCGCCTGCACATCCGGAACGGCTGTTTTAATTTGAGCTAACGTATTCAAATAACCTTCGGGACTCACATTATCAAGCTTAGGCGTTTCATCCTCATTTAAGAGATTCGCTTTTTTGAGGATGTCCTTATTGTAGTAGAGCATGTGGAAGTGAGTGTCGAGCGGTACCGCGTACGGCTTGCCGTCATAAGTGACGCTTGTCATATTCGATTCGCTGATCTGCCCAAGGTCAAATCCGACTTTGGTTGCAAGCTCGTCAACGGGCACAATTTGCTTCGCTTTCACAAATGGAGAAATGCGGTCAACGTGGGCTACGGCTACATCCGGCCCCTTAGAAGAAGAAAGCGCCGTGCCTAACTTCGCGTAATATTCGTTCGATTCCAGACGAAGCTGCTTCACGATCACCTCTTGCTGCGAATCGTTATATCCTTTAATAATCTGATCGACGAAATCCCCTTCGCCGCCGCCGAACATATTCCAGAACGTAATTTCTACCGGACTATTGCCGCCTGCGTTTCCGGCATTCGTTTTGTTATCCGTGTTACCGCCCCCGTTGGACGAAGAACATCCCGTTACCGCTAGCGCAAGCGCCATCCCGGCGGTCAGCATCATTCCGGCTTTCTTCTTTGCTCTCATGTTTCGACTACCCCTCTCTTATTGGAGAAAGCGCTTCACGAAAATGTAAGTGCTTTCTTTAATCCATACTTTATCGTGTTTGCTTCCCCAGCCAAACCGATAAAACGCTCTATTTAGGGATACAAAAATAAGATCTCCCCTCCTTCAGACGAATAAGAGGTAGACGATCTTACGATTGGTGTCAAAATGAAAGAAAAAGCAACGATTCCCGCTCTTCGAGCAGAAGTCGTTGCTTTCTTTTACCATATAAATGCAGATCTATCCGTTCATAAAGGAGATTAACTCTTCCAAATCATAAATAACGCCATCAGCTTCAACATCAGAAGAAAAGTAAGAGTTATACTTCCATACGGCTTTCATGCCAACCGCACGGCTGCCTCTTACGTCGCTGTCCGGATGGTCGCCAACAAATAGCGCATCCTCCGCCTTCACGCCAAGCTTGTAGAGCGCCCGCTCAAAAATAGCCGGATCCGGCTTGCGAAGCCCTTCCCATTCCGAGATAAGAACCTCGTCGAAATAAGGATCGATATCTAATGCTTTGAAATTATCGTATTGAAACCGGCCGTAACCGTTTGAAATAAGGGCGATCTTAGTTCCACAGCTTTTTAAAGAG
Source organism: Paenibacillus sp. JDR-2 (assembly GCF_000023585.1). NCBI lineage: Bacteria > Bacillati > Bacillota > Bacilli > Caryophanales > Paenibacillaceae > Paenibacillus > Paenibacillus sp. JDR-2. Next base: position 2,438,554 of record NC_012914.1, on the reverse strand, counting down.
GATAACATCTGAATGAGATGAGGGAACCCGACACAATGCTTTTGAAACGACTTCAAATAATCCTCTAACAGCTCTTCCCAGCGTAAACCTTGAATTTGGAATTCAGCCAACAGCTGCTGATAGACCTTATCCTTCCATACATATCCATGCTGATCAAGCTCGATGAACCGTCTCGTGAAAACATCCTTCGGCACCTTCTGAAACGCCGGATAACGTTCATATTGATCATCGATAAATAAAACCAATGAGGCATCACGGTCGAGCAATGTTCCGTCCAGATCAAAGAGTACGGCTTTAAACCGCATGTTAACCCTCCTGAATTCTTATTTCATGATGAGCTTAAACAGCTGCCTGCTGCCGCCTTCCGGTCCATTCGGAACAGGCTCCTCTTGAGGCGCAAACCCAAACTTCCCGTACAGCCTTCTTGCCGGAAGTCCGCCCTTCACATCCTCGCCAAACGTAACAACCGATACCTCTGCCGGGGATTGAAAATATTCGAGGACATGCTTCATAAGCGCGGAGGCCACCCCTTTGTTTCTTGCTTGTTCAGATACCGCCAGCCAGCCGATTTTATAGGAGGGAGCATTTTTCGTTGAGATGAGGGTCCCTCCACGCAACTTCTCCCCCGGCAAGCCATCATTTTCCCGTATGCAAAATGCCCTGCCTTCGCGGATATTCCGTTCAAGCGTTTGAACAAACAAGGGGTCATCCACCATCGGTCCAAACAGCTCTTCCACTTCAGCAGCCAATACCAACCACTGCTTTATGTCTTTATTCGTTGCATTTACGACTATCACAATCCATGCTCCTATTCCTTATTTTCGCTTTGGATCAAATGAGAACAAAGAGTAATGGGAAACTTCAATACCTTCCGGGCCTGTACACTGCTCTACCACTACTGTTCCTTTGTTATCGAACTCTATAGCTTTGCAGGTTAACTGCAAACCGGCGCCATTGCTATACGTGTCGCGTGTCGTATCCATTCTGACCTTGACATCGCCATCATCGGCGATCAAATCATAGATGACATAACCCCCATCGATAAATGGCGGGATCGCAAGAAAATAATCAAATTTATGATCATGAAAGCGATTAATGAAGCGCTGCATTCGTACTACATCTTCTTTTCCGAAGGTTTTCAGTATATCATTCCCCTACGGAATCTGAGACTTTGTTTCTTCAACTGAGGATGAACATGCCGATAAACTCAAAATAATAAGTAAAATGACTGAAAGAGATTTAATGATATATTTGACTCCTTTATATCTGAGTTGCTAATTTACATCCCCTAGATAACAATTGCTTTTATCCTTATTTTTAATTCGGCTCCCTAATTCGCTCGGATAAAATCGGATTTCATCCAGCCTGCTTACCTCTACCCATTCAACTCCTACTTGATGGTCATCCGGGATCGACACATGCTCGAAAGTTGGATTTGGGGAGACCAGATTACATTCGAAATAAAACTCAACCTGATGCATGCCTGAATCGCCGTCAATATAGTTCCTGCCGATATATTCACGTAAATTCTCGGAATGCTCCTGTCCGCCGCCGGGACACAAGTAAAAAAGCCCCTCGTCATCTTTATTAACCGTCAATAATATTTTCTCGTCCTGAATAATAATCGCTTTTGCCGAGTTTCGAATAGGCCTCATCTTTGTTCTCGCTCCTCTATTTATCTGATTCCAATACGGTGATCTCTTTAGCTGTAAATTCTCTTTTGCCTTTTTTCACATTTTGAGGTTTCACCGGGACAATACGGACAATATCCTCCGTAGTCAACTCCGACAGCTGGATAGGCTCGCCTTGTTCATTTGAAATGACTGTATTCTCATCTATATGTACACGGCATAAATATCCGATATCATCAACTTGGGTCTTACCCTTGTTCACTTCATCCGAGCAATTAACCATTAATTCATTGGCCTCAATTGTATCTATATGATCCTCAAACACCTTGATCTTCCCGAAAGCGGCCATCAAGCAACACGCAAAAACAATCAGCATAATCTTATAAATCTTCTGCAAGGAGATCCCACCTTCTCATCAGGGCCTCTACATACTACCACATTTTGGAACAACATAAAGGTAAGAATTACCTTTAACAAGGAGATAGTAAAATGCAGTGGATTTTCTTAATCGGTGAAAATTTAAATATTGATAGGATTCGAAATATCGACCATGAGGGAGCAATTCGCACAGACCTGATAGACTCCACCGAATTTATTGTTAGTTTTGGAAGAGATTATATTATTTATCAATACATCGAGGATCTTCTTGATGAATACGAAAAATATGATCCAGAGAGTCTTCCAAAAATCCCTTATAAAAATCCCACATTTATCATGATGAGATACAGAGAAGAGGAAACATTAAAGAAAATATTACGCCAGGAAAACTTTCTTAGAAACATCTAAATAGATGACGACCACGGAAATATCATGCCAATAGAGGAGTTTATACTTCTATAAATTTCCTTTATATTAGACGTGAGGGGGTTATCAAAATGTACTATTCCTTTGGTCATTATCTATTTACATCATCTGATTTAATTTTTTTCTTTATGTTATTTGCCATTGGTTTCTTTACATTGTACTTACTAACAAGACATCGCGAGGCAGCCGTTTCAAAATTCCTGTTTTCAAATAAAGGACTTTTTTATTGGTTATTTTTTACAATTACTTTTATATATCCCCTTTATATAATTGGACATGCCAAAACTACAATAGTAAAATTTTCGGTCTATATTTTACTGGCCGATATCTACTTCATACAGTTATTTTATCTCATCAGATATAAAAGGAATCAAAAAATAACTATCCTCCACTATGCTCTTCAAATATTACTTCTCTTTGGTCTAGTCTCCTTGATCTACCTTTATTTCCATCGTTGGTAATACAAAAAGAGAAAGCGCAACTAACACGCTTTCTCTTTTTTCGTCCTCCCCCAAATATAGCCATTAAGGGGAGGCCAATTGTGGGCTTGTGTTATTTAAGGGTTGAGGGGGATGGAGGGTTTGTATCTCTGGAGGAGCGCAGCGTACGCCTTTGCTTATACTTTGCAACATTTAAACATTGTTCAAGCAAAGTATAAGCAACAGCGGCCGGAAGAGATACAAACCCGTAATCCCTTGCCTTTAAAACTAAACCGCCTCAATCGCCTTCCCCGTAAACTGGCTATTATACAAGTCCGCATAGAACCCGCCCTGCTCCAGAAGCTCCTCATGCGTACCCTGCTCGATAATCGAGCCTTGGTTCATGACGAGAATCAGGTCTGCGTCGCGGATCGTTGACAGACGGTGCGCGATAACGAAGCTTGTTCGGCCTTCCATTAGATGACCCATTGCCTTCTGGATGTAGACTTCTGTACGGGTATCGACGCTGGAAGTTGCTTCGTCCAGAATCAGAATGGACGGATCTGCCAGAATTGCCCGGGCAATAGTGAGAAGCTGCTTTTGACCTTGCGAGATATTGGACGCCTCTTCGTTTAGAATCGTGTCGTATCCGTCCGGCAAAGTCCGGATAAAGTGGTCGGCATGTGCCGCTCTAGCTGCGTTGACGACATCCTCCTCCGTCGCTCCTTCCCGTCCGTACGCGATATTGTCGCGGATCGTACCGTTAAAGAGCCATGTATCCTGAAGCACCATTCCGAACATGCCGCGCAGATTGCTGCGCTTCAAATCCGTAATATTGACGCCGTCAATCGTGATTTTCCCGTCATTCAGCTCGTAGAACCGCATAAGCAGGTTTACAAGAGTGGTTTTGCCCGCACCCGTTGGACCTACGATCGCTACGGTCTGACCAGGCAACACATTGATGTTCATGTTATCGATCAACGTTTTATCCGCTGTATAACCGAATTTCACATGATCAAAGTGCACGGAACCGCTCGGACGGGTGATGGTTTTCGTCGTACTCGCTTCCGGTACTTCCTCTTCCTCATCCAACAGCTCGAAGACGCGTTCAGCGGAAGCGATTGTCGATTGAATAACGTTCGAGATATTCGCGAGCTGCGTAATCGGCCAAGTGAACTGTCTGGTGTATTGAATAAATGCCAGGATATCCCCAACTTCAATCGCACGTTTTGTAACAAGGATACCGCCAACGATGCTGACAAACACGTAACCGATATTTCCGATAAAGCTCATAATCGGCATAATAATACCGGAGATGAATTGGGCACGCCAGCCGGCATCATACAGCTGTTCATTCATCTTCTCGAACTTCTCCAGCGATTCGCGCTCGCGGCCAAAAGCTTTAACGATCTTGTGGCCGGTATACATCTCTTCCACATGCCCGTTTAATTTGCCAAGCTCCGCTTGCTGCTTCACAAAATATTTCTGCGAGCGTTTCGCAATAACCGCTGTCGCCACCAAGCTGATCGGAATCGTCAGGAAGACGATCAAGGTCATCAGCGGGCTGATGGTGAGCATCATGATGATAATGCCAACCAGCGTAATAACCGATGTAATCAGCTGGGTTAAGCTTTGCTGCAAGGTATTGGCGATATTGTCCACGTCGTTAACGACCCGGCTCAATATTTCGCCGTTGGATTTGGAGTCAAAATATTTCAGCGGGAGCCGGTTGAACTTCGCGTTCACCTGCTTGCGCAGATCGTACACGGTATTCTGGGCTACTCCAGCCATCAAATACTGCTGAATATAACTGAACACCGAGCTGATGATATAGAGAATGACGAGAATAAGCAGAATCTGATTAATCGCGTCAAAATCGATTCCCGCCCCGCCATTTTGTTTTCCGAAAAAGCCCTCCGCCAGCTTCGTCATTGCATGACCCATAATTTTAGGGCTTACGATACTGAATAGCGTACTCAAAATCGCGGTAAGCAGCACCAGCAGAAGCTTGGTTTGATGCGGCTTCAAATAAGCCATTAAACGGAACAGTGTTCCTTTGAAGTTTTTCGCCTTTTGGACCGGCATCCCAAATCCGCCGGGACCACCCATGCCCGGTCCTCTGCCAGGTCCGCCTGGACGGCCGTTTCCTTTTTGCTGGCTCATGCAATCTCCTCCTCTGACAGCTGCGAAGATACAATTTCCTTGTAAACCTCGCAAGTTTGCATAAGCTCCTTATGATTGCCGATCCCCGCAATACGTCCTTCATCAAGAACGATAATCCGGTCCGCATCCATAACCGTGCTTACGCGCTGGGCAACAAGCATTACCGTCGAGTTGCCTACCTCAGACTTCAGTGCCGCACGAAGCTTGGCATCCGTCTTGAAGTCCAGCGCCGAGAAGCTGTCGTCGAACACATAAATTTCAGGCCTTCTCACCAATGCCCGCGCAATAGACAAGCGCTGCTTCTGACCGCCCGATACGTTATTGCCGCCTTGCGCAATCATCGAATCGTAGCCCTGATCCATCCCTCCGATAAATTCGGAGGCCTGAGCAATAGCCGCGGCATGAGCGACTTCCTCATCCGTTGCATTCTCCTGTCCGTAACGGATATTTTCCGCTACCGTTCCCGTGAAGAGAACCGCTTTTTGAGGAACAAAGCCGATTTTATGACGGAGATCCTCTTGGGACATATCTCTAATATCCATGCCGTCAATGATAATCTGACCCGCATCCACATCATAGAAACGCGGAATCAAGCTGACCAGCGTGGATTTACCCGCACCGGTACCGCCAATAAGGGCCGTAATTTCGCCAGGTCCAGCCTGGAACGAAATATCCGACAACGCCGGCTGTTCCGCGCCCGGATAGCTGAATGTCACTCCGCGGAATTCCAAATAGCCTTCTTTGCCGCTGTTTTTCTTCGTTACATCTTTGTCGGAGAGCGTTGGCGCCATTTGGAGCACTTCATTGATACGGACAGCCGATGCTTGCGCACGAGGAATCATGATAAGCATCATCGACATCATCAGAAGCGAGAACATAATTTGCATGCCGTATTGGATAAAAGCCATCAGGGAACCAATTTGCATATTTCCATGATCAATCCGGATTCCGCCGATCGCAATAATAACGATGGTCGAAATGTTCATGATCAACATCATAAGCGGCATAAGAACAGCCATAATTTTGTTTACGCGCACCGCTGTATCGGTCAGATCGGCGTTCGCTGCGTCAAATTTTTTATTCTCATGGTTGATCCGGTCAAACGAACGGATAACCCGGATCCCCGTAAGGCCTTCGCGCAGTACCAGATTCAATTTATCAATTTTCACTTGCATCGCTTTGAACAGCGGAATCCCTTTACGCACGACTAGGAAGATAGCGCCTGCCAGTACCGGAATAACGACTACAAATACAAGCGACAGCTTGGCATCCTTCGAGATGGCCATAATAATACCGCCGATACACATCATTGGCGCGGTAATCATCATCCGCAAGATCATAATAAGCACTTGCTGTACCTGCGTAATATCGTTTGTTGTCCGGGTAATCAGCGAAGCTGTACCAATCTTGTCGAACTCCTGCAACGAGAAGTTCTCAACATGCTTGAACACTCTGCTGCGGACATCCCGCCCGAATCCCATGGCGGACTTCGAAGAGAAATAGCTGGCCAATACGGAACAAATCCCGCCCGCAGCCGCAACTAGCAGCATAAAGCCGCCGATTTTCCAAATATAAGACTTGTCGCCTACAGATACGCCTTTATCTACGATATCCGCCATCAAGGTTGGCAGATATAGATCCGATAAGGTCTGCAGAAAGACAAAGACTAAGACACCAATGACAAAAAGCCGAAACGGCTTCAAATAGCGGAATAATTTCAACATTTATTAACATCATCTCCACCTGAATCATTCAGATTCATTTGTTCGAAATACGTAGTTGTCTTCCTGAGCAAACGAATTAATTGCTCCGTATCATCGTCGCCCAAAAAATCAACAAGACCGTTCATCCGCTGCATAAAACCCTGCAACGCCTTCTTGGCGGTCAGTTCGCCTTCTTCGGTCAGGGACACGCGGACCGCTCTTCTGTCTCTCGGATCCTCTTTGCGGACAACAAGCCCCATCTCTTCAAGCCGGTTAAGCAGCTGCGTAACCGTTGGCGACGTCACCTTTAGAAACTTGCTTAAATCGGATACTTTGACCCCTTCATCTTCCCCATTGCCCATACGCTTGATTACAACAAGCAGCCGCAGCTCGCTATGCTTCTGCTTTAAATCCATCGGCTGATGGTTCCAGTTCATCTTGTTGAACAGCATAAATACTTCAATTAGTCTTCGTGCTGCGGTCTCTTCTCCACCGCCGGCCATTTGATCACCTCATTCTTTAAATATGTAAGTCACTAATTATTTTAGTACTATTAATAATAGGCTACCTAATTATATTTCACGCCGCTTCACTCGTCAATAACAGGAGACTTTTCTGATGAGACTTTTATGAGAGCGTTTCTAAAGAGATTCTCATTTATTTCTCATAAAGGTGGCTTTCTTTACAATTCATTGATCTTTCGCTCTAATTGTAAAATTTTGTGCTGTTTCGGATGTGTTATAGTAATTTCAACGAAAGATGGAATCTATATTCGAATGAACTTCCAAACGAAAGGAAACCATACTACCATGAAAAACACATTTAAATCCCTCAAAAAAATAATGACATTCAGCCTGGTTGCAACAATTGCTGCATCAGCCTTCACTCTTGCCACTACAACAAATCATGCAAACGCTGCTACAGAAAAAACGTTGTCTTTGATTAGCGAAGGTAAAAATTACTTAGGCGTACCTTACAAATACGGTGCCCCAGTCGGTATTACATACGCCTTTGACTGCTCGTCCTTTACGAAATTCATGTTTGCAGGCCTTGAAGTTAACCTGCCCCGCACTGCAGCCGAACAAGCAACTGTTGGCAAAAAAGTTCCAAAGACGGAACTGAGCACGGGTGATCTAGTGTTCTTCCGCACGAACGGCATTAGCATCAGCCACGTGGCCATTTATGCCGGTTCGAAAAAAATCCTTCACAGCTCCACAAGCCAAGGCGTTACCGTATCCGACATGTCCAGCTCTTACTGGTCCAGCAAATACGTAACTGCACGCCGTGTCGTTAACTAACTCCATAAATGCACAATGGTTGAGCTAACAAGCTCAGCCATTTTTTTTTTGCATGGCGGCGAAGGAATACTTCCCTCCCGCATGGAATTTCGAGCAGTAATGGAGGTGGCACCGTGGAAATCAGAATTTTAACCGAAGCAGATGCGGAAGCTTACCGTGTACTTCGTCTGCAATCCCTGCTTGAAAGTCCCGAAGCGTTCCTAACCACTTACGAGATCCAGGTCGTAAGATCATTAGACGAGATCGCAAGTCAACTGAAGCCGGATGAAGGACGTTTCACTTTAGGTGCTTTTCATGCAGGCAAGCTAGTTGGCATGGATACTTTTGTCAGAGAAAGCAAACCGGAAATTTTTCATAAAGGGAATGTCTATGCGATGTATGTCGCTCCGGAGGCACGCGGTCATGGGACTGGCAAGCGGCTGGTTACGGAGCTGATCCATAAAGCCTCGAATATGGATGGGCTCGAGCAGATTAATTTGACCGTCATTTCGGAAAATGCGGCGGCCAAAGCGCTATATGCCAGCTGCGGTTTCGAGGTGTTTGGCATTGAGCGGAATGCCATGAAAGCGCAGGATCGATATTGGGATGAAGAAGATATGGTGCTGAGGCTGAAGCAGCGCAATAAATAGCAGCAAAAAGAAAGAGGATGTCCACCAGGGACAACCTCTTTCTTCTATTATATAGTGTATTATTTGCTCAAAGTTTCGGTTAGAACCAGAAACTTCGATCTGATATTATTTGCTCAAAGTTTCGGTTAGAACCAGAAACTTCGATCTGATATTATTTGCTCAAAGTTTCGGTTAGAACCAGAAACTTCGATCTGATATTATTTGCTCAAAGTTTCGGTTAGAATAGGAACGATCTGCGACTTACGCGAGACAACGCCTTTCAGAAGCGCCTTGTTGCCTTCCAAAGTTACGTTGTAAGCTTGCTCAACAGCATTAGCTTTTGCACCCAGAGTAAGAGCAACGGAATCGCTGTTCAGGATGTCGGTAACGACAAATACGAACAGGTCCAGACCTTTTTTCGCGATGGTTTCGTTGATTGCCGCTTCCAGTTCCGCTTGGCGAACCAGAACGTCGTTTGTATCAACCGCGTTAACTTGAGCGATTTCCACTTTTGCGCTGCCCATCGAGAATTCTTTCGCGTCAAGCGACAGAAGCTGCTCGATTGTTTTGTCGCGGAGATCCGCGCCGGCTTTCAGCATTTCCAGACCGTAAACTTCAGCGTCAACGCCAGCGATTTCAGCCAGCTCGCGAGCAGCCGCTACGTCTTGCTCGGTGCAAGTAGGCGATTTGAACAGAAGAGAGTCAGAGATAATAGCGGACAACATCAGGCCAGCGATTTCTTTGCGGATCGCAACGCCGTTTTCTTTGTACAGCTTGTTGAGGATTGTAGCCGTGCAGCCTACAGGCTCAGCACGGAAGTACAGCGGAGCTGCCGTTTCGAAGTTAGCGATACGGTGATGGTCGATAACTTCAACGACGCGAACTTGATCAATATCGGAAACGCTTTGCTGGCGCTCGTTATGGTCAACCAGAATTACGTTGTTTACTTCGCCTGCTACAGTCTCAACAAAACGCGGAGTTTCAGTCTTGAAGTAGTCCAGAGCATATTGCGTTTCGCCGTTAACGTCGCCAAGGCGTACGGCTTCAACGTCAAAACCAAGTTTCGATTTCAGTTCAGCGTAGGCAATCGCTGAGCAGATTGTGTCTGTATCCGGATTTTTGTGCCCGAAGATCAATGTTTTTTCCATTGCGTGCATTCTCCTTATTTCCCAATTATAGAAACCCAAATCTGATTATATCGCATAATGCTTCTAACTCCTACTTCTTTACGCCGATTCATTCAAAATGTCCGCATTGCCCAGCGCCGTCTTCCAGCCTTTAAAGCTTGCCTAATCGCGGAAATCGGTGTTATAGTACGTCAATATATAGATGAAACCGCAAATAGGGATAGGAGAGGTAAGCTTATGCCATACAAAATTGCTTTCTTTGACATCGACGGCACATTATTGGATGAAGAAAAACAAATCCCGCAGGATACGATTGACGCGATTCGCGACCTGCAAGCAAGCGGCGTACCCGCTGTTATCGCAACGGGCAGAGCGCCATACTTTTTCGCTCCAATTGCCGAGCAGCTTGGTATTGATTCTTATGTCAGCCTGAATGGCGCGTACGTCGTATATAAAGGAGAAGCAATCTACCGGCGCCCTATTCCGCGCGAAGACGTGGAAACTCTGGTCAGCCATGCTTCCGCTCACAATCATACCCTCGTGTTCGAAGGACATGATTCGTTCTACCGCAATACGGAATCCCACCCGCATGTGTTTAATTCCGTAGCATCGCTGCGCGTTGCGCAGCCGGGCTTTGATCCGGACTTCTGGCAGAAGGAAGACGTCTATCAGATCTTCCTGCATTGCACCGCCGAAGAAGAGCATCTATACGGAGAGGCTAATCCGGGACTTCGTTTTATCCGCTGGCACGACACGGCGATGGACGTGCTTACGATTGACGGCTCCAAGGCGCAAGGGATCAAAGCCCTGCTCAAGCTGCTCAACATCGCTCCGGAAGAAGCCGTTGCGTTCGGCGACGGTCTAAACGATAAAGAAATGCTCGAGGTTGTTGGCCTTGGCATTGCGATGGGCAACTCCCATAAAGAGCTGATGCCATTCGCGAATTACATTACGACGCATGTAAGCGACAGCGGCATCCGCAACGGTCTCGTACATGCCGGTCTTATTAAATAAATGATTAGCCAAGCCCGCCACTGCGCGGGCTTTTATTTTTGGCGCCGCATGATGGCGGAATCTGCCGCCGCCTGACGAAACCGCGTATCGTATTCGCATTTTTATTCCACACTAACACAGGTACATAAGCCGTTTCCGGAACCTTGCTCCACGCCCTTTCCCCGCGTTTTCACAATCCCATAACTTGACAACACTAAATATATTATTTATATTAATTTACAAAAAGTAACTAAGCGAAGGAGGGCTACATCATGTCCACAAGCATCCATCCAGATACCGTTCTTGGCGCTGTAAAGCTCAAGATCAGCAATCTTGCACAATCTCTCAGCTTCTACACCGAGGTTATCGGCCTCCGAATTCTGGAGCAGACGAGCACGACTGCCGCATTAACCGCTGATGGCAAGACAGCTCTCATTCTGCTTGAGCAAATACCTAATGCTGTAATAGCGCCGGAGCGCAGAGGAACAACCGGGCTGTACCACTATGCCCTGCTGCTTCCGAGCCGCAAGGAGCTTGGCATCGTTCTGAAGCGGCTGATCGCTCGCCGCATCCCGCTTGGTCAGGCCGATCACCTGGTCAGCGAAGCGTTGTACCTGTCCGATCCCGACAATAACGGCATCGAGATTTATGCCGACCGTCCAAGATCCGAATGGAAGCGCGACGCTAACGGCGATTACGTTATGGCAACGGATCCTATAGACTGGGAAGGTCTATTGCAGGAAGCCGGCGAAGAAGATATAACGAAAGGTCTGCCGCCTGAAACCATCATGGGCCATGTTCATCTACATACGGTGGGCATTCCGGAATCAAGAGCATTCTATAACGGTCTGCTAGGCTTCGATATTGTCGGCGATTATACCCAGATGCGGGCATTATTCGTATCGGCCGGAGGCTACCATCACCATATTGGACTTAATGTATGGGCTGGTATCGGAGCTCCCGCTCCCTCCCCTCAATCAACCGGCCTCGACTATTTTACGATCGTGTATCCGGATTCCGGCGAACTGTCGTCGACCCTGGAACGGCTTCTTGCCGCAGGCATTTCCGTTGAACAGCAGGACGGCGCTGCCTTTGTCACCGATCCGTCCAGCGTACGCATTAAACTTACCACGAAACTTATCCAACAAAACAACCATTAAGGAGCTGCTAAGATGACCGACATTATTTTTCACGGACATTCCTGTGTTCAAATTACTTCCGGCGATAACTCGCTTGTAATCGATCCATTCCTCAGAGGCAACGAACTGGCAGTAACCAAGCCGGAAGACATCAAGGTCAACTCGGTTCTTCTAACGCATGCCCATATGGATCATATCCTGGATGCGGAGCCTATCTCACGCGCGAATAATGCTCCTGTTGTTGCAAACGTCGAGCTTGCCACTTACATGTCCTGGAAAGGTCTTGAGACGATTGGCATGAACATCGGCGGGACCGTTGATCTTGGCTTTGCCAAAGCGAAAATGATTCAAGCCTTCCACAGCTCGGGCATTACAATCGCTGAGGAGCAGCGCATTATTTACGGAGGCATGCCGGGCGGCTACATTATTACGGTGGACGGCAAGACGATCCTCCATGCCGGCGATACTGCTTTGTATGGCGATATGAAAATGATCGGCGACCGTCATAACATTGACGTTTCCCTCATCCCGATTGGCGACCATTTCACGATGGGTCCTGAAGATGCCCTTCAAGCGGCCGAATGGTTCGGCGCCAAGCTGACGATCCCGGTTCACTACAATTCCTTCCCGATTATCCGCCAGGATGCGGAAGCCTTTGTTCAAGCCTTGGAAGCAAAAGGCTTAAAAGGCCAGCTCCTCGAGCCCGGCCAGAAGCTGTCCATCTAACACGCAAGCTGCCTTCCCTTATAGGGTCGGCAGCTTTTTTTATTTGCGGTTAATGAAATTCTTGCTAAAAACGACGATAATAAGTAGACAACAAGTTAACAAGGAGAATTTATGAACGGAATCCGATTATTGCTGGCTGATGACGAGCCGCATATTATACAGTTTCTTGAGCTGGGACTGCTGAACGAAGGCTTTGACATCCGTACCGCGCAGGACGGCGCAGCCGCTTTGCAGGTGGCCAAGGAATTTCAGCCCCATGTCCTTATTCTAGACGTGATGATGCCGGAGTTGAACGGTTTTGAAGTATGCCAAGCGGTCAAAGACACAGGCGCAAACGTTGCTGTCATCATGCTTACCGCGAAGGATGACATCGAAGACCGGGTGAAAGGCTTGACGCTTGGCGCGGATGATTATGTCGTGAAGCCCTTTAGCTTCGAAGAGCTGCTCGCCCGGATCAAAGCCCGGCTCCGCAACCAGTTCCCAAGCTTGCTTGGCGAGGCGACATACGGTCCCTTCCGCGTTAACGACGTGAAAAAGGAACTGATCTACCAGGATCAGGTCCTGGAGCTCTCCCCCACCGAATATGAGCTGCTGAAATATATCGTGCAGAACAACGGCATTGTGCTCAGCAAAGCGCAAATACTGGACAGCGTATGGGGCTACCGGTTTGGCGGGGAAGAAAATATCGTCGAGGTGTATATCCGCTCCCTGCGGGACAAGCTTGGCGACAAGGAGCACCGGCTTATCCGTACGCTGCGGGGTGTCGGTTACAGGATGGATCTGTCATGAGACGATCGTTCTTGGCCCCCCGCTCCCTCCGATTTCAGCTTCTTCAGCGTTCTCTGTTTGTCATGGCGGCTCTGCTGCTTATGATTGGCATTTTGCAATATGTCTTGATGAAGGATTTCCAATATAAAAATAAAGCCGAAGCGTTGGATGCTCAATTAATCTCGCTTCCCCATGATTGGTTTGGCGGTGAGCGGTTCGGCGGCGGGAACGGCGCCGGCAGTCCGCCCGGCAGCTCGCCGCCTATGCAGCTTCCCATACCGGCACCTTTTTATTATCAGCCGGGCTTGTCGCTTGCCTCGATTAATCTTGATGGCGAATTTACCGATCTGTCGCGGGATGACGAGCTTAACGCGCCTCAATTATCGGCCGGGCAATATAAAGAGCTGCTTAAACAGCCTAATCAGCATGGTACTTACCGGATCTTGACGGACAAAAAAGGCACGCAGCAGCTGGTCGTCTTTCATGTCACGGGGCCTCCCGGACATCCAGACGGCATCATACAGGCGGGAACCGATACCGCTTCTCTGAAGCAAATACTGATGACTCAGCTTGCGATCTTTATCGGATTGTCCGTGCTTGCGCTGGCTGCCGGCTTATGGTTCTATATTCCCCTGCTGCGCCGCACGCTTCGGCCATTGTCGAGCGTCGTGCAGAAGGTCAGCCAGACGGACGCCGCCAATCTGAACGAAAGACTGCCCGTGAATCAAGGGCAGCTGGAAATCGACCAGCTTGCCGTTGCCTTCAACGGGATGCTGGAGCGTCTTGACCTTTCCTTTGAAGCCGAGCGGGAGACAACGGAACGAATGAGACGGTTTATCGCGGACGCATCGCATGAATTGCGAACGCCGCTTACGTCTATTCATGGCTTTATCGAAGTCTTGCTGCGCGGGGCCGCTTCCAATCCGGACCAGCTTCGTTCCGCCCTAACCAGCATGCAGCTGGAATCCAAACGGATCAACAAGCTGGTTGAGGATTTGCTCCTGCTCGCCAAGCTTGACCTGGCCCCTTCGCCCGAACGGATCGAGATCCGGCTGGACAAGCTTCTGCAAGAAATGGAGCCCCAGCTTCGTCTACTAGGCGGCACTCGCAACGTCAGCCTGCAAATCAATCCGGGCATACAGGTGTCCGGGCATCCCGACCAGCTTAAGCAAGCGGTGCTGAATCTGTTCCTGAATGCCGTTCAGCATACCGATCCGGATGCCGGCAGCTTGTCCCTTAAGCTATATACGGAAGCGGCTGAAGCGGTTATAACCGTGTCCGACAATGGCTCAGGCATAGCGCCGGAGCATCTGCCCCATCTATTCGAGCGATTCTACCGGAGCGAATCCTCGCGAACGCGCAAAAGCGGCGGTACAGGCCTTGGCCTTGCCATTACCCAGTCCCTTATCGCGAAGCATAACGGCACCATACATGTGGACAGTAGCGAATGGTCAGGCAGCTCGTTTCAGATCAGACTGCCGCTTCATAGATGAAAAAGGCTATCCCGTCATATTAAATGGCGGGATAGCCTTTTTGCCGTGCGCATGAAGACATTCAGCATTCTTTCAGCCAGCGTTAAGATTAGCATCAGACTCAGCCTATACAATAAGTTTTGTTAAGAGAATGTAAACGAGGGCAAACGCGACAGTGAAACGAGGTGTAATAGTGAGCAAGATCAAATTCAGGAATGAGCTGAAATTTTTCATCAACCATCTGCAATATTTCACGATTCGCCAGCGGTTAAGGAATCTGATGCAGCCCGACGAGCACGCTGGTTCAACCGGTGAATACCATATCCGAAGCTTGTATTTCGACGATTTTAGCAATACCGCCTTAAACGACAAGCTGGGCGGCTTCCGGGACAGGAAGAAGTACCGGATCCGCATCTACAACGGCCAGGACAAAGTCATTCATTTCGAGAAAAAGCTTAAGCGGATGGACTACATCGCCAAGTTGAAGGAGCCGCTTACCAGAGAGATGTACAACCGCATCATGGCAGGTGATTACGAGGTTCTGAACGTACCGGACAAGCCGCTTCTTATGGAGATCTACAACGAAATGCACGACAATCTGCTGCGTCCGAAAGTCATCGTCGATTACGTGCGCGAGCCTTATGTCTGCCACAACGGCAACGTGCGGATTACGTTCGACAAGGATCTGCGGACCGGGCTGCATGCGGTGGATATTTTTGATCCCGAGCTGGCGCCCGTTAAAGCGATTGATGAAGATCTCATCATCCTGGAAGTGAAATTTGACGAGTACATCCCGGGCTACATTCAGACTGCGCTGCAGCTTGAAGGCCTGAACCGGCAATCGGCGTCCAAGTACGTGATCTGCCGTAAATTTCTGAAATATAACTCGTGGGAGGATTATTAAACCAATGGATACAACAACAAACGCAACCGATACAACCAATACGTTTTCCGACCTTTTCAAAAGCTCGGTCCTCGACAACTTCAATTCAAGCATCGATATTTCGAAAATGCTGATTACGCTCGCTATCTCTTTCTTAATCGGTCTGTTTATTTACACGCTTTACAAGAGAATCTTTAGCGGAGTTTTATACTCCAAGAGCTTTAACGTCTCCCTGATCGGGATGACTATCATTACGTCCGTCGTTATTCTGGCGGTCAATTCGAACCTCGTTCTGTCCCTCGGCATGGTTGGCGCGCTCTCGATCGTTCGTTTCCGTACGCCAATTAAAGACCCGACCGACCTGATCTTCCTGTTCTGGGCAGCAGCTGCGGGTATCGTAACCGGCGCAGGCTTCTTCACCCTTGCCGTAGTTGGTTCCGTTATTATCGGACTTGTCCTCTTCCTGTTCGTAAAAGGCGGCAAGGTGGAAAATCCGTACCTTCTGGTTGTTCAATGCGCGAACGATGAGAGCGAAAAAGCCGTGCAACAACAAGTCGGCAAGATGGTTAAACGTTATAACGTGAAGCAAAAAACCGTATCCGCAGGCAATATCGAAGTTACGCTGGAAGTCCGTCTGAACGATCAGGAAGGACGTTTTGTAAACGAACTGTCGCAGATTGCCGGCGTTCGCAATGCCGTTCTGATCAGCTATAACGGAGATTACGTATCGTAAAAGACAGGATGGTGTTTAAGATGAAAGCGAAGTTTTTACTGACGCTCTTCTCCATCATTCTGATCATCGGGTTAACAGGATGCGGCTCCAAGCCGACAGCTAACAATGAGGGAGAAAGTGCTGAGAACAAAGCTACCACCAAGGAGGAGCAGTTTTTAGACGAAACCGTGTTTCCGAAAAATAAAGTCGTCGACGTAAAAATTACGATCGATGAAGATCAGTTCCAGGACATTATTGATAATGCCAGCGCCGAGGAATATCACACGGCGTCCGTCGATTATAACGGAGAGCATTTCGATAATGTCGGCATTCGCGCCAAGGGCAATCTAAGCCTGCGCAGCGTTGTGCAGATGGAGGATTCCGACAGGTACAGCTTCAAGATCTCTTTTGACGAATACGTGAACCAAACGCTTGGCGGCATCAGCAAAATCAACCTGAACAACAATTACAGCGATGCGTCTTATATGCGTGAATTTCTGACCTACGAGCTGGCGGAACAAATGGGCCTGCCGACTCCTAAGTTTTCGTTCGTTAACGTCTATGTCAATGACAAGCTATGGGGCTTCTACCTGGCGATTGAACAAGTCGGGGACGAATACCTGAACCGCAATTTCGACAACTCTTACGGCGCTTTGTACAAGGGCATTATGGGTACGGGCAGCGATCTGCTCTGGATTGACGACAAGCTTGATTCTTACCCGGGTCTTGCGCAAAAATCCAAATCATCCAATAACGACATTCTGATCGATATGCTGAAAGAGCTGAATAGCGGCACCGATCTGGAGAAATATATCAATGTCGATGATGCCTTGGGGTATATCGCCCTAAACGTAGCTACCAATAATATGGACAGCTACCTGGGCAGCAACAAGCAAAACTATTATCTATATGAAGATGACGGCGTCTTCTCGATTCTGCCATGGGATTATAATATGGCCTTTGGCGGCATGGGAATGATGGGTGGTGGCGGCGGTTCAAGCAGTCTCTTAATCGACGAGCCTACGCAAAGCGCGGTGGCTGACCGGCCGCTAATCGCGAAGCTGCTTGCCGTGGATGAATACAAAGAGAAGTACCATGAAATGCTCCAGAAGATCGTTGACGGTTACTTGTCGGATTCGCAATTCCAGGCAAGAGTAAATGAGCTTAACACGATGATTGCATCATATGTAAAAGCGGATCCTTCCTCGTTCTATACGTACGAGCAGTATGAGGCGGGCGTCAAATCGCTGATCTCGACCAATGCAAGCATGATCAGCAATATCTCGCAGCAGCTTGACGGCACGATTGCCTCCTCGGGCGATGGCTCCGGCAGCGGCGGAGGTTTTGGCGGCGGTGGCGGCATGCGTGGCGGCGGCAACCGTCAGCAAAATGCCGCTGACGCAGGCGGGCAGCAGCAGGGTGCTGCGGGCGGCAATGCGGCGCAGCAAGGCGCCAATGGCGCGGCGAACACCAAGCAAGGCGCGGTTCCGGCTGCCGCACAAGGCGCGAATGGCGCAGAGGCGCAGCAAAGCCAAGGCAGCACCGGCACTGGCAACGCCAACGGCGGCCAACAGCAAGGTGCAGCACAAGGCGGCGATGGCATGGGATTCCCGGGCGGCGACATGGGCGGGCCGCCGGACGGGTTCCAGGGCGGCGGCATGGGTCAGCCACCGGACGGATTCCAAGGCGGCATGGGCGGCGGGGGCTTCCCCGGAATGGGCATGGGCAATCAAACTGCCGAGAAGGATAACTCCCGCGAAGCCATTACGGCCGGTATCGCCATCCTTGTCTTGCTCCTGTCCTGTCTGTTCATTAAATATTTCAACCGCAGAAGACTATAAGACATAAAAAAGGAGCAGGGAATCCCCCCTGCTCCTTTACATGTTCCCCAAAAAAATAATTGATAAAGAATAGAGGCAATGTATCTCCTGGAGGAGCGTAGCGTTCGCCTTTGTCATGTATTTTACCACCTATAAATATTGTTAAAGGTAAAATACTGGCAACAGCGGCCGGAAGGAGATACATTCCGTTATTCCTAATCAAACAAATAACTATCTGCTTCGTATGATTGCCACAATTAACCACACAAACAGAATCGAAGCAATCCCAAACCCGATCTCAATCGCCGGTATATCCCACAGCAGCGTGCTCTGATGCCCCATCGACGAGCCTATAATGAGGCCAACCATAATAATGCTGAACGACAATAGCACAATACTGAGGCTTAGCCGGTTGCTGATTTGATCAAGCTTTTTCAGCACGGCATTTAACTCGGGAATGGCAAGATCTAGCCCCAGCCTGCCCCTTCGCATCATATTGAGCACGCTCCGGAGACTAAGCGGAACATCCGAGAGCAGCTCCAGATAATCCGGGATATCATCCACCCATTTGCGCGCGATCCGCCGCGGATCCAGCTTCTCGATAACCAGCTTCCGGCCAAACGGCTCTGCGACGTCAAACACGCTGAAGTCCGGGTCAAGCGCTGTCACTACGCCTTCCAGGGTGAGGAACGTTTTGCCGAGCAGCGTAAGCTCGGACGGAATTCGTATCCCATGGCGGAAAGCAAGCGCGAACAGCTCATTCACCGATTCCCCGATCTTGACCTGGCTAAGGGGAACTTTGTAATACTTATCCCTCATTTCGTCCACGTCAGCACGGAGTGCCTTCCTGTCCGTATCATCGGGAATAAAGCCCATCCCGTTAATCGCCCGGATAATCGTACTTGTGCTTTGATTGCGCAGGCCGATTACAAAGGTGGCAAAATGCTGCTTCATGTCAGGCGTAAGTCTTCCGACCATCCCAAAATCAAGAAAAGCCAGGTTCCCGTCAGGCAGAGCCAGCACATTGCCCGGATGCGGATCCCCATGAAAAAAACCGTCCACCAGCACCTGGTGAAAGATGGCTTTGGAATACCTCTCCGCAAGCTTTTTGTGATCATATCCTCCTTGTTCTAGACGCTCGCGGTCCGACAGCTTGATGCCTTCCACATAATCCATCGTCAGAACGAGCTTGCTTGTATACTCCCAATACACAGCAGGAATAATGATGCCGTCAAATCTGCTGCTTTGGGCGGCGAACCGTTCCGCATTGCGTGCCTCCAGCCCGTAATCGAGCTCGGCGCGAAGCGCTCTGGCAATTTCGTCGATCATGTCGCGAAGCCTGTAGCTGCGCGCCCATTCGAGACGATGCTCCGCGACTCTTGCAAGCTCCGACAAGATATCGAGATCCGTCTCGATGACCTTTTGTATATGGGGGCGCTGCACTTTGACCGCTACCACTGTGCCGTCAACCAGCTTGGCCCGGTACACCTGCCCGATTGACGCGGAAGCCAGCGGCTCTTCGCTGAACTCGGCAAATAACTGCTCAAGCGGCGAGCCTAGTTCATCTTCAATAATATGTACGGCTTCCAAATATGAAAAAGGCTGAACATGATCCTGCAGCTGCTCCAGCTCCGCGATAATGCCGGCAGGAATCAGGTCTGGCCTTATGCTCGCCATTTGACCCAGCTTAACGAAGGTTGGTCCAAGCTCCTCCAGAAACATGCGAAGCCGCTCGCCAACTCCGCGTTTGCGAATGCCTTGCCTCTCACCGCCGCGCAGCACCAGTCCCGTATCCGGCAGTCCCAAATCTTTGGCGATATACCCGAAGCCGTTGCGGACAAAAGCAATCGCGATCTCCCGATAACGCTGCAAATGACGGAATTTTGATCTTACGCTCATACATCCGCCTCAGATCAGTCCACAGGTATTTCTTTATGCTCCAGCGCCGCCACCCGCTGCTCCAACTGCTCGTACCGCTCTCTTGTTACGTATTTTTCTCCAATAACGGATTGGACGCGTTCACGAATCATCTCTTCAATTTTATTGCGTGTTTCTTCGCCTTTCTTGAGCAGCTCATCGACGTATACGGACGATTCGGCTTTGGTAATTTCGCCTTTTCGCACCCATTCCTCCGCCAGCTTCTCAACTTGCTCCTTGCTTGTGACCGCAAATCCAAGTCCAAACGATACGGCTCTTCCGAACAAATCCTTCATCTGTATCACATCTCCTACAGTATGGAATATATCCAGTTTATGCAACTTGGCCGGATTACAGTCATTCCCCCTATATAAACCGTTTCGCAAAGGTAAAAAAAGGATTGATTTACGTATAATTCTTTTTGCGAATCGCATAATAACGTTATGAATTAGTCTAATCCTGACCATTTTTTTAGGAGGCGGAATCAATGGCTAACCGCAAATCCTTATTAGTGCCAAATGCACGCGCAGCGCTTGAACAACTAAAGTTCGAGATCGCGCAAGAGCTTGGCATAGAGCTTCCCGCTGACGGCTACTACGGCAATATGACTACTCACGATATGGGCTCCATCGGCGGAACGATTACCAAACGTCTCATCCAGATGGCTGAACAGCAAATCGCTGGCCGCTACTAGAAAAGCTGTACTATACTTACACGACAAGGGCTGACCCTGCAGCATTCGCTGTTTCAACGGGCTTAGCCCTGTTTTTGCGATTTCCTTTGTGCGTGAACTTCCCTTTAGAGCTAAAAATCGGTAAAATGAGAAATGGCTTGTCTTAATGGACTGAACCTATAATTATGATTTTAATGAAGAAAGGATTTTACCATATGATCATTAAACCGAAATCTCGCGGCTTTATTTGTACAACCGCCCATCCGGTTGGATGCGCAGAGCAAGTTAACCGCCAAGTGGAATACGTACAATCTCAACCTAATTTGAAAGGTCCGCGTAATGTGCTTGTTATCGGTGCATCTACGGGTTATGGTCTTGCTTCCCGTATCGTTGCGGCATTTGGCGCAGGCGCAAATACGGTTGGCGTATTTACGAGCAAAGGCGCGGAAGGCAACCGCACGGCAAAGCCAGGCTGGTACAACTCCGCTGCTTTCGAGAAGGCTGCCGCGGAATCCGGCCTGAAATCCTTCAGCCTCACCGGCGACGCATTCTCCGACGAAACCAAAGCAAGAACGATCGATCTGATCCGCACGGAGCTTGGCTCGGTTGATCTGGTCGTCTACAGCGTTGCCGCACCACGCCGCGTTCATCCGAAGACCGGCGAAGTGCTGAACTCGGTGATTAAGCCGATCGGTCAATCCTATTCGAACAAAACCGTTAACTTCCATAACGGGGTTGTGTCCGAAGCTACGATTGAGCCGGCTACGGAAGAAGAAATCAGCCAGACGATTACCGTTATGGGCGGCGAAGACTGGCAAATGTGGATCGACGATCTCCAAGCAGCAGGCGTTCTGGCTGAAGGCGCTACAACAATTGCTTACTCGTACATTGGTCCTGAAATTACGCATGCGGTTTACCGTGACGGCACAATTGGCCGCGCGAAAAATGATCTGGAAGCTACGGCGCACAACCTGACCGAGCAGCTGTCCTCCACTGGCGGACGCGCTTATGTAGCGGTTGCCAAAGCGCTGGTTACGCAGTCCAGCTCCGCCATTCCGGTCGTGCCGCTATACATCTCGGCACTCTTCAAAGTAATGAAGGAAAAAGGCATTCACGAGGGCTGCATCGAGCAAATGTACCGCATGTTCGCTACCCGCCTGTACGTAGATGGCCCAACTCCGGTTGACGAAAAAGGCCTCATCCGCATGGATGACTGGGAAATGCGCGAAGACGTTCAAGCTGCGGTAGACAAGCTGTGGAGCGAGATTACCACGGAAAATGTTTACGAGCTGTCCGATCTTGAAGGCTACCGCCGCGAGTTCTTCCAGCTGTTCGGCTTCGAAACCGACGGTATTGACTACGAAGCGGATACAAATCCGGAAGTTGATGTTCCGAACCTCCGTTAAACGATAAGAGAAAAGCCGCAGCAGGCAAGCCTGCTGCGGCTTTTTATTATGGGACGCTGCAATTTACTATCCATCGCCATCTATAAATTCCCGCCCTTCGCACTTCCCGCTTCTTAACGATGTGCCACATCGTTAAGATCACCCATCCAGCCCTTTTCACCCGCCTTAACGATGCCGCGCATCGTTAAGCTAATCTCTTCAACGAAAAAAAGAGCAGCCCAAAGGCTGCTCCACCGCTTATTCCTTGCTGCCGCCGCTTAATCCGAGCTGAGCAATCAGCTCATAGGATTTCAGCCGCTCCTGATGATCGTAAATCGCGCAGTTAATGATCACTTCATCCGCATCTGTCTGCTCGATAAACGCATTCAGCTTTGCTTCAACCGTCTGCGGACTGCCTTTGATCGCCGTGCGAAGCTGATTGCGCACGGCCGTCAGCTCATACGGATTGGCGAAGCCTTCCAGATCAGCCGGCGGCTGAATCTTTCTTGGCACGCCGCCGCGGATCAGATTGAGGAACTGCTGCTCCAGCGTTGTGCCAAGCCATTCCGCATGCTCGTCCGTGTCGGCTGCGATAGCGTTTACGCCAACCATCGCATACGGCTTATCCAGATAAGCCGACGGCTTGAAGTTGCTGCGGTAAATATCAAGCGCCGGCAGCGTAAAGTCCGGCGAGAAATGGCTCGCGAAGCCAAAAGGCAAGCCCAGCTCGCCTGCAAGCCTTGCGCTGAAATCACTGGAGCCAAGCAGCCAGATCGGCACATCCAGTCCTTCGCCCGGCACCGCGCGTACCGCTTTCTCCGATTCTGGTCCGCGGAAGAAGCCGCGAAGCTCTTCCAGCATCGCCGGGAAATTCTCCCCGCCGTACAAATCGCGGCGCAGCGCCATCATCGTCTGGCGGTCACTGCCCGGTGCGCGGCCAAGGCCAAGATCAATTCGGCCGGGATACAGCGATTCAAGCGTACCGAATTGCTCCGCGATAACAAGCGGCGCATGGTTCGGCAGCATAATGCCGCCGGAGCCGACGCGTATGGTCGAAGTACCGCCAGCAATATGTCCGATTACTAATGAAGTGGCCGAGCTGGCGATTCCCGGCATGCTATGATGCTCGGCTACCCAATAGCGGGTATAGCCCCATTTTTCCGCATGCTGGGCCAGGTCGAGGCTGTTGCGCAATGCGTCCGAAGCCGTTGAGCCTTCAACAATCGGCGCAAGATCTAATATAGACAGCTTGACGTTGCCAAGCTTTTTCGTTGTTGTCATGACTAAATTCTCCTCTCATGATGACATCATGTCCATTATAACGAAGTTCTATCGGAACTGCTATACAATAGTAAGTGACTACTGGAAAGCAATGATACCTTCTGCCAGCTGCCTGCGAGAATAGCCGCGAATTTCCGCCATTGTCTGCCTTAATCTGCTTTACGAACCCCCTAACTCGAGCTATAATAGAGACATAACGATTTTTGAAATAGAGTTTCACAGAATGAAACAACAAAATCGTCAACATCATTCAAGGAGGAATACCCGAACATGGCAAATCAAGACCATTATTCTGTACGGTCCAGCTTGGACGTCGGCGGCAAATCCTATGCTTACTACAGCCTTCAAGGTCTGGAGAACCAAGGACTTGGCGACATTTCCAAACTTCCATTTTCGATTAAAGTATTGCTCGAAGGCGCTGTTCGTCAATTCGACGGCCGTGCTATCACAAAAGAGCATGTAAAACAACTCGCTGATTGGGCGGCTAACCGCGACGACAAAGAAATTCCTTTCATCCCTTCCCGTATCGTTCTGCAGGACTTGACCGGCGTACCGGTTGTCGTTGACCTTGCAGCAATGCGCGAAACGGTTAAAAAAGCAGGCGGCGACCCTAAAAAAATCAACCCGCTTGTACCCGTCGATCTCGTAATCGACCACTCCGTAATGGTTGACGCGTTTGGTTCCCCGGACGCTCTTGAAATCAACCAACGCATCGAGTTCGAACGGAACGCAGAGCGCTACCGCTTCTTCCGTTGGGCACAAACGGCATTCGATAACTTCCGTGCGGTTCCACCGGATACGGGTATCGTTCACCAAGTCAACCTCGAGTATCTGGCATCCGTTGCAGCTACGAAAACAGTTGACGGCGAAACATTCGTATTCCCGGATTCCCTCGTAGGTACGGACTCCCATACGACTATGATCAACGGTCTCGGTATCGTTGGCTGGGGCGTTGGCGGTATCGAGGCGGAAGCTGGTATGCTTGGACAGCCGCTGTACTTCGTAACTCCGGAAGTTATCGGCTTCAAACTGACTGGCAGCCTGGCAGAAGGCGCTACGGCTACTGACCTTGCCCTGACTATCACTCAAATGCTCCGTAAAAAAGGCGTTGTCGGCAAATTCGTCGAGTTCTTCGGTTCCGGCTTGTCCAACATCAGCCTTCCTGACCGTGCAACGGTTGCCAACATGGCTCCTGAGTACGGCGCAACAATCGGCTTCTTCCCGGTTGACGCAACTACACTCGACTTCCTGCGCGCAACTGGCCGTACAGAAGAGCAAATCGAGCTGGTTGAAGCTTACTACAAAGCGCAAGACATGTTCCGTACGGATGCTACTCCGGACCCTGTCTTTACTGAAGTGGTTGAACTCGATCTGTCGACGGTTGTTCCTTCCCTTGCTGGTCCTAAACGTCCGCAAGACCGTATCGAGCTGACTTCGATGAAGGATGCTTGGAACGAAATCGTTCGCAAGCCAGTCGACAAAGGCGGCTATGGCCTGACTGACGAGAAAACGGAAGAAGTCGTTACGATTAACCACGCTAACGGCAAAGTAAGCGAAATGAAAGCTGGCGCTGTAGTTCTGGCCGCTATCACAAGCTGTACGAACACTTCTAACCCTAGCGTAATGGTAGGCGCAGGCCTTGTGGCGAAGAAAGCTGTCGCTCGCGGTCTCGTTAAACCGGAATACGTGAAGAGCTCGCTGACTCCAGGTTCCCTGGTTGTTACCGACTACCTCGTAAAAGCTGGTCTGCTCGAGTCCCTCGAAGCACTTGGCTTCCACGTTGCTGGTTACGGCTGCGCAACATGTATCGGTAACTCCGGTCCATTGCCGGAAGACGTAAGCCAAGCAATCGCTGACAACGACATGACTGTTGCTGCAGTACTGTCCGGTAACCGTAACTTTGAAGGCCGTATCCACGCGCAAATCAAAGCGAACTACCTGGCATCGCCGCCGCTTGTTGTTGCTTACGCGCTGGCTGGTACAGTTAACATCGACTTTGCAAGCGAGCCAATCGGCTTCGATCCGCAAGGCGAGCCTGTCTTCCTGAAAGACATCTGGCCAACGAACCAGGAAATCGCTGACGCGATGAGCGCTTCGCTGTCCCCGGAAATGTTCCGTGCGAAATACGAAAATGTATACACGCAAAACGAACGTTGGAACGCAATTCCGGTACCGGAAGGCGAATTGTACGAGTGGGATCCAAAATCCACTTACATCGCTAACCCGCCGTTCTTCGACAGCCTTGCTGACGGCATCCGCGACGTCGAAGACATCAAAGCGGCAAAAACTTTGCTTGCTCTCGGCGACTCGGTTACAACTGACCATATCTCGCCTGCAGGCAGCATCCGTCCAGATGCTCCAGGCGGTAAATATCTGATCGCTAACGGCGTTGAGAAGAAAGACTTCAACTCCTACGGCTCCCGCCGCGGTCATCACGAAGTTATGGTTCGCGGTACATTCGCGAACATCCGTATCCGTAACCACATGGCTCCAGGCACGGAAGGCGGCTTCTCGACTTACCAGCCTACCGGCGAAGTGACTTCCGTATACGATGCTTCGATGAAATACCAAGCGGACAAAACTAACCTGGTTGTACTCGGCGGTAAAGAGTACGGTACAGGCAGCTCCCGTGACTGGGCAGCTAAAGGAACGTTCCTCCTCGGCGTTAAAGCCGTTATTACTGAGAGCTTCGAGCGTATCCACCGTTCCAACCTGGTTGGCATGGGCGTTCTTCCTCTCCAGTTCCAAGCTGGCCAAGGCTGGCAGGCACTTGGTCTGACAGGCTTCGAAACCTTCGATATCGTTGGTCTGACGAACGATGTTCAACCTGGTGACCTGGTATCGGTTATCGCTACCAAAGAAGACGGTTCGCAAATCGAATTCAAAGTTATCGTACGCCTCGACTCCCTCGTGGACGTTGACTACTACCGTAACGGCGGTATCCTGCAAACGGTTCTGCGCCAAATGATCAAGAACTAATTCATTTTTTAATAGCAAAACGGTGAGCCCTCGGGCTCACCGTTTTTTATTTATCCTCTATCCCTTATTACCAGATTGATCGTGTGGGACAGTAACCGTAACAGACTTCGCCGTCACGTTGCCCGCTTTGTCTTTCGCCGTGTACTTGATCGTATACGTTCTTCCATTCTTATTGCCGGACATCTCTGCCCTCAGTTTAAAGGCTTGATCAAGCGTACCGAATTCAGCCCCTTGAATATCTGCATTCGTTCCTTCCGCAAGCTTCTCGTTGCTTGTAATAGAGGTTAATACGACCGAATCGATGCCTGACAAAAGGTCCGCGCTTTTCACAACGGCTTTTACGTCAACCAGCTTATGATTAGCCGGCCATAGCACCGTTTTATCCAGCACTGCATTCAATTCAGGCGCTGTCTTATCGATCTGGACCTTAACCGTATTCGGTACTTCCTCATTCCCCTTATGATCTTCGCTCCAATAAACAAGGGTATGGACGCCATCCTCCGTTATTTGAACGGTGCTCCCCTTCTGCTCAGCCCCTCCGTCCAACGTATAATAGGTCGCGGCAACGCCGGAAATGCTGTCATTCGCCGTTAAATTTACCGTTACATTACGATTAACCCAACCTGCTGGCGCATTATCGGTTGTAAAAGGAGCCGTGTTGTCCACGAGGTAAATGTTTGGAGCATCCGGCTTTTCCATTCCGTTACCCAGGTAAAAGCTCGTATGCGGCGGCTGGTTGTAGCCGGTGTTCTGCCAAGCTACGCCTAACCGGTATACGGGATCATGCATCAGCGTGCGGATCTTCTGGTCCGTTACGTCCGTCGTTGTATAAATGCGCAGCGCGCTGCTGTCTTCGGTTCTGACAACCACCTCTTCTCTCCAGTCGCCGAGCAGATCGGCTTGCAGAGACGGGTTGCCTTTTGTTCCGTTATTGGAATACGTACCGGCAAACGTCTCTAACCGGATAAGCGAGCTATTCTCGTAATCCCATTTATCAATTCTAGGAACACCGTTGCCTGTTGCAGCGTTCCAATCATGGTCCAGCAGCTCGCGGCTTAAATCGCCATCCCACCAGATCGCAAAGTTGGAGGTTGGGATTCGGGTAGAGATTTTGCTTCCTTCCGAGTTAAACATAAAGCCGCTCATGTTATTTTCCGTTGCGGCCGACTTCGTGGCGTCAATAGCCCAGGACTCTTCGCCTTCGTATCTTGGATCCACGTCCGCCGACAAGCCACGACCGGTATCCGCGCCGATCTGAGGTTGTCCGTATAATGGCTCCCCTGTTCGCGCGTCAAGCATAGTAGCCGAATACGGTGCTCCGGTCTCTTCCTGCACCGTCCATAGCTCTAGTCCAAGATGGGAAGGAATCAGGTCGCCGAGATGCATAGCGTCGCCATGACCCAGCTTCGTATTCCACAGTAAAGTGCCGTCATCATTAATCGCCGTATTGCCGGTTACAATCTCGTCCTTCCCATCCGCATCGATATCCGCCACGCTCAGCTGATGGTTGCCTTGTCCGTAACCCGGATTTGGCGAATCAAACCGCCACAACTTGCTTAGTTCTCCATCTCTCCAATTGTAAGCAACCAGCACCATCCGCGTGTAATAACCGCGCTGCAGGATCAGGCTTGGATGAACGCCGTCCAAATAAGCAATCGCTGCGCCAAAACGGTCAATCCGGTTGCCGTACGTATCTCCCCAATCTCCGATATTGCCTCTTGGCGGATCATAATCCGCCGTATCCAGAACCTTGCCTGTCGCACCTTCAAAGATCGTAAAGAACTCCGGCCCGTTAAGCACGTAACCGCTTGAATTGCGATAATCGGCGTTTGCGTCGCCTATTACGGTTCCTGCGCCGTCAACCGTTCCGTCGGCGGTACGGGCTGCTACCTCTGCCTTGCCGTCCCCATCCAGGTCATATACCATCGGGTGCAAATAATGGGCACCTGAACGGATATTCGGACCCATGTCGATTCTCCATAGACGTTTACCGTCCATTTTATACGCATCGAGATACGTGTTGCCGGTAATACCCGCTTGAGAGTTGTCCTTCGAGTTGCTCGGATCCCACTTCAATACGATTTCGTATTTGCCGTCCCCGTCCAGATCGCCTACGGATGCGTCATTCGCGCGGTAAGTGTACGCTTCGCCAGCGCTAGTCACGCCATCGGCAGGCTTATCCAGCGGTACGTTCAAATAATTCGTATTCCAAGGCTGTACCGTTTCGGACGGCGTTTGCTCCGAACCGTTCACAACCGCCCGGATCGAATAGGACGAATCTGCCGTTCCATTCTCATCCACATAGTTCGTGCTGTTTTGAACCGGAGCAGAGTTGATTTTAATCCCGTCACGGTATACGTTAAAACCGATATTGCCTGGTTCAGTGCCAAGGAATCGCCAGGAGAGGAAAACATCGCCATCCTGCTCTAAGGCAACCAGCCCACGATCCAAGTCTTCCATTTGCCGGGCCGGCAGCAGCTGCGGTATGGCCGTCACGGTTACGGGAGTTGACGCTGTCAGTTCTTCTCCCTCATAGACGTAAACTCCCTTGACGTTAAACGTATAATCCGTACCATTATCAAGGCCGCCCACAGAAGCGATATACGTTCCTTTTGGCACCGTAGCGGCCAGTGTTTCCGTGCCGTCTCCATTAACGATGTAGATGTTGGCCTCTTTGTAAGCCGGATCGATCGGAGCCTTCCAGCCAATCAGCACCTTGCCGTCATGGCCTTCTGCAGCCAGATCCGTTACAGCGGGGGCCTTGTCCAATTGATTGACATTAATCGTATAAGTACGGGCTACATCCGTATATTGCTTAGAAGCAACCGTAATGCTCACGGGAGATGAAGCGTCGTTAATCGGCACGTCAATCGAGAAACCGCTTTCAACAGCAGAATCGCCGACATTCACCTCAACGCCTTCTGGGTAGCTTGCCGTTGGCGTTACGGTCAGGACGTTTGCGGGATAAGGCACATCGATAGTGTAGTTGTTATTTGTGGGGTCAAAAGCAAAGGAGGGTACATAATCGCCGGCCTTAAGCTGAACATTGGCCAGGGCCAAATCAAGCGCCGTGACTTTCATATTCGCCAGGTTATAGCGGCCTCCGCCCGCAATGGTGAAGAAGCCGAAGCTGCTGATCCGTTCTCTGGCACTATAGAAGTTTTCGCTTGAGTTAATCGTATTGCCCGTATTTAAATCCTGGATCGATAAGGTATATTTTTTCTGCGGAATATTGTAAACGAACGTAAAACGGTACCAATGCGTCGTGTCATACGTAACGAGGGTTGGTCCGTTCTGCATTTTGATCACGCCGCCATCCATCACCATACGGGTAACGGCTGAGGTTGTCGCATTAACCTTCCCTTCCATGACCCAGAAGGTTCCGCCTTTGCTCGTAGGCATATTGACGTCAAACTGCAGAATCATGCCTCCGGTCTGAGGCGTAAAGCGTTGTCCGAAATAAGAGGAGCCGGTCAGATCATGGCTGATTGAAGCGTATTGCTGATTGGTATCCGGATTGTTAACAACCTCGACAACCGGAGCCGTTCCTTCCTTCGTCCAATTGTTACCGCTTCCAATTGTAAGCGGACCAACAGGATAAGCAGAGAAATCTTCATCAACAACAGCCGTGTCTGCGGCAAGTACAGGAGTAATATGAAACGGTACGAGTAAGGCAGAGAGTAAGCAGATAATGAGAAGCTTTGCCAAAGGATGTTTGCTGCGTTTGGCCTGCATCATTTTCAACCTCCGATTCATAGTAACGATCATAGGTAAAGATGGGGAATCCGGGAATCCGTCAGCTCCTCCTTTCTTATCCTGTTGACTTGTACCTGTTACCTGAATTACACGGTATGCTTGTCTTGTTGAAATCCGAACCATGCCTATTGTAAGGGAACAACTGGGAAATCTCTATGCAAATATCAGGGATAAAGGTATAAAAATCAGTGTATTCTTCTTTGGAAAAAAACAAAAAACCGACATTGGAGCCTGTCCGCTCTAACATCGGTCTTTATGCTTTATTCGTGTGCAGCTTGAGGATGCTTCTTCTTCCATTCGTTCGTCCAAAGTCCTGCGCCAAGCACTACAACGACCGCAATAGCGATAACGAGCCACTTGACGACCTGGTTTTCTTCGAACCAATCCTTCCACGCCGGCTCATGAGTAATCATCTTTGATGCCGTATAAGCCAGCACGGCCGAGCCTGCATAGATGATCCAGGGGAATTTGCTAAGCAGCTTGATAAACAAGGTGCTTCCCCATACCACAATCGGAATACTGATAATCAGACCTATAATGACTAACAGCGTATGTCCCTGAGCGGCGCCCGCAACGGCAATTACATTATCCAGCCCCATTGCCGCATCCGCTACAATAATCGTCCACACGGAAGCCCAAAGCGTACTTTCCGCCTTAATGTTCTCATGATCTTCTTCCTGTACAAGCAGCTTGTAAGCGATCCAGAGAAGAATAACTCCTCCCGCAACTAGCAGCCAAGGAATCTGAAGCAGGTACACAACCAGCACGGTTGCAACGATACGAAGCAGAATGGCACCGCAGGTTCCATACAGGATGGCTTTCTTCTGCGTCTCCTTCGGGAGCCGTTTAGCCGCCATCCCGATCACAATCGCATTATCGCCAGCGAGAATAAGATCAATAAATACAATGGACAGCAATGTAGTCAGAAATTCAAACGGCGTCAAGTCCAATTCCCCTTCTTTCTTGCTTGATAAACCATAACACCAATCATTATAGTTTATTTTTCACGAGGGATGTAATATTTATTGATAAAATAAATTTAATCATGTAATGCCGTATGGCGTTTGTACAAATCCTCAAGCACCATGCAAGCCATCGCTTCCACTACCGGCACAACGCGCGGGCAGATGCACGGATCATGGCGTCCAAGCGTTTGGATCGTATGCTCGTTGCCTTCTTCGTCAACCGTTTGCTGCGGGAGCGAGATCGACGACGTTGGTTTTACCGCGATACGGAAAACAATATCCTGCCCCGTGCTGATGCCGCCAACAATCCCGCCGGCATTATTGGTCAAGAAGCCGTTTGCGTCCATTTCATCGTTATGTTCGCTGCCGAACATAGTGGTTGCCGCAAACCCTGCGCCAAATTCAACGCCTTTAACCGCACCGATGGACAGCATCGCTTTTGCAAGCTCCGCGTCAAGCTTATCGAATGCCGGTTCGCCGATACCCGGCTTCACGCCGCGGATAATGCATTCCACCACGCCGCCGCAGCTGTTGCCTTTAGCCGCCAAATCCTCCACGAGCGTTACCATTCTTTCCGCGGCGTTCAGATCAGCTGCGCGCATCGGATTTTTCTCGATAACGGATTCGTCAAACGTCTCGCATTTAATGCCGCCCGCTTCCTTCGTGTAGGCTACGATCGATACGCCGCGGCGTTCAAGAAGCTTGCGCGCAATAGCGCCTGCAGCCACGCGGCCCGCCGTTTCGCGGCCCGAAGCCCGGCCGCTTCCGCGGTGATCGCGGTGGCCGTATTTTTGCACGTAAGTGAAATCGGCATGACCCGGACGGAACAACTTGCGGTTCGCCTCGTAATCCTTGGACTTCATGTCGGTATTGTTCAGCATAACGGCCAGCGGCGCGCCCGTTGTTTTGCCTTCGAACACACCCGACAGGATGCGGATAATATCATATTCTTTGCGCGGTGTCGTAACCGAGGACTGACCCGGCTTGCGGCGGTCCATCTGTACTTGAA
This sequence comes from Paenibacillus sp. JDR-2, assembly GCF_000023585.1. Lineage (NCBI taxonomy): Bacteria > Bacillati > Bacillota > Bacilli > Caryophanales > Paenibacillaceae > Paenibacillus > Paenibacillus sp. JDR-2. Next base: position 2,406,323 of record NC_012914.1, on the reverse strand, counting down.
TATCCGCTTCCGTAAGCTCTACTCCCGGCGTAACGCCGTCAATAATAACGCCTACAGCCTCGCCGTGCGATTCGCCGAACGTGGTCATTTTGAAATGAGTGCCAAAGCTGCTTCCTGACATATGAAAAACCAACCTTTCTCTTTTGACTATCTGGATTAATTTTATTATAATTTCAAATGTGCAATAAATGAAATCACAATTCAATAGCCTTGCAATAGAGAGGGTTTATGCCAAACAAATTAAATAGCTTAGAAAGCTACCGGATTTTTTTGTACACGGCAAGGACGGGCAACTTCACGAAAGCTGCCGAAATTCTTCATGTCACCCAGCCGTCCGTCAGCTATGCGATCAAGCAGCTGGAGGATTCCTTTGGCGTGAAATTGTTCGACCGCGGCTCCAAAGGCGTAAAGCTTACCATGGAAGGTAAAGCGCTGCTGGAGTATATTGAGCAATCCTTCCACCTTATCGAGCGCGGCGAACGCAAGCTGCTGGAGCTTGCCAACTTGCATGGAGGCGACCTTCGCATCGGAGCAAGCGGCCCGATTATCAAGCATATTCTTCTTCCTTATATAGATAAGTTTCATGCCGAGCATCCGAATGTGCGCATCCGTCTTCAGCAAAGCAAGACAAACGAGATTTCCAAGCAGTTGAAGGAAGAAAACATCGATCTCGGCTTTGTCCATTTGCCGTTTGACGATCAGGAATTGGCTATTCAGCCGCTGATGTCCATTCAAGACTGTTTTCTTGTTGGAGAGGCTTATAAGGAGCTGGCAGACGATGCGGTTTCGGTCCGCGAGCTGCTAAAGCTTCCTTTATTATTGCCCACGGCAGGCAGCAGTACCCGGCTCTTTGTCGAGCAATGGCTCGCCGGACACGGTATTTATAAGGAACCGGACATTGAGCTGACCAGCACGGAGATGATTATCGAGTTCGCGCAGAGGGGTTACGGCACCGCTTTTCTTACCCGCCGGTTTGCTCAGCAGGAGCTGAATAACGGAACGTTGTTCGAGGTGAATTTGACGGAGACTTTGCCTTCCCGCGCGATTGGCGTAGTTACCCGAAAAGACGCCACTTTGCCCGCCTGCTCGTCCATTTTCCTCAAAGAGGTAATGAACCAATGAATTGCCATGAATGTTCAAAAGAATGCCTTGGAATCGTTGTTGACTAAGTGATTTAAGAGTTTTAACATATAATGATAATCTTATATAATGGAGCGTTAGACATGAGCGAAAACAAACCTTACCGTATCCTTTTGTACTATAAATATGTTCACATCGACAACCCTGCCGAGCTTACTGCGGAGCATCTTCAATTCTGCAAGGATCTTGGCGTAAAAGGCCGTATCCTGATCTCCGAACAAGGCATCAACGGCACTTGCTCCGGAACAATCGAACAGACGGACGCTTACATCGCGCATATGCGCCAGAATCCGCTGTTTGCCGATATGGTGTACAAAATTGATGAGTCCGAGGGTCATGTATTCAAGAAGATCTTCGTCCGTCACAAGAAAGAGCTTGTTACCCTTCGTTACGACAAAAAGCTGGATCCAAACGTCCTCACGGGCAAGCATCTGTCGCCGAAAGAGTTTCATGATCAGCTGCAGCTCGATGACGTTATTATTATCGACGGCCGCAACGATTATGAATATGATATCGGACACTTCCGCGGCGCCATCCGCCCAACGGTAGAATCATTCCGCGAATTCCCGGAATGGATCCGCAAAAATCTGCCTGAGGACGCGAAGAACAAAAAGATTCTTACGTATTGCACAGGCGGTATCCGCTGCGAGACGCTGACTGGCGTTCTTCTGGAAGAAGGCTTCTCGGATGTTAATCAGCTGGATGGCGGTATCGTCACTTACGGCAAAGACGAAGAGGTAAAGGGTCATCTGTGGGACGGCAAATGTTATGTATTTGATGAGCGTATTTCCGTGCCAATCAACCGGACGGACGAGGATATTATCGTCGGCAAGTGCTATCACTGCGGCAAGCCGGAAGACCGCTACATCAACTGTGCGGACGACCTCTGCCATCGCAAGCATATTTGCTGCCCAGAGTGTGAAGCGGAGCATGAGAGCTACTGCGCGCCGGAATGCAAAGTGAATGACGAAGCAAACAAATTGAAAGTTATTTCTGGTCGGTGATAAATAATGGGACTAGGGCTAGTTGTTGTTGAGGTATGTACCCGCAACGAAATGGCACTGCTGCCTCTTGAGGAGCTTGAGGAGAAATTTCCGGAAGCGGCAGTCATGCGCACGGATTGCCTTAATATGTGCAATTTATGCCGCGCAAGGCCTTATGCGATGGTGAATGAGAACCGGATTTACGCGGGCACCAAGGAAGAATGCCTCAAGCAGGTGGAAGAAGCCGTGCAAGAGGAAATCAAACAGTTTTTTGGAGAGTAAGCCAATGACCGAAAATAAACCTTACCGCATTCTGCTTTATTATAAATACGTGCATATCGAGAATCCCGAGCAGGTAACGGCCGAGCATCTTCGCTTCTGCAAAGAGCTTGGCGTCAAAGGCCGTATTCTCATCTCGGATCAAGGCATTAACGGCACTTGCTCCGGCACCGCCCGGCAGACCGATGCCTATATGGCGCATATGAACGAGCATCCTTTATTCAAGGATATCACTTATAAGATCGACGAGTCCGAAGGACATGCGTTCAAAAAGCTGTTCGTCCGCCATAAGAACGAGCTTGTCACCCTGCGCTACAAGAAAAAGATGGATCCGAATGTTCTGACGGGCAAACGGCTGTCTCCGAAGGAATTTTACGAGCAGCTTCAGCAGGATGATGTCATTATCATCGACGGACGGAACGATTACGAATACGATATCGGTCATTTCCGCGGCGCAATCCGCCCTACGGTAGAGTCGTTCCGCGAGTTCCCGGAATGGATTCGCAAGAACCTGCCTGAGGACGCGAAGAATAAGCCTATTCTTACGTACTGCACCGGCGGTATCCGCTGCGAGACGCTGACTGGCGTTCTTATGGAGGAAGGCTTTACGGACGTAGCCCAGCTGGAGGGCGGTATCGTTACCTACGGCAAGGATGAGGAAGTAAAAGGCCGGTTGTGGGACGGCAAATGTTACGTCTTTGATGATCGGATTTCCGTGCCCATCAACCGGACGGAGGAAGATGTCGTCATCGGCAAATGCCATCATTGCGGCAAACCGGAAGACCGCTACGTCAATTGCGCGAATATGACCTGCGACAAGCGTCATATCTGCTGCGAGGCATGCGAAGCAGAGCATAATCGCCACTGCACGGAAGAATGCAAACCGCATTAATAAACGAGCGCCACAGGATGATTCCCGCGGCGCTTTTTTTCGTCTACTGACTGATTAACTCCTCGCTGATCCCCCTCAATCTTTTCCCTGCCTCGGGATCAAACTTGCCTGCAATAGGCAAGTTCATGCCTTTATCGTTACGATGCATGACGGGGCTTGCATTGACCACGCTCAGAAGAGGTACAGCAAAGGAGTTATGCGGATCCCTCACTAATTAATGAGGTATTACGCGCTCAAACGTACTACATGCGGACATTCTAGCGCAACAGTGAGGTGAGGCTCACAGTTTATGAGGCACAACGTGCCCAGAAGGTAGTTATTCTCACTATTTTGCTTCTGTTGAAGCGTCTAGTGCATCGTTTAGGCAGAGAAGCTCACTAACAGTGAGCTTTTCTGCCGCATTTGAACGGAGGAGTACCCATCGCCAGCCTAAGGTGTCCATACGAAGCAGCGGTAGGTGCCCTATCGTCATGTTACGACCCATGGGACACCTCTTCCTTTTCCTCAGCAATGTTCGTTCACAGCTCTTTCACCAAATAGATCAGCAGCTCATCATCTACAAATACGTCCGTGCCGGGTTTAACCTCGACATTATTGTAGGTCAGCCCGTTGCCGTCCATAACGTATCCCCGTTTACCGTACATTCGTTGGGCATTACCGTAATCCTTATATAATCCGACGCCAAGCCCAATATATTTGAACGTTTCGGATGTTCTGTTCTCGAGCTCGTCCAGCAGTTCGCTGGCGATCCCCTTTCTTCTGTACTCTTGAAATACGCTTAAATCATTTACTTCCGGTATCTTCCGTTCGGCAAAATACGAATATTTGGATTCATAGATCAGATGACAACAACCCGCCAGCTCATCTCCGTAAAAGGCCATCAAGGTTATTCGTTTCCCTGCGCGGTTCTCTTCCAAGCATCTGATATAATAATCGCCTTGCCGATACCACGGAAAATGTGCGGCAAATTCCGTATTCAACATCTCAGCCTCGTCCAGGCTGGATAGCTGTCTTAGTGAAATGGTATTAGTCATTTGATACACCTCCATGTAAAAATAAGCTATATGGAGTATTTTACCATGTCAATCAAATGGCACAATAAATTCTTTTTTCATTCCGCTTGACTTAAACCAAGGTTTAAGTCGTATGATATTCCCGTCGACAACAAATTGGAGGACTCCAGATGAACTATTATTCCATTGGTGAAGCTGCTGCCAAATTAGATATACCTGAATCAACGATTCGTTATTACGAGAAAAAAGGGCTGCTCCCGCTAATTGAGCGTAATCATGCGGGCAGAAGATTATTTTCGGAGCATCAAATGGCATTACTGGGAACGGTTATGTGTTTAAAAAACACGAATATGCCCATCCATGATATTAAGCAATATATCGATTGGGTCATTGAAGGCGCAAGCACGGTTGGTCTTCGTCTTGATATGCTGAACAAGCATAAGCAGGCCGTGCTGGCTGAAATGGCTTTAATGACGGAATCCCTTGAAGGAATTGAAGTGAAGATACAACGTTATATCAAACAAACCCAGGAGGCGCTAATATGAAACTTACGGGAAATACGATACTTATTACAGGCGGAAGCACGGGGATTGGTTTAGCATTCGCGGAACGATTTATGAAAGCCGGAAATACGGTTATTGTAACCGGACGGCGCGAGCAAGTCCTTCAGGCTGCGCAAGAAAAGCTGCCCGGCCTTATTACCAAAGCCAGCGATTTGAGCAATGAAGCGCAGCGGATTGCCCTGTTTGATTGGGTGACTGCGAATTATCCGGAGACCAACGTTTTGGTGAACAATGCGGGGATTCAGCAGCGTTTCAGCGTTTTGAAGGCGGATGTAAAGAGTGACTGGCAGTACTTTAATAAAGAAATTGCAACAAACATTGAAGCGCCTTTCCATCTTGCGATGCTGTTTGCTCCGTTTTTTGCGGCAAAAGAGAACGCGGCTATTATCAATGTGACATCCGGTCTGGCCTTTACGCCATTCGCCATTGCACCGATCTATTCTGCTACGAAAGCTGCTCTCCATTCCTTTACGATCAGCTTGAGACATCAGCTCTCGGCAACTTCCGTAGAGGTCATCGAGGTTGCCCCTCCGGCCGTTAATACCGATCTAGGCGGCTCGGGTCTGCATGTCCACGGCGAACCTCTCGACGCCTTTGCCGACGGCATCTTCCAAGGACTCCAGGAAGGCAAATCCGAGATTGGCTACGGCACCTCCGTAGACCGTCTCCGTATGTCCCGCGACGATATCGATAAATACGCGGAAAGCATGTATCACGCCACCAAAAACATGCTCGACTAACCAACCAATCCTGCTATCCCACAAAAACTAACTAACAAAACAAAGGAGCTGGCGTAATGGCCAGCTCCTTCTTTTTTATTCTTTTTTCTATTGTGAGCGCATTTTTTAAGAAAGGTTAAACAAAAACGGAGAAGCTCAATTGATTCTGAAGAAGCGTAGCGTTCGCCTTTGCTCGGGGATTCCCACCTTATAACATTCCAATCAAGGAATCCCCGAGCAACAGCGATCGGAAGAACATTTGAGTTCGTAGTTTGCAGCATAACCTTACTTAATCCATGCGCATCACAATTTCCTGTACTGGTTAGGCGACTGCCCCTCAAACTTCTTAAACACCTTGCTGAAATATTTATCGTCGTCATAACCGACCATCTCGGCGATCTGGGCGATCTTCAGGTTCGGATTTTGCAGCAGCAGCTTCGCTTTCTCGACGCGGATACGGCCCAGATAATCAAAGACATTCTCCCCCATCTCCTGCTTGAAGCGGCGGGAAATATATTCTCTGCTCAGGTAAAATCTTTCGGATATATCCTGCAGCGTTACCTCGCGATTATAATTCTGCTCCATGTACCTTGCGATATCCCGCATAATGCTATGCTCTTTATTGCCGCCGGCCCCCGTCAATGCCGCAAACGCGGTAAGCCCGTTAAGCAGTTCACGCCTGCAGAGCTCCAGAGACAATCTGCCTTGCTCATCCAGCAATACGTATAAGGGCAGACCGGAAGACGGTTCCGCACCTGCCTGAATGCCCTGCTTGGCCGCAAGCTCCTGCCGCCAGCGGCTCAGCATGGATTCATATTCGAAGCGCCACAGCTCAATCTGCTCTTGGGTAATAACCGGCAGCAGCCTCGCATTCTCCAGGAAGCTGTCGACGGCCGTCTCGATATCCTTCTCCTTGCCGCTCCATACCGCAAGACGGAACCGCTCTTCGTAAGCGGCAATGCTCAAGGAGTGGATTCCCGTTTTAAAACCTTGCTCACTGCAATGAATGTAGCTGTTGTCCTTCAGCAGATTGCGCTGCTTCAGCGCGGCTCTGCCTTCCTGGTACGATAACGATAATCCCGTAGGAAAAGCCTGCTTGTGCCCTACTCCGTAATGGAACCGCCCGTGAATCGACTTGACGATTCCTTCCGTGATTTGCCCCAGCAAGTCTTCCCATTCCGCAAGTCGGTCCCACAACAAGATAATGATTTCATGCTCGCTGTTCCAATAGCGGAACGCAAAGCCGCTATTTTTCGGCTTAAGTATTTCGTTGCACACATTGATTAAGCAAAAAGTGAGCAAATCGCGGTTGCCGTCAAATTTACGGGAGATTTGAGGCTCCAGCATCCCCGTGCTAAGAATGATGACCTGGCACTCCGTGGCACGGTCAAGCCGAAATTCCTCCTTCAGCACGGCCGGAACCGTTACTTGTCCGCCAGCCCCGGCTTCACTGATCATCGTCGAGAACAGCTTATCCCGGTACACGGGCTTAATCTGGTTGATCTCGATGCTGCGCTGCTGATCAAGCCTGCGGGCCTGATCCTCCTGCTCCCAGCTTTGCTTAGCTTTCTGAAGCGCCTCCGTCAGCTGCTCCGGGTCAATCGGCTTCAGCAAATAATCCTGACCGCCGTATTTCATCGAGCTGCGCACCAGATGGAAATCATCGTATCCGCTAATGACAATCGTTTTGCTTTTCCGCCCCTGCTCTTTCATCCAGGCCAGCAGCTCTACCCCATCCCGGTTCGGCATTCGCATATCGGTAATGACAATTTCCGGCTGCATATTCCCGAGCATTTCAATGGCGGAATCGCCGTTATCGGCTTCATAAATTTCTTTGATTCCGAGCTGCTCCCAATCAATCAGCAGCTTAACCGCTTCGCGCACATGCTGTTCATCGTCTACAATGAGTATTTTCATGCTCGTTCCTCCAGCTCTTGCACAGGTATTCGCAAGGTTACGGTAAATCCGCCCGAAGGCGAAGAGTCAATGCTCATTTCCGCTTCCTCGTTGTAATAAAGCTTCAGCCTCATCCACACGTTGCTGATGCCGATGCTCTTCTGCTCCTCAAGCAGCGCTCCGGTAGAACGGAATAACAGCTGTCTCAGCTCCCGCAGCTTATCCGGATCCATCCCGCTTCCGTTATCCTCAATCCGGATCGTCAGCCAGCTTCCGTCGTCGGTTACTTCCGAGAATAACCGGAGAACGCCGCTGCGCCCCGAGGTTTCATAGCCATGCTTGAAGTAGTTCTCGACAAGCGGCTGCAGCAGCATTTTGGGCACCTGTACAGAGAGAGAAGCCGGATCGATATCGTAATGCACGGTAAGCTGTTCGTTGAACCTTTGCTGTTGCAGCTCAAGGTAAGCCTTCGCATGATTCAGCTCCATCGAGAAAGGCACAATGGACTCGCTGGTGTTCATGTTGTACCTCATCATTTTCGCAATAGAGGTGATAAGCGTATATACCTTGGGCGCCCCGGCATGAAGGGCCAGCGTCCCGATCGACTGCAGGGCATTGTACAGAAAATGCGGATTGATCTGCGCTTGCATCGCCCTCAGCTGATTCGTCTTATTGGCAATTTCGAGCCGGTATTCGCTATTAATCAAGTCCCGGATCGTCTGAATCATCGTGTTGAAACGCCTTGCCAATATGCCGATTTCGTCCTTCCGGTCAACCGGCACCACAACGTTGAAATTCCCGGACTGTACCTGATTGATATGCCCGATTAGCCGCTTGATCGGCTTCGTGAACTGGTAGCTGACGAGGAAGCTAGCGATAACCGCAAGTACCATAAAGATTGCGATAACCGACGTATTAATCGTCCGGATCGCCGTTGCGCTCTCGTACAAATACGAGTACGGAAGCTGCTTCACCACGACCCAGTCCATGTAATTGGTACTGAGTGTATCATAAATGACAATGCCGGAAAAAGACTGGTCTTGCCATTTGATCACGCCATTTTCCTGCTTGGAGGCAAGAACCTGGTCGGTCCATTTCAGCCGGTCCTGGTCTTCCTGCCCGTTCACCGAGCACACGAAATTGCGGCTCCGGTCGATAATATACAGCTGCTCTTCGGACGACATCGTCAACTGCCGGCAGATTTGATTCAGCTCATCCGACTTGACGTCCATCGACAAATAACCGATCACTTCGTCGCTTGGCGTCCGTATAATCGGCCGGCGCAAAGTGAAAACGCTTTCCTCTTTGACGGCATGACTCCAATCCAAATTGTAATGCGCGCTCGTATGCGTAGCCTCTACAAACGGCTTCGGGCTCGAGCCATGTTCCGTGGGCCATTCCAGCGGCTGATTGATCCCTCTGCGGAAAAACCCGCGTGCCATCAGATACGTCAGCTTGCCATCCCCGATCTGCAGCTGAATTTGATGGATCCCGTTTGTAGACTGATAAATGTTCAGCATATGGGCGTATATCTGCAAATTATTTTTCTCGTCGAACATCGGTACGTTTACGTTTGGCGACTGGCCCCTCTCGATCAAGGCATACAAGGAATTAGACTTGTTGATGTTCAGGTAGACGTCAAGCGAGTTCTCGTTGATCTTGTCCATATAGCCCAAAATATTGTTTTTGCCAAGCGCCAGCAGGTTCTGATTCTCATGAATCGACTGCTGCGTCACCTTATCCTTGATGTAATAATTCGAGATAATCATCGACACCGTAATCGGAATAATCGTAACGGCAAGCAAGAGCGCCATCAGTTTCCGGTTAATACTTGTTGCGAACGCAAACATGACGTCCTACCCCCAAGGTCAATATATTACACCTAACCCATCATATCTATCGGTGGTTCAAATTTCAATAACTGTTTATAGTCTAGCTATACACCGATGCTTAAAGCCGCATTACGAAGGGGGACTCCAATTGAACTTACGAAAAAGATCAAACGAATGGATACAGCAGCTTGTATTTGTCGGACCCGGCATGATCGTTTTCACGATTATCGTGCTTATTCCGTTCCTGCTTGGCTTCTACTTTTCCTTCACGGAGTGGAATGGCCTAGATCTCGACAAAGCCAAATGGATCGGCATGGATAATATCCACCGCATCTTTACGAACGATGATAAGTTTTGGGCATCCTTTAAATTTACGCTGAAGTTTACCGTCGTGACCGTGGTCGTGACCAATGTTCTTGCTCTTATCTTGGGGCTCCTGCTGACCCGCCCGATGCGGGGACGCAATACGCTCCGTACGATTTTCTTCCTGCCTAACATGATTGGCGGTATCCTGCTTGGTTACATCTGGCAGTTTATTTTTACCAAGGGCTTCAAGACCATCGGCGAAATGACGGGCTGGCACTTCTTCGAGCTTCCATGGCTCGGCACGCCGGAGACCGGCTTCTGGGGACTGGTCATTGTCTTCGTCTGGCAGACGACCGGCTACATGATGGTTATCTACATCGCGGCAATCGTTGGCGTGCCGAAGGATTTGATGGAAGCCGCAACGATTGACGGAGCGACGTATTTCCAAACCGTCCGCAAAGTGATCATGCCGCTTGTTATGCCGGCCATTACGGTCTGCTTGTTCCTGACGACGTCCGGCGCGTTCAAAATGTTCGACCTGAACCTTTCGCTTACCAAAGGCGGTCCGGGTACTTCCACCCAATCGCTAGCTTATAACATTTATGCCGAGGCGCTGGTCAACAACCGTTACGGTCTAGGCACCGCCAAAGCGATGCTGTTCTTCTTCGCCGTCTCCATCATTGCCGTCACGCAAGTGTGGCTGACCAAACGGAAGGAGGTCGAAGCGTAAATGACAGCTTCCCGTTCCCGGCTTTGGGCCGTAGCAGCTGCAGCTATCTTGCTCGCTCTGCTCTTCATAGCTCCTTTTTACTTCGTCCTTGTCAATTCGGTAAAAGGACTTGGCGAGATTATGGTGGACGCCGCCTCTCTCCCGGACAAGTACCTGTTCACGAACTATTCGAAGGTATGGGATATTATTAAATTCCCGAAAGCCTTGCTGAACTCGGTTCTGATTACCGGCATCAGCGTTGCGGGTATTGTTATTATCAGCGCGATGACGGGCTACCGGCTTGTCCGCAAGCCAACCTTATTCAACAAAATCCTGTTCACGGCGTTTATCTCGGCCATGATCATTCCGTTCCAATCGGTCATGCTGCAGCTGGTACGCGTAACAAGCTTCCTGGAGCTTAGGGCTAATATGTTCGGCATTGTCGTCTGTTATCTCGGTTTTGGTCTATCGCTTTCGGTCTTCTTGTTCCACGGCTTTATCAAAAGCGTACCGCTTGAGATTGAAGAAGCGGCGGTAGTGGACGGCTGCTCGCCGTATGGCGTATTCTGGCGCATCGTATTCCCGCTGCTTCGTCCGATTATCGTAACGGTTATTATCCTTAACGGCTTGTGGATCTGGAACGACTACCTGCTGCCGGTGCTGATCATCGGTTCGAACAAGGATTTGACAACCATTCCGCTTGCGATCACCCGCTTCTTCGGGCAATATACGAAGCAATGGGATCTGGCCCTGGCCGGTCTGACAATGGGGATTATGCCGATCATCGTCATGTTCCTGATGCTGCAAAAGCATATTATCGAGGGAATCTCTTCGGGATCGCTTAAAGGGTAAAATCAATATTTTGCACTTTTCACGACAAAAACGTCTGTGTTTCTTGGCTTTAAGCTTCCATATAATCAAACTTGTAAAGAGAACAACCTTTTGACAAAAATGGGGAGGTTAACAAAATGAAAAAGTTTTCTATTCTTCTCGCTGCAGCGATCCTGACTTTAACGGCAGCCGGCTGCGGCAATAACAGCAACAACGGTAATAACTCAGGCTCCGAAGCAAGCAACAAACCTTCTGAATCCGCCAACGCAACATCGGAAGCTTCCACGGCTCCGAAAAAAGACGTAAAAATCAAAGTATTCCAATTCAAAGTGGAAATTGCCGATGCGCTTAACCGTATGGCTGAAGAATATGAGAAAGAAACCGGCGTAAAAGTCGAAGTCGAAACGCATGGCGGCGGCGAAGACTACAATGCCCTGCTGAAGGCTGAAATCGCTTCCGGCTCCGAACCTGAGATCTTTAACTCAGAAGGTTATGCAGCGCTTGAAGCTTACTATGACCGTGCGACAGACTTGTCCGGCGAGCCTTGGGCGAAAGACGTCATCCCTGCTGCTGCAGGACCTGCTCAAGTAGACGGCAAGCTGCTCGGCATGCCGATGAACATCGAGGGCTACGGCATTTTCTATAACAAAGACTTGTTTGAAAAAGCCGGCATCACTACCCTTCCTAAAACATTGACTGAGCTTGAGGACGCAGCGAAAAAACTGCAAGCAGCAGGCATTACGCCGTTCTCGACAACAAACGAATGGTGGTCGATCGGTCATCATACAATCAACGTTGGTCTTGCCGAGCAGCCGGATCCAATTGCCTTCATTAACGGAACAAAAGACGGAAGCGCAAACTTCAAGGACAATGATGTATTCAAGAAATGGATTAACTACGTTGACGTTGTCTTCAAATACAGCCAAAAAGACAAGCTGACTACCGACTATGCGACGCAGGTTGCGAACTTTGCATCCGGCAAAGCAGCGATGATTCAACAAGGTAACTGGATCCAAGGCGACGTGGACAAAGTAGCGAAGCTGAACGTTGGCCTGCTCCCTATTCCGATTGACGACAGCGGCAATGCTCATATCTACACGGGTCCTGCAAACTTCTGGATCGTAAACAGCAAATCCAAAAACGCTGAAGAAGCGAAAAAGTTCCTGGACTGGATGGTTACTTCGGACACGGGCAAATCGTACCTGACAAAAGAATTCAAATTTATCCCTGCATTGACTTCCATTAAACCTACAGCGGATGAAATCGGTCAAATGGGCGTAGCCGTATCCGAGCAAGCGGCAACTGCCGGCGGCTGGCATTGGGGTCGTTACCCAGACGGCGTACCGCAAGGCTGGGGCGCTGCAATGCAAGAGTACCAAGGCGGATCGATTGATAAAGACCAGCTCTTCGACAAGCTGGAAAAAGCAATCCAGGATATCGTAGCGAAATAAGCGTAAACAGGTGGTCTTGAGAGGTCCAGAGCGGACTTTTCAAGACCGCTTTTCTTTTTTGGGCCTACCGGAATTTTGAATTTGCTTGGGGAAAGGCTATAATGGGACTATCTGTATAATGAACGTAAGGAGACAAAGCGGATGCAAAATGTAAAAATTTTTTCCGGCTCCTCTAACCGCCCGCTCGCGGAAGAGCTATGCCGAAAACTTAACGTTCCTCTTGGAGACATTGAAATCTCCAGGCAGGCAAGCGGAGAAATCAGCCTACGATACATAGAGTCGATTCGCTCGGCCCATGTTTATATCATTCAGTCACTGTCTCATCCGGTGAATGAGCATCTTGTTGAACTTATGATTATGATTGATGCTGCCAAACGGGCTTCTGCAAAAACAATCAATATCATTATGCCTTATTACGGTTATGCCCGTCAGGAACGGAAATCCGCTCCACGCGAGCCGATTTCCGCCAAGCTCGTTGCCGATGTCTTGACGACGGTTGGCGCTGACCGCCTCATTACGGTTGACCTGCATGCCGATCCGATTCAGGGCTTTTTCGAAATTCCGGTCGATCATATTACCGCCCTTGATCTGATCACGGATTATTTGAAGAGCAAAAACATTAAAAACCCTGTTGTTGTCTCGCCGGATGCCGGACGCGCAACTACAGCGGAGAAGCTAGCTAACTACATGGACTGTCCGTTCGCGATTATGATCAAGAACCGTCCTGCCCACAATACATCGAAAATCACGCATATTATCGGTGAAGTCGAAGGCATGACGCCGATTATTATCGAGGATTTGATCGATACGGGCGGCACCATTATCAAGGTTGTGGAAGCTTTGAATAAGCGCGGCGCCAATGATGCCTTTATCTGCGCCACGCACGGCCTTTTCTCGGAAAACGCACTCGAGAAGCTGACGCATCCTTTCATTAAAGAGGTCGTAATTACGGATACAATCGCAATTGACCCGAACCATTCGGACAAGTTTGTTGTTCTGCCAATGGCGGATCTGCTGGCGAATGCTTTGCGTATCATTAATAATGGCGGATCGATAAACCGGTTGTTTAAGACGAAGCAGATGTGATGATAAAAGGCATGCTTCAGAAAAGTATCTTCTTCCGGTTGCTGTTGGTCTCGTGGGATTCCGATTGAATTGGATTAGATGTATTCCCACGAGAACAAAGGCAAGCGCTACGCTCCTCCAGAAGATACTTTCCTTACGCACTTTTTAACATCACAAACGCTTCGTCCCACACCTGTTTATCGGGTGTGGGAGTGGGAACAAACAAAGAGCCCCGGATTATTCCGGGGCTCTTTGTAATTTTGATACTTCACATTTCAGACAACAATGACTGCTCGGCGGAGAACTTCACTATTAGTGAGGTATTCTCACCGATTTTCCTTATTTATTAGAATCCTTTGGCACGAAAAGTGAGGTTATACGCCTTATTCGCACGTTCCCCTGCCCCGAGTTTCAGCGCGGTTTGGCTCACTATTTTATGAGCTCGCCTCACTACGTTGAGCAATACTCCCGCTTCGAACAAAAAATGGCCTTCCAGAGTCAATACCGTTAAATCAGCGAAAATGTCCGGTTAGCTCACGGTTACTTAGCCCGATAGAGGCCGTACTTCTTAAGGCTGTCGCGGATTGGTTTGGTGTCCTCGGCCAAGCCGCCATCGCCGCCGTTCAGAGCGACATCGACCTGCCACGCGGTCAAATCGGCGACGTTCATCGATTCCATTTCTTCTATGCTGAAGAAGCCTGCTCCGTCTACTTCTACGCCGTCCGGACAAGGCTCGCCGTCTATGTATTCCATTTCGAAGGTAATGTAGACGTCGTGTACCGAATGTGGCCGGTCGCGTATGCCGATAATTTTGGACACGATCGCGCGTATGCCTGTTTCCTCCAATACCTCGCGGGCTACCGAGCCTCTAATCTGCTCGAACTGTTCAATGTAACCGCCCGGTGTTGTCCAATACCCTTTACCCGGTTCGTGGGCACGGCGTACAAGCAATATTTTGTTATCTCTAACCACGCAAGCACCTACTCCGACGCTGTAGTTGCCCCAATGAACAAAGCTGCAGCTTGGACAAGCTTTGCGGTTCTCCCCGCCAATCTCTCTTACTTCCAGCTTATCTCCGCAAGCCATGCAAAAATTAATATTTTCCATGTGAATTTTCCCCCTCCGGCAATATGGCGAACAATATAGAGATCATTATACCTTAGCTTCATGGACAATAGCCCTTATTTTTTTATGTGAAACTAATGTACTTTTCAGCTTTGTTTAATCTTGGGAGAACATAATTAACCATACTCCCTATTTGATATAGCTTGTCTCTTGGGCCCGTACCCCGAATACGGGCCACTTTTTTATTCTAAGACAAAAAGGACCGGTACAGAACCGGTCCTTTTCTTTATCTATTATTCAAATGGATAACGCAGTCCCCATTGCCCGCGGATTTCGTCCATCGTCCGCATCAGCTGTAGGGTTTCGTCCAGCGAAATAACCTCGCTCTCTAGCTTGCCTTCACGGAGATATTGTCCTGCCGCTTCGGCCTCATACACGTAACCAAGTGTCGTGCGGTCATCCGAGAAGGTTTCTTCCGTACCGTCCGCTGCGATTAGCGTTGCGGATTTGGCATTAAAGAAGGAAGGAATCTTAATGGAGCCTTCCGTCCCCATTATGTAAGCATCGCTGCCCGAGTTCAGACGGATTGCCGAACTCAGCAGGGCGGTCTGACCGCCTTCGTAAGATAGCAGGATGCTGTTCTCCTCGTCTACGCCAGTCTCGCCAAGATGAGCAGTGCTAAGAATCTGCTTCGGTTTTGCGCCAAATAACATGGATGCGAAGGAGAGCGGATAAATGCCGACATCCAGCAGCGCGCCGCCAGCCAAAGCCGGTTTAAATAAACGTCCTTCCGGATTAACTCCGGTACGGAATCCAAAGTCTGCCTTCAGCAGCCGGACTTCGCCGATACGGCCTTCTGCAATCCATTCACGGACCTTGCGGATGACCGGCAGGAACCGCGTCCACATCGCTTCCATCAAGAAAACGCGGTTATCTCTTGCGTATTGCACGACTTCCTCTGCTTCTTTTACATTGACCGTAAACGGCTTCTCGCATAATACCGCTTTGCCTGCGCGAAGACATTGCAGAACGTGTTCCTTATGGGACGGGTGAGGAGTCGCGACATAAATAATGTCGATCTCGGCATCGTTCACCAGCTCCTCATAGCTTCCATACGCGCGTTTACCGCCGAATTTGCCGGCGAACTCTGCCGCCTTCTCAAGCGAGCGGGAGCCTACCGCGCTTAGCTCGGCATCCTGGGCAAAAGCCAAATCGCGGGCGAATTGGGATGCAATCCAGCCTGCGCCGAGAATGCCCCATTTAATCGTTCTATTCTCCATTATTTCCTACACCTCCAACCGCAGTATATCAGCAATTGACCCGATATGAAAGCGGTTAAAAGCGATATGTCCTCGCTTAATTCTGCTGCCTGGAAATGAAAAACAACGTAAACCATATAAACACAAAGCCTGCAATCTGCGCGCTAGTAATCACTTGGCCGAATACCGTCCAGTTCAGGAGAACGCCAACCATCGGGAAGCTTAGCTCGGCGATTGTCGCATAAGAGGCCTTGATCTTGCTTAGGCCTTTATAGTAGACAAGAAGGCTGACGAGCCCAGGAAGCAAAGCCTGAAGCAGCAGATTGACGATAACAGCTACCGGATCCGTCCCTTCCGCCAGCTTCCATGCCGCTCCTTCCGACCAGGTAATGACGAGCAACAATGGCAAGGCCATCATAAATCGCAGAGAGGTAACCGTCTCGTATTTCATGCTGCCAAGCAGATAACGCCCCATAACCGTCGAGCCGCCCCATAACGCCGCAGCGCCTAAGGACAACAGGCTGCCGACCTGAACAAATTCATTGACATGCCCAAAAGGAAGCGTAAATCCAAACGTCAGCAAATAAGTTCCGACAATGGCGAGAACGAGCAACGGACCGATTTTTTTAGGCAGAAGCTCCTTCAATAACATCCTTGCCATCACAATAGCGAAGAGCGGCTGAAGCTTCTGCAGCAGCAGGACCGCGTTGGGATTGCCATGAACGAGACCCTGCGTGAACAGAATCGTTGCCAGAGCCGAGCCGCCCCACGAGACAAACAGCAATGCGCCAAGCTGGCGGAGACGAACATCGCGGAGATCCGCGCGGAACTTCCATAACACTGGGGCTGCGGCGATAAACAAAATGATATGCTCAAGCAGTACAATCTGGGTAGAAGTTAATGTTTTCAGCAAAATAATGCGGAATACCGGATCCACGCCCCACAGCGCGGCTCCAAGGACAACCAGCCAAAACTCCGGCCGAACGGGAGATTTGGTACGAAGAAGTGGTGATGCGGTAATATTGCTCATAATGAGTACCCTTTCTGAATACAGGACGGAGCAAGCGTTACCGTTTGCTCCTTCGGCTAGAAGAGCAGCAGACGGTTTCGCTATGCAATAAAAAGCCCCGATCCGCTTGGTTGTTCGCGAATCGGGGCCAACTCAAATAAACATGCATATTGGCGGTTTCCCGCCTTCTGCAGGCTTACTTAAGCGATCTTCTATCATCCGGACTATACCGTCGGCCTTGGAGTTGCACCAAGTCAGTCCCCTTGCTGTTAGTCAGCTCAGGGAGTCGCGGGCTTTGCTATCCTCTGCCAAGCAGAATTAACGTTTACCGCCGGTCAGGAATTTCACCCTGCCCCGAAGATCCTTATTCCATTAAATTTTTTAAATGATTGGATTGAGTATAACGCTGTTTTTCCGAGTTGTCTAGTATGAATAGTGAGTTTTAGCAATCGTTTAACTACACTTTTATTTGCAGGGCTTCCCGGACAAGCGGCGCAACTTCCTTCGCCAGCAATCGGATCGAAGACTCCACCTGCGCGGCAGGCATGCCGCCAATGTCCATCTGAGCCATAAAGCGGGAATGGCCAAACAGCTTATGCTGAGCAATAATCTTCTCCGCAATCAGCTCCGGACTGCCGATCGCAAGCGAATCCGCCAGCTTCTCAAAGTCCTCCCGCGAGAGTGGAGTTCCGTTCTCCTTGCCGCCCATGAACTGGGAATAGTACACCGAATAGCCGGCATAAAATTCATCCAGCGCCTGCCCGGTTGTCTTCGCAACATAACAGTGACCGGTAATCGCTACCCTCAGCTCTTCTTTCCGGTAGCCCGCTGCGACCCCTGCTTCCTTATAGCAGTCTACAAGATGCTTGTATTTCGACGGTTCTCCGCCAAGCAGCGCCAGTGCCATGCCTGCCCCATGCCGACCGGCCAGAGCCGCGCTTTCCGCCGTGCTGCCTACGCCGACCCAGATCGGGATCGCCGCCTGCTTCGGACGCGGAGCAATTTCCGCATCCTCCAAAGGACTGCGGAGTCGGCCGTTCCATGTAATCCGTTCCGACAAATTAAGCTGTCTCATTAATTCAAGCTTCTCAGCGAACAATTCTTTATAGTCATCCAGCTCAAAGCCAAAGAGCGGAAACGATTCGATATAAGCGCCGCGGCCCGCGATAATCTCAGCACGCCCGTCAGAGATGAGATCCAGCGTCGCAAAATCCTCGAATACCCTTACCGGGTCCGCCGTCCCTAGTACCGTAGTTGCACTTGTAAGACGAATGCGGGAGGTCGCTTGCGCTATTGCGGCAAGAATAACCGGCGGCGAGGATAAAGCAAAGTCCAGGCGGTGATGCTCGCCTACTCCAAATACGTTAATGCCCGCTTCATCCGCAACTTTGGCTGCCCGGATAATCTCCTTCATTCGTTCTCCCGCGTTCTTGAGCCCGCCCGTACGGGAATCAACCGCAAGATCGCCTAAAGTGTAAATGCCAAACTCAAAATTTCCGTCATTCCCTGATGAAACCATCCATATGTCCTCCTCAGCAATGCCACCGTGATCTAATAGTCTAATGATTGACATTGCTTCCATTCCTATTCATGTACGTAAAGTAAGTAGTATACGTATAGTAAGTGAAGTCTCTAGTAAGTAATTGTGCCTAATTATGACGAATTCGTCAAGCTTACTCGCAAAAAAAGAAGAGCTGACCATATCGGACATGGCACAGCACTCCTGTTAAGGCCGATCCGAATACCATTTTATAGTCCGTTCCAAACCTAGGGGCAATGAAAACGCGGGTTTCCACAACACTTCATAATCAAGTCTAGAAATGTCCGCCAATACCACAACTGGCTCCTCCGGCTGCTCATCGCCAATTCTGATATTTGCTTCGCTTCCTATAAGGCTGCCGATCAATCTGACCATGCGCTCCAGTTGAACCGGCTGTCCGCTTGCAATATTTACTGTTCCCTCGCAGGGACTTTCGAATAGACTAACCAGTGCATCCGCCGCGTCCTCGATATACAAATAATCCCGGTACAGACCGCCGTACCTGCAATAAGCTTCTTTCTTGTTCAACAAGGAAGTAATCGTAGACGCCACCAGTCTTTTACCCGGATCATGGGGACCGTACAAATGAAATAACCTGCCCCATGCGCAGCTAAAGCCGGCTATCCGGGCATAGGATTCCAGCCAGACCCGCAGGCTGTTTTTGCAGGCTGCATAAGCATGAATATAAGAATCCGGCGATTCCTTCTCCGACAATCCCCCTTCTCCCCATACATATTCCGCGCCCGTTCCGGCTACAATTATACGCTTGCCGCCGCTTTGGACAAACTGATGAATAAGCGCCATGCTGCACCTTGTCCATTCATAATTGGCCAGGGACCGGTAACATTCCGGAGGAACGGCGTCCCAAGCAAGATGGATTAACGAATCGGGCTTTACCTTCCCGATAAACCGTACCGCCTCGTCCGCGCTCAGCAGATCGACCTGATGCCAAATCCCGCCTAATGCAAGCTTGGATTTTCTGTAAGTGGCATGAACCTCATACCCTTTTGCCAGCAGCAAAGCAACTACATACCGGCCAATCCAGCCGGTTGCGCCAGTCACGGCTACCTTATGCACCACAAGTCATCCCTTCCCTCCGATCAGAAGTAACCTACGCTAACGTAATCTTAACGACCTGAATTCCGGGATACGCCGCAAATCCTCCGTAATTCCCGCAAGAGCTAAATATTTAGCCTCTAGTTCCTGCAAATTAAATAGATGATGGTTTCCCATATTGCTCTTCAAAGCATCTTCCGGAATCGTGGGGCCAATCTGCATTTTTCTTGCACGCATCGCGTGATTCCACGGGCTGAACGAGAACTTCATAATAAAAGCCGGAATCAGAAGCACCTCATAAGGTTTGGTCGTCCAATGCCTGCCTGCCGTGTATCCGCCGCTTCTGTATTTATGAATAAATCTTCCGTGATACAAGGCTTGAGGATCTGCCGGGAATAAGCCGTGATAGCGTTGTTTGACCAGCGGCAGCGCATAGATAGGATCCGTATAGTAACCTGGAGGATCAACCATCGTAATGGTCCGCACCGAATACATTTTTCCGCCAAGCGAATCCAGGATCTGAAATAGCTGAATGCCGTATCGGCTGACGAGAAACTCCGTTGTATTCAGCACGATTTTCCAGCCTGATACCGCCTTCTCGATACTCATCACTTCCTTGTCGACCTTAACGGCATGGAAGTCCGGAACGACGGAATCCCTGATTTCCCAGTGAGGAGCGAGCTTCCGGATAATGTCCGCAGATCTGTCCGTTGACCCTCGGTTAATCATAATGCCATGGTCAAATAAGGGAACATGATGCATCAGCCACCAAGGCAGCAAATATGCCTCATTATAGAAGTGAGAAATAAGCGTCGCCATCTGTTTCACCCCCTATTGACCCTCTAAAACTTAAAGGATGCTTTATCTACTATTATATGAAAACCAACTAGAAGGGTTCTTGTAAGGTAGGTCTCAAGAATCACCGGAGAGGAATAGGAGGAGTGAATATTTTTCAATTGACGTAAACGCTTGCATGATTTATAGTGATAACGAGCCAAATATATAACAAGCCTTTTGGCATGTTACTAGTTCGACTAGGCATGAGCCAAGGAGAGTATCCGCCCGGAATACGGCGGTGTCTTTTCTTGGTTTTTTTGTGCTCAAAATGGGGAATTTACTACTGAGAGGAGGGATTGACGTGGGACTTACGGGACAACTTCGGATCGATCGGATCGTTGGCAACAATGTCATCCTAACGATGGAACCGAAGTCATCGAGGGAATACGTGCTGTTTGGCAAAGGCATTGGCTTCTCATGCAAGGGCCAGAAGTTTATCGATGCCGAAGACCCGCGAATTGAGAAGCGGTACCGGCTTGACGACCGGGATAAAGCGCTGCATTACCATTCTCTACTGGAGGAATTGGACCCGGAAGTGGTGCAAATCTCCGAGCAGATCATTGATGAGATTCGGGAACGGCTGGGAACGCCTGTCGATCCGAAAGTGTACTTCGCCTTACCGAGCCATATCCAGTTTGTCGTCTACCGGTTAAGAAACGGCATGGAAATCGTCAATCCTTTCCTGTATGAAACAAAGATGTGTTATCCCCAGGAGTTCAAGATCGCCGCCAAGGCAGCCAAGATGATCAGCGAGAAATTCGACATCACTATCCCTGAAGATGAAGTTGGTTTTCTAACGTATCACGTGTATTCGGCAGCAGGGTCCGTAACCGCAGGACAGATGGTTCAGCTGACGGAGCTGATGAACGAGATCGTTGAGCGGATCGAAGGCTGGCGGGAAGCGCCATTGTCTAAGAAGAGCTCGGATTATGCCAGGCTGATTATGCATTTGCGTTATATGATGGAACGTATTTTGCAGAATAAGGAAACCGAAAATCCGTTCTCCGCAGAGATTAAAGACAAAATACCTACTGAGCACCAGAAGGCGGAATTAATCGCGCAAATGATCGGAGAAAGACTAAACGTCAAGGTCTCCTCCGACGAGATCGGTTATCTCGCGATGCATTTGTACCGGTTGTTCCGATCGGTGGATGCAGAATGAACATAGACAGACAACAACATGGATAGCAAGGAGTAGATCATATGAAATGGTTTGGCAAAAAATCGAATTCCGTTAGTGTAGCTGCACCTCTTAGCGGCAAGCTTGTTCCGCTGAGCGAAGTGCCTGATGAAGCGTTCGCGCAGGGTTTAATGGGAGAAGGCGTTGCAATCGAGCCAACGGAAGGCCGCGTCATCGCGCCGTTTGACGGCGTAGTAAGTCATTTGATCGATACGCATCATGCCTTGATCATTGAGCATTCGTCCGGACTGCAGCTGCTTATTCACGTTGGCATCAATACTGTCGCCTTAAACGGCGACGGCTTCAAAGCGCTTGTGAAGACAGGCGATTCCTTCAAAGCGGGTCAAACCCTTCTCGAATGCGATCTGGACAAAATCCGCGATGCGGGTTACCCGGTAATAACGCCGGTTATCGTAGCGAACGAAGAAGGCGCGGAGAAAGTGGAATGCACCTTCAAAACCGTAAATGCCGGAGATCCGGATACGATTAAGGTTGTTCTGAAAACCTAAACTATTGACATGGAGTGAGATAAGATGCTCGCATTTTTGCAAAAGATCGGTAAATCTCTAATGCTTCCCGTCGCAGCTTTGCCTGCGGCAGCCCTTCTGCTTCGTTTCGGCAACATCGATTATGTAAAGGATTTCGGATTTGGCCAGTTCGGCGACTTCCTGAACCATTATATCGCTCCGTTCCTTGCAGCGGGAGGCTCCGCGATTTTTGACAACCTGCCTCTCATCTTCGCGATTGGCGTTGCGATCGGGATGGCCGGCGATGCGGTTGCAACGCTTGCCGCCGTTATCGCGTATCTTGTTCTTACGAACGTGCTGGGCAAAATCCCAACCGTATTCACGGGTCTCGTGGATAAAGACACAACGCTTAACATGGGTGTATTGGGCGGTATCATTGCGGGTCTTGTCGCTTCCTACTTCTATAACAAGTACCATGACATCAAGCTTCCGGATTGGCTCGGCTTCTTTGGCGGCAAACGTTTTGTTCCGATTATCACCTCGTTTGCAATGGTTATCGTAGGTCTTATCTTTGGTCTCATCTGGGGACCTGTCCAATCGTGGCTCGATACGTTCGGCCGCTGGATTGTTGACCTTGGCGGCGTCGGCGCGTTTATCTTCATGACGGCCAACCGGCTCCTCATTCCGTTTGGTCTGCACCATGTCATTAACGCAATCGCCTGGTTCCAAATCGGCGACTACACGGATGCTGCCGGCAACGTCGTTCACGGCGACCTGCACCGCTTCTTTGCAGGCGACCCAACTGCAGGCATGTTCATGACAGGCTTCTTCCCGATCATGATGTTCGCCCTCCCGGCTGCTGCCTTTGCGATTATTCATACGGCAAAACCGGAAAAACGCAAGCTTGTCTCTTCCATCTTTATCGGCTCCGCTCTTGCTTCGTTCCTGACGGGTATTACAGAGCCGCTTGAATTCGCGTTTATGTTCGTGGCACCGGTGCTGTACGTGATCCACGCCGTGTTGACCGGTATCTCCGCATGGCTTGTCGTTGAGCTTGGCATTCATCATGGCTTCGGCTTCTCGGCCGGCTTCCTTGACTACGCGATCAACTATCCGCTCTCCACGAAGGGCTGGATGATTATCCCGATTGGTCTCGTTTACGCTGTGGTGTACTATGTCCTGTTCCGCGTCGTAATCGTGAAGCTCAACCTGAAAACGCCAGGCCGCGAAGACGATGACTTGGTGGAAGAAGGCGCCAAGGATGCAGCTCCGGCAGGTGCGGGCGACGATAAAGCGAGTCAGGTCCTTGCTGCGCTCGGCGGTTCCGGCAATATCGAGA
The DNA here is from genome assembly GCF_000023585.1 of Paenibacillus sp. JDR-2. Lineage (NCBI taxonomy): Bacteria > Bacillati > Bacillota > Bacilli > Caryophanales > Paenibacillaceae > Paenibacillus > Paenibacillus sp. JDR-2. Next base: position 2,382,892 of record NC_012914.1, on the reverse strand, counting down.
GCATCGATGCTTGTATCACCCGCCTCCGTCTGATCGTAAAAGACGAGAAAGCGGTAAACGACGCTGAGCTGAAGCGTCTTGGAGCGGCAGGCGTTATGCGTCTCGGGAAAGGCGCCGTGCAGGCGATTTTCGGTACGCAGTCGGAACGGTTGAAAGAACAAATTAAAAAACGCATGTAATCAGATAAATAATAGGATGAATCACTTAACTTAAACTTACGAAGTAAGAATCACCACAAATAGCCCAAACAAGGCCATTTGCGTGGCAATTCTTTTTAGGAGGATTTATGGTGGAGAAAGCATACGTAGTTATGAACCCGACGGGCGTCCACGCCCGTCCCGCTAAAAAAATCGTTGAAGCTGCTAAAATTTGCGAAGGCACCGTTTACCTGGAGAAAGGCGGACGTAAGGTCAGCGCAAAAAGCCTGGTTAACGTGCTGTCGATCGGAGCCAAGCAAAATGATACGGTAACCGTCAGTGCCGAAGGAGAAAAAGCTGAAGCTGCGGTTGACGCTATTGGTGCTGTACTGGCTTCTGTAGAAGCATAGTAAGGAGGCACTCAAATGATGGCAACCGAGATAAAAGGGATCGCCGCGTCGGAAGGTTATGCAATCGGCCGGGCGATTATCCTCCGCGAAGAGGCTGTTCCTCAAGGGATTACTTATGTCGAAGCAGGTGAAGAAGCGGCTGAACTCAGCCGCTTCGATTCTGCTGTGGCGGCAGCGCGTAGTGAGCTTGAAGAGCTTCATGCCCGCATGATTGCGGACGGGCGCGAGAAGGAAGCCGAAATTTTCGAAGCGCATTTGATGCTGCTTGAAGACGAAGAATTGATTGGCGCGGCACAGGAACGGATCCGCGGACAACGTTACAAGGCGGAATCGGCGATGAACGAATCCGGCGAAGAAGTAGCCGAAATGCTCGCCTCCCTGGATGACGAATATTTGCGGGAGCGCGCGGCGGATGTCCGCGATGTCAGCCGCCGCGTCGTCCGCAAGCTTGGTCACGGCACGGACGCCGATGAATTTGCTTCCGCATCAATAGACGCAAATACAAATGAGAAATCTATCCTGTTCGCCTTCGATCTGACGCCGTCGGATACGGCCCAGCTTGATCCATCTGTCATCGGCGGATTCGTAACCGCTGTCGGTGGGCGTACCTCCCACTCCGCGATAATTGCCCGTTCGGTCGGCATCCCTGCAATTGTAGGCGCCGGTAATGAAGCGATGAATATTGAGGACGGCCAGCTCGTTATCGTAGACGGCGCGGCCGGACTTGTTCTGGTCGAGCCGGAAGACGAAGAGCTGGCCCGTTATCAAGCGCTGCAAGAAAAAGCTGCGGGACAACGCCTGCTTCTTGAGCAATTCCGCGGCAAGCCTTCGGTTAGCGCGGACGGACATCAGGTTGAACTGGTCGCTAACATTGGCTCCGTGCAAGACGCCCGTCAGGCGCATGAACAAGGCGCCGAAGGCGTTGGCCTGTTCCGTACCGAGTTTCTGTACATGGGCCGTCCCGATCTGCCATCCGAAGAGGAGCAGTTCACGGCTTATAAGGAAGCAGCCGAAGCCTTTGGGCAAGATGCCCCCATCGTCATCCGGACGATGGACATCGGCGGCGATAAGGAGCTGCCAAGCCTGCAGCTCGAGAAGGAAGACAATCCGTTCCTCGGCTACCGCGCGATCCGGATTTGTCTGGATCGGCCTGAGCTGTTCAAGACCCAGCTGCGAGCCGTTTTGCGCGCAAGCGCCTACGGCAATCTGAAGGTCATGTTCCCGATGATTGCTACGCTCGGCGAATGGCGCCAGGCCAAAGCTCTGCTCGAGCAAGCCATGGAGGAGCTCAGAGGCGAAAATATCGCTTTCAACGAACAGATTGAAGCTGGCATTATGATTGAAATCCCGGCTGCCGCCCAAATGGCGGACCGGTTCGCCCGGGAAGTCGACTTCTTCAGTATCGGCACCAATGACCTTGTGCAATATACGATGGCGGCAGACCGGATGAATCCGAAGCTTGGTTACTTATCCGATCCCCTCCACCCTCCTGTCCTCAGGCTGATCAATCAGGTAATCAGCGCAGCTCATAATGAAAACAAGTGGGTCGGCATGTGCGGTGAAATGGCGGGAACGCCAATTGCCATTCCGATACTGCTCGGCATGGGACTGGATGAGTTCAGCATGAGCGCATCCGCCGTCCTCCCCGCCCGCTCGCTTCTCTCGCGTCTTGACCGCGCTAAGCTTGCTTCCGTTGCGGAAGCCGTGCTTGATCTCGACGATGCGGAAGCCGTGCGTTCCTTTGTGGAGCAGCAGGTTCCGGAGCTCTTGGCTTAATCAATGAGAAAACAGCTTTCAACCAATCATCACTAACGAAAATCCCGATCAGAACTGCTGATCGGGATTTTTTGGCATTACGACATTTTATCCCCACAATGAAAACACCAAGGAAAATTTCCGCTCTGATCGATTCCCAACGGAATTTGTCATATCCATGTGGTTAACCTTTAACGGAACCGCCTGTTACCTGCATAAAAGATTTATTGGCAAAAACATACACGATTAGAATCGGCAAAATCGATAAGCAGGCACCCGCCATAATTAAGTGGGTTTGGGTTGCTGCAGTCGTACCGTATCTTAAATCTGCTAAACCAACCGTCAAAGTTTGTAATTTAGGGTTTGTCATTGTAAAAACAAGCGGCAGAATATATTCATTCCAAGCATTCCGGAAAGCAAATAATGCCGCAACGCCTAAGCCCGGTTTCAATAACGGAAGAACAATCCGCCAATATACCGAAAAGAAATTACATCCGTCAATATGAGCCGCTTCATCCAAATCCCGAGGGATTCCTTTGAAGAAACCGATTAGAATAAAAAAGGTAGTAGCATGAGCGCTCATTAGAATAAAGATAATCCCCCATAACGAGGAATTCAGATGCAATTTCACCATAAGCTCGAATTGCGGCCTAATGACAACGGCACCAATTGATATAAACATCGTCGCCGCTTGAAGACTAACATAAATGCTCTTTCCGAAAAAATTTCTGCGATCTATCACATAGGCAGCCATCGAGGCCAACAACAGTGTCCCAATCGTCGTAATCGTACTAATAAATAAACTATTCCAAGTGAATTTGGCAAAGTCTGCTTGTTTCCAAGCATCATAGTAGTTAGAGAAATGCCAAACGCTTGGAAGAATGGTAGCACCCGCCGTCAGCTCCGCATTTGTTTTGAAAGAGCCAAATATCGTAATGAGTACTGGAAAAACAGTAAAAACGGCAACTATTCCAAGAAACACCCAAAGAATGAAGCCTGAAAATATACGTTTCGCTCGCCTGCCAATTTTAGTTATCGGAGCGGTATTCGTTGCTGGTGCTGTGTTCATTACAGCTAACCCCCTAGGCTAGAAAATACGGTTTAAACGTTTGGATAACCAGAAATAACCTACCGTGATGAGTCCGACGATTACGGCAGACATAAAGCCTACAGCGCTGCCATAGCCAATTTGTTGAATCATGGTCGAACTAGAGGATATCGGGAAAAACATCCGATAAACGTATAGATACATAACTTCTGTTCGCCCGATTGGCCCGCCTTCTGTTAAGACCATAATACTCTCGTAACCTTTCAGGGATATGGTAATCGCCAGCATAATAATCATTTGAAGCACTGGCCCCAGCATGGGGATGGTAATGTAGAAGAATTTCTGAGAAGCATTCGCTCCGTCTAGCGAAGCGCTCTCATAGACATCATCCGGAATGTTTTGCAGACCGGCGAGAAATAGGAGCATATAGTTTCCTATTGCCCCCCAAATAGCAACGATAATAGAGGTTGCCATGGCTAGATCGGGTCCAAGCCAATCAATGCTATTTGAGATGATATGATATTTTAATAAAAATTGATTTAATATTCCGTTGTAAGAATTGAAAATGTTAAAAAACACGATAGAAATGACCGCGGTACTCAGTACCGTTGGCATAAAATAAATAGCTCTCAAAAAATTTTTACCTTTAAGGCCTTTATTTAAAATCACCGCCAGAATTAAGGATAAAGGAATCGTGATGATAATTTTTCCCATCGCATAGACCGCGGTATTTACAACTGAGCTCCAGTAAGCTCCATCACTCATCAAATTAGCAAAATTACCAAATCCGATAAATACTTCTTCTCCGTATCCTTGATAATCATAAAACATATATCTAATCGCCCATAAAATCGGATAAATCCCTAAAACCACAGTGAATACGAGACTGGGCAAAATAAATGAGTAAGACTCTCCTAATTTGCGTAGACTGGTCATGTTCGATTTCATCTCCTTAAATAACAAGGATAGGGCATACGAAATGCTCCTATCCTTTTTTGGCATGATCCATGCATTAGAAGTATTATTTGACTAACATTCCTTGCATGCTCTTCGCATCAAAGTCCGGCATGGCTTCCGTTGTTACATCTCCAGACGCCCTAGCTTTATCAAGCGCGGCATTGTATCGCGTATTGGCATCCGAAATCATCTTATCCAAATCTCCGCCGCTAATCACATATTTAATAAATAGGTTCGAGAAACTCGTTCCTTCTACCGTCACGCTTGGCGATATAGGCCACAATCCATCGTATTGTGTAGGGAGGAATCCAGCAACACCAGGCATTTCCGGATTTTTAGACTGCGCCACAATTTCCGGTAGAAGAGACATGCCATAGCCATCTTCATAATAGGTTTTCAATACTTCGTCACTGTACATATACTCCAAGAATGTCCATGCTTCTTTTTTATTTTTTGTCTGGCTGCTGATGGAAAGCCATGGACCTGTTTTCCAGTAACCCGCTACTCCTGCAATATTACCGTTAATCGTAGGAGGCAAAGCCGCTGACCAATTCACTTTTGTCGGGAACTGCGTTTGATAGACATATGGCTCCGCGGAAATTGACAGGTACATGCCAATCTTTCCTTCAGCAAATTGAGCACGCAGCGGATCAATGTCCAGAGCTTCTACGCCCGGAAGCATACTGCCGTCATCCTTCATTTGCTTAAATGCCTTCATGATGTCTGTAAATCCTGAAAAATCATATTTGCCTGTTTTGAAATCGTAGCCATAACCGCCAAGGCCGCTCAACTCGGCGATCGACCTTGGAGCTTTCTCAAAAGAGTTGTCTGCTCCTTTAAAGTTAATCGCAAAGCCATAGGCACCAATATCCTTTCCTGCCTCAGTAAGTTTTTTCGCAACCTCAACCATATCGTTTAATGTGGTTGGAGGGCTTGTGATACCGGCTTTTTCAAAAAGATCAACGTTATAAATGAGCCGGCTTGAATAGCCGTAGTTGGGGAGGGAGTAAATTTGGCCATTCATCATATTTGATTTATCAACAAGAGCTGGTTGAAATTTCGTCTTCATCTCATCATTCAAGTATCCATCCAGAGGCTCCAGATACCCCTTCTTCACGAAAGGAATAAAGTTGCTTGGGGTCGTTCTAATAATGTCCGGTGCTTGCTTGCTTGAGAATGCAATATCAACGGACTGGTTATAGTTCTCGGACAGTCCTTTCAGCTCTACTTCAATATTGTCTGTATTGGTTTCGTTAAACCTGTCGACAACTTCTTGAATGTAGGTCAAATCATGCCGATCCTCTGTCCAATAGTTGAGCTTAACCTTTTCGGCTTTCGTTGTTCCCTGCGCAGACGCATCATTAGACGACTGTGGTGCTGCTTCATTTGTCCCCTTCGACGTATTCGTAGAATTCCCGTTGCCTGAGGAACACGCGCTTAAACTAAGAGCAAGGACTGCAGCTACAGCAACGATTCGAGTATTTTTTAACATGAACGTTTCAACCCCTTCGTTTTTTATACCGGTTATATCAATAATTATAGTTAACCAAAACCAATGTCATAATGGGATAAACCTATCTTGAAGGGGGGTTTTCCGACGGTCTTTCCTCCTATTTGTAATAAGCCTGTTTGAACTCTGAGGGGGTCATTCCCGTATTTTTCTTGAATACCTCGCTGAAATACCGCCGATCCTCATAACCAATATCAGCTGCAACCTCCTGCACCTGATGTCCTTTCATTAGCATGAGTTTGGCTTGGTCAATTCGCTCATTCGTTACAAACTGAAGGAACGTTTGACCAGTAACCTTTTTGAACAAATTGCTGAAGTAACTGCTGCTCAAATGCACCAGCGTGGCACATTCATTCACCGATAAGTCCAAATGAAGATTTCCCTTCATGTATTCAATAGCCCTATGTATAATGCGCTCAGCTTCTGTTGTTCTATGTTTATCTTGTAAAACGCAGCCATTCATGCATAGCTGCTCAAGAGATTTTTGCAATTCTAGCAGCGACATTCGGTCTGTCTTCTTATGCGCTTCAATCTCCGCTTTTAACTCCTGCAAATCTTCCTTATGCAGTTTTTCCTCTAATACTCTCAGGACCATATAAACCAATTCATCATACATCGTGATCAGATATTGCGGATTCGGCAGCGGCTGTATTTTAGCGCAATCCTCATAAATCTGCTGCAATACACCAAGAGCCGCCTCCTGATTTCCCGAACGCACGGCAAAAAGAAGCTCCTTTTCCTGGTCTAACGAATACGTGCGTAAATGCTGACTCATTTGGCCAAAATCGCCGTAACGAAATGCCCCGTTGCCGCCCGTATAAAAATTATAAGACAATGCGCTTATGGCCTGCTGATAGCCGAGATGAATTTCCGAAATAAGGTTTGTGCTCAGGCTCACCCCGATGGATACGGTATGACGCGAGTATAGCGCGCAATTATTGCAACAAATCTCGGCTAATGCTCCAGACTCTATCTGATCTGTAGAATTGTAGATGATAACAAGACGGTTCATGCTTTCTCTAAATACGACCCCTTGCGTATATTCGTTAATCGTCTCCTCCAAAATATTTTGCAAAGCGTAACGGGTGAGCTCTACTTCTCCGATAGGCAGCGTTTGAATGGTTTTCGAAAATCGATCGATTTCGGCGACCATCACAACAAAGCCCTCTCTCTTTAAATCAATTTCAAGAAAATCCCACTTTGCCCTGGCACTCTCCTCGCTTGAAGAATAACGAATGAGCAGATTAAAGTATTCCTGCCTGAGGAGAGGCTTGCTCTCTCTCACTCTGGCTTCCATCTCATATATTCTTTTATGCTTGCTCCGCTCAAGCTCAATCTCTTCCGTTGCCTTTAAGACAACCTCTATAATATCCTCCATTGAAAAAGGTTTAGCTACAAAATCAAAAGCCCCGTATCGAATCGCCTGCTGAGCATAGCTGAATTCCGTATAGCCGCTTAGAAGGATGACTTTGCATGCCGGGGACTTTTCTATTATTCTGCGCGTTAATTCAAGACCATCCATGACCGGCATCCTAATATCCGTCAAGAGGATATCCGGATTCAGCTCTAAAGCCATTTTAAGCCCTTCGTCGCCGTCTAAAGCAGTACCAATAATCTCAATTCCATAATTAGCCCAAGGGATTCCAAGGGATATCCCGTCTATTACGCTTATAATATCGTCCAATACACACATGCTAAACCGTTTCTCCATACCCATCTCTTCCCTTCATTGAGATCGTTAGTGTAATAGAAGTTTTCTGATCCGGGATACTTTCAAAGGTCATCTCGGAGTCTTCGCCATAATAAAGCTGCAGCCGGTGATAAATATTACGCAGCGCATATCCCGTCTTCTGGGTGGGTACTTGTAAGCTTTGCTTAATCTCATCCACATTCATGCCTTCCCCATTATCCTCAACGGTAATAACAAGATGCTCCTCCGTTTTTCTAATCCATATATGAATAAGGCCGCCTGATTTACGATTTTTAAAACCATGCAAAATGGAGTTTTCGACCAATGGCTGAAGAATAACTTTGAGGATTGTAATATCGATGATGCTATCATTTTCCAAGTCTATCGTCACTTTATAGTCAAATAGATTCGTATAACATTTTTTTTGAATGAATAAATATTGTTTCACATGCTCAATTTCTTTCTCTAAAGTTGTATAGTCAAATCCATTATTTAAACCGAGCTGGAACATACGCGATAAGGATAGAACCATCTCCTTGACCTCATCGGATTGATGCAATTGCGCTTTCCAATAAATCGTATTTAACGTGTTATATAAAAAATGAGGATCAATTTGCGCTTGCAAGGCTTTGATTTCCGCCTTGCGTTTCTTAATTTCAATTTCTTCCGTTTCCTTGATCGATAGAGCTAACTCCTCCAACATACTATTGAATTTTCTGCCCACCTGGGAGACTTCATCCTGATATTCGCTTTCAAAGCGAACGCTTAAATCATTCGAGTGTTCAACTTTCACCATTAAGTTTCGAAGCTTCAACAATGGCTTCAGCAGAATAGCCGTGAGAATATTAGAATAAATCATGGAAAGCAATAGACATCCAATCATAATTAGTAACGAAACCCATTTAATCAAACGGATTTGTTTCAAGAGATCTGCTTTGGATTGAACACTAAGCAGAATCCAGTCCTCTGCTAAAGACAGGCTTGAATAATTAATTAATTAATAGAGAGTTGTTAGTTCCTCCATATTCAAAACTGCCTCTCGTATCCTGATTTATATTTTCAATAAAACGGCTCTCATGAAAACAGCTCAAAGTACGGGACTCCGAAGAAAATACAAGATCGCCTTTATTTGAGACCAGATAAAATCGTTGTCCTGTTTCCTCTACATTTTTCATTAGCAGGTCAATCAATGCTTGCTCTTTAATATTCACGATAAGGTAAGTCTCATTATTTAGGCTCTCCGTAAGCGGTTGCATGACTAATGAGATCACCTTTTCTTTTCTCCAAAAAAAGGTATCTTCATGTCCTTCTATCCAAATAGCGTGCTGATATTCTGATATGAGCTTGTACATTTCCGTGTTAAAAAAAGAGTTCTCTTTCAACCGCACGTCATTGGTCGGGTAAAATTCGCCTATAGATGTAGTAATAAGAATAGACTGAACAGCTGGCTCCAAGGCTTGAATTTGTGAGAATGGCGTTTGAATGGAAGATAACAGCTGATAATAATTTTGTGTATCGCCCGCACACGCATTATTGAGGATATCCTTGAAAGATTCGCTGATTGTCAGCGTCATGACCGATACGATGATTTGCCTTAGCTTCTCATCGAAGACCTGGGCAGACTTGTTTAGGCTATTCTGACTTAATTCGGAGGCATTTCTATTCAGTATTTTGGCTGCAATAAAATAAGTCATCGTCCCAGTCGTACTGATCGCTAACGTGATTAAAATGACAAACGAAAGCCAGATCCGCTTCTTATACGATAGCTGATACAACCATTGTTTATATTTCGACATCTCTTTCCCCCTGTTTAAAGCCCAACTCTATGTATCGAAATCAATCGTAACAAAAATAAGATAGGTCCGTATATGAACCATGTCCTCATCCTAATCGGCAAAGGAAAAACGAGCCATAGATGCATTCCTAGGGCTCGTTCTGAATTTATTCGATTAATTGTGCAACAGTGGAAAGATCGAAAATATCTATTTTCCCGTCCGTTTTTACATCCGCTGCCTTGTAGTCAGCCCAGTCAGGGCTTTTGTCCGTCTTGCCGAATGCTGCGGCTACGATCCCCAGATCGCCAATGGACACTTTACCATCACCGTTTATGTCGCCTTTGATATAACCAATGTTGATACTTTTAGAAGCTTCGGCAAGCGGTGTTTCAACACCATTCCCGTCAGCCAAAATAATATTAGTCAACTTAACATCAGTAGAAGCTATCTGCGCATTCGATTTTGCCTTAAGCTGTAAGCGTAATAGATCACCATCCGAGTTAATCGCATTCCCAGCTCCTAGGCTCGCGAAAATAATTCGTACTTTCCCTGGCGCCTTTACCTCTTTGCTTACAATTTCCAAGCCTGCTTTCAATGAGGTTGCATCTACAAAGTCTACTTTAGCTGGATCAAAATTAAGGGTCAGCTCCTGTGCATACACATTTTGAGCGACTTTATCGAGACCAAAGTTCAAGTTAAAAGTTTTTCCAGCCGTTACAGAGGTTTCACCGGTGAGCGTTGCACTAATATCAGAAACGTTTGCCTCGTAAGACAAACCAAAACCAAATGTGTAATCGTCACCAGCTGCATTCGTGTAGGTATAATCGAATGCTTCAGCGTAGCCTGGTACGTCCGGTGCATTTTTTTCTACTGCCTCTTGGCTAGCTGGAATCGTAATCGGCAGCTTGCCTGTAGGATTGAAGCGACCGCGCAGCACGTCGAGTAGTGCTTCAGCCTTAACGCTATAGGTAGCCACGACAGCTGCAGCGCCAGGCTCAACCTCGTTGATAACCCACGGATTGGTCATGTTGATTACTAGGGCAGTCGGGACAGCCGCCTCAATCTGTTTAACCTTTGCCACGTCAATACCAGTTAGCTGATTTAATTGGATTTCCACCGTGGAAAGGTCTGGGTATTCATATGGTTTCGGCCGTAAAACCACGAGGGCGGCGTTCGCCTCCTCGAGCGTGTTCACAATGTTTACCGATGGGTCTTCCTTAGCGATGAGTTGCTTCATTGAAGCTGTCTGGGCCGCACTGTTTGCACCGTTGAAAACCTCCACGTACAGCTTCGTAGTAGCGAGTTTTGTATCGGTCAGGGGCAGCATTCCCTTATCGTTGCGCAAAAGTGTAACCGACTTAAGGTGAGCCTCATCAGCCCGTGCCTGATTTGCAGGCGAGTCTGCGATTTCCTGGGCCGCTGCCGGATCAACGTACGGATTCTCGAACAGTCCGAGATCGAACATCTCCGTAAGCAGAAGTGTTAATGAAGGGGTCAGCTCTTCTTCACCCAGCACACCCTTGTTAACGGCTGAGATGAGTCCGCTCGGGTCATTGTTGTCTGAGAAGATACTCGTTCCGGCACGAATTGCTTTTGCGAACCTCTGTTCAATGGTTAAACCCTCGACACCATAAGCCATGCCGGCCAACACGCCGCTGTCGCTGTTCACGTAACCTTTGAAGCCCATCGTGTTCCGCAACAGGTCGGTAATTAAACCTTTGTTGTAGGCACCTGCCACCTGCTCGAATTGCTCGGTTTCCGAGTACCAAAGCTCTTTCGGGAGCTGATCGGCACTCATCTCGTTATTAGGAACGTTATAGAAGGACATAATCGAGCTCGCCCCTGCTTCAATTGCAGCTTGGAATGGAGGAAGTTGGTATTTGAATAAGCTTCCCTCCGTCGGATAGAGCGTATTCTTGCCGTGCGGTAAGTGCGGGTCCAATCCTCGAAGTACCGCACCGTCACCAAAGAAATGCTTGATGGTGTGGACAACAGAATCGTTGTTGATTTTTTCCCCTTGGAAGCCTTTTACAAGCTCAGTCGCTATCATCGAGTTCAGTTCTGGACTCTCGCCGAAAGTTTCACTGATACGACGCCAACGCGGCTCCGTCACAACCTCAACCTGAGATCCATAGATCTTCCGGATACCGGACGCACGCCACTCTTCGCGGGCGATTTCTGCAAAGTCACGGATAAGGGATTGATCTTGCGTTGCTGCCATGCCCAGTGATCCGGGCCAAGTAGAGAACTGTCCAGAGGCCTCTTGGAAGCCGAACTGGAGAGATTCCGCAATGTTGTTTCGCGGATTGGAGGTGAATACGAGCGGGATACCCAGCGGCGTGCCCTCAGCAATCTCCTGATACGCGTTCGCCCGTGTGGCGATATCGAAGGCTGTAGGATTGTCACGGAGGATAAAGTAACGAATGTGCCGATTTTCGATAAAGTCGTTGACGTTAGCAGCATTCGGATTAGAGGTGATCTGCATAAGGCCGGCTTTCTCCGCCACGCTCATGCGCGGAATGAGGTCAGCCACGCGCTCTGCTGTTGGTTTCTCCCAGTTCTCGTAAATGTCCAGTTGACCGTTGCCGTTCAAATCTCTGTATTTCTTGCCTTCAATCGTGAGTATTTCCTTCACATGACTCGAGATTACGGGTTGTACTTTGCCGTCAGCCGCACTTGTGCTTGGTAGTCCAAGTGAAGATAACATTATTGAACCATCTACAAACAACGCAACTGGTTTAGACTTTTTTGACATTGAATTCAAATTTATCCCCTCGCATTAATCATATTTTTATTTTGTAAGCACTTTCAAAACGAACGGTAACTCTCTAATGACCCATACCAAAACTTGATTAACTTCGTTTATTTAAGGATGATGATCACCCCCTTCATCCCGAGCTAACAAATTTGAGAGAAGTGGCCTAATTTCTACTCGTACAATCTTGAATAAATGTTATACATCAAAACAGCTGCTTGAGCTCTATCCGTTGTTCCTTTGGGATCAATTGCGCCATCAACCCCATGAACAAGTCCCATTCTGACCATTGCGGCAACGCTTTGAACAGCGTAATTAGCTATTTTCCCATGATCCTCGAATTGGCTCAGTTGTTCCTCATTCGAGTCTGTTGTCAATTGTTTAACCGCTCGCAACGTACGCTCTGTTAATACAATCATGTCTTCCCTTGTAATTGGCTCTTGAGGCAGGAACTTATTGTTGCCTGCACCCTCCGTAATGCCAAGGCCTCTGGCGATTGTTACAGCATCATGGTAATAATCGCTTTCTTTTACATCCGCAAATTCGCTTCCAGATCCCTTTCTTACGTCAATCTCTAAAGTCCGTACTAACAAGACTAAAAAGTCGGCGCGTGTAACGGACTGGCGAGGAGCAAATGCCTTGTCGGAGATACCGTTGATAATCCCTTTGGATGCCAAAACCTCAATCTGTTTTTTTGCCCAATCCAAAGCAGCAATATCATCAAATGTTTTTTGAACAAATGCAATGGCGTACTTACTTAAGTGTGTGGTTGAAAAAATGACCGCATTTGCATCGGCATCATACCTGCCGTTAGGAACCGGAACCTTTTTACCCTCTTCATTTAAGTACCACACAACGATATGCTCAGGGCTCTTTAATTCATCGGCGCTCGGTGAATATGGTACAGCTACTGTTATTGTGGAATTCGGGTTATTCCAAGCGATTTTTTGGTCTCCGGTATACAGGCTTATCTCTCTGATAGGTCGATCCCCGATTTGCTTCCCTAGAGCTTGGTCAAGTTCACTAGCATCTGCTTTTCCGATTCTCAACCTAATGCTATCGGCAGTTATTACGCCAGCTTCGAACATTTTATTGGTTATCATAATTGTCCCAAGTGGCGAGGTTACCTTTATTTGTACCAAGCCTCCATTAGAGGCGAACGCGGATGTCGGTAATTCAAGTTCGTAAGCTGTTGCGCCTGATAATGCTTTAATAATGACTTCTATACTTTTTGCTCCATCTTCGTTCGCTGCTATCTGCATGATTGCCTTATCCCAAACCGCCTGGTTTACAGTTGCTGTTGCTATTTTTGTTGAAGCATTCATCTTCACGTCCGGGTTTAATTTTCCTGCTGATGACTGATCCATTGGAGGATTTACAACCGTTCCCGTACCTCCAGAGCCAGACTCCCCTGAATTACCGCTTGTAATCGTCGCGCTCACCTTTGTATCCGGAAGATACATATGTCCGGTCAATTGACTATCCACTGTTTGAACGGATTTCAACTGAAGCGTAGCCGTCCCTTGTCGAATCGTTTTGAATGTTAAGGTCGCGAGAGTTAAAGCACCGCTCTCACCGGCCACTTTGTGCAACTTCGTACTGGCAAATCGCAATTGATTACCTTCAAGCATTGGCTTAATTGAAAATCCACTCGATATGCCGCTTTGAGCTCCCTTGTATTCCAGCATGGTTTGATCAAAACTGAGGCTGAATTCATATCCATACACATCTCTCAAATCATTCCCGGTAACGGTAATCAGCAGCTCATTGCCTAACTCGACCTTGGTGCTAGTCACATTTAAAGTAAAGGAAGGCGCTGCATCTGCATACGTAACCATAGGAGGCACGTATACAAAGCACATTAAAAAAATTAAGCTGAGCAAATACGATTTTTTTCTCAAGATGAAGGCTCCTCCCATAGTAGAGACAAGAGGAACGGCTACGTCCTCCCCTTGCTTCTCTGTTGCTCATTGTTGATTTCAATGTCGTACATAAACATTAGGATGACTTACGATTAGGTGGACATCTTAGCAATTCACCTCCGTCTAATTGCTTAGTCATGCGGTGGCTATGTCTTAGTACCCTGGATGCGGTGTTTTTTCTTACTTGCGATAATTTGGCGCCATTTCGTTATCCGGTACATTAGCGATTGCTATGTAAGAGATTAGGTTAATCATAATAGAAGTGCATACGGAACATAACGAGACAAAACTATTGTGATGGGGGGGATTCATGCGCAATGAAGTATTTAACCAAGGTCGCTCCTATATAGGCGCCATTAAACAATAAAAAAACCTACTTCGAATAAGTAGGTTGAATTTATTGTTTAATGGCGCCAGGGGGATCTCGAGCTATTATTTTTATTAAATTTGAATGGCTTTTCAATAATTATCACACAATTTTGTAGGCCATATCTTATTCTACATCCCTGCCGTCAGCTGTCTCTTCAACCAATCAAATGCCCTGCGCCCACTCACTTCATGGATACCTGGGAAGACATCGGAGGAAAAGTTATCCTTCTTCTCATAATTATCGTATACCTGTTGAAGGTCGCTGATCGCTTCGAGCGCCGATTCGGATGGAAAAATCGGATCATTAAACCCCGACTCCACAAACAAAGGGCGTGGCGCAATTAGACTAATCCATTCCGGAAGCTCTGCACGCGTAAGCATTCCAGGAATATAGTTATCTACGCAATGATGGACAGACATGATGGTTCCTTTGAAGGTACCTGGAAAGCCCGAAAGCACAACCGCTTGAAGACGCTCGTCTAGCGCTGCACAGGTCCATGCCAGTAAAGCCCCGCCGGAGAATCCCATTGCTCCAATCCGCCTTGAGTCAACTTGATCATATGACTCCAAATAATCAAGTGCAGCTAGAAGCTCAGTCGTTCGCAGACCGGTGAGGGTTAGCCCTTGAAGCAGCAGACTTGTGGCTAACTTATAACAAGAGCTGTTGCTTCGCGGATCCTTCCCTAAATCCTCAGCCAGCATCCTCTCTCCAAAACCAACCACATCGGGTGCCATAACGATCATTCCCCGCCCAACGAGATCAAGCGCAAATCGATTATGGCAAGTTGGCTCACCGTCATCGGGAGAGCCGTCTGGCAGCAGGCCGATAATCTCCCGGCTTCCATACCCGTGGCCATGAATGGCGAGTACCCCAGGGAGCGGCCCGTCAAGTCCTTTCGGGATAAGGATATAAGCTGCAAAGCTTATTCCCTCTATTCCCGAAAGCTCCACTCGTTCCCGGATATAAGAACCGCAATCCGTCCGTTCAAGCAATCGCGGCTTTTTTCCCTGCGCAATTGTAGGAAAAGCTCCTATTGTGCCTCGTAAGGACTCAAGAAGACTACTTCTCCGTTCTTCATTACTCATTGCTTGGCTCTGTTCCTTATGTTGTTCTATCGTTTCCTTATATAAGCTTTCAAGCAAATCGTCTGGACTCCACATCAAGTTTCCCCTCCTAATATTGGTTGGCCGATCTTATAGTTGAAGGCCGCGAACCTTTCGCGGCCTTCATTCCACTTATCTTATTCTATCAAATGTGCTATTCAGCTACGAACCCTGATTTGGTTAATAGACGTCTTAACATAACTGCCGATTCCGCTCTTGTTGCAGACTCACTTGCCCCAATCCGATCTGTTGATCGACCATTTAAGATTCCGAGGCTTAATGCTTCTGCAAGATCTTTCCGAGCCCATGTAACCTCGCTCTGATCTTTAAATTTACTAAGCCATACGGTTTGCTCTTCAGCGGTAATCGTCGTTGTGATCCCCGCGTAATGAATAGCTCGAACAACCATTACTGCGAGCTCTTGCCGGGAAATCGTTTGATTAGGGCGGAATGAACCGTCATTGTACCCGTTCACAATCCCGGCCTCCACAGCCGTTTCTACAGCTTTGGCATACCATTCACTTCCCTGAATATCTTTAAAGCCAGTTTCACTTATAGATGATTCAGATAAACCAAGTGAACGTACAACTAGCGCTGCGAATTCCGCACGTGTAATTTTGCGATCTGGCTCAAATTTAGTCTGCGATGTACCTGTTACGATCAATTTTCCGGCAAGCAATTTAATATCCTGCTCTGCCCAGTGACCAACGACATCTGCAAAATTCCTCTTCATTTCCACCACCGTATAGATACTGTTTCCTGGACGCATGAATTCCGCAGAGTTCGCAGTCATCTTGCTAGGAACGAAATTAAGCGAATTATTGCTTGAAGCGTATAGAGCGACGGTAGCATTTTGTGGTGGTGCCGTCTTCAGGAAGATCGAGCGCTTCACATAAGTGCTTCCGAAGCTATCTAATGGGATAGATTTACCATCGGCGCTCTCAATGGACACGTTAAAATCGAAAGCATCAGCGATTAGTGTGCCGCCGACGGTATTCACTTTATCGTTCAGCTTCTTGCTCTCATCATCATTAAGCTTCCGGATGTTTATCCGGACGGACAACTTGCCAACTTCGGTCCCAAGCTGCTTCGCCATATCATCAAGCTTCAGCAGACTGAGCGGCAGAGAATACGTCCCGTAAGTACTTGTCAATTTAATAGAAGCCTTCGGATTGATTAACGCATCTGCAAGCGCCGTTCCTGGAAGAATGACAACGCCGTCGTTAGCCTTCACTTCAACATTTGGATTAGCTTTGAATGCGTTTCTAAGTGTATCCGCGTCAACGGCACCGTCGCTTCCAATGTTGTTCAAATCTGTTCCTGCGTTCACGGATGAACCTGCTTGACCGCCTGAATCTGGAACGGTGACATTTGCTTTGTCCTGAAGAACAACCAGTCCATTCGCTTGTACGGTTACGTTTGCTTGCCCATTCTCTAGGGCATATTCTGTACCGGTGTTTAATTCGACAAGCGTATGTTCCGCAGAAATGGAAATCACTTGATCACTGTCATTGTTATTAACAGCGACCGTGATACCCTTGCCATCTTCCGACTGCAAGCGATAGACATCAATGCCTTCAGCGGAGCTTATTTTTTCTGTGTCAAGCCCTGCCTTGCCCTTCGCTTTCGGATAAAGAACGGTCAGATGGTTCTGATTAGCCTCCGCCGGAACGCGGATATAATTCAGCTTTGTCTCCCCGTCAACAGCCGGTACAATTGCCGGTGCACGTCCCCATTCCTGGGTAATAACAGGATTCTCTGGCTGCAGAACGGTAGTCTCGAGATCCATGTTGTAAGGGCCGGTCGACTCTACCTTATTCCCTTCAATCGTGGACAACTTCGAAGCCACTACGGGCAGATTCCAAATGGTTCCTGCACTCGCTCCTTTAACCTGATCCCAAATCACATAAGCTTCCAAGCCTTTCACGTAAGCGAAATGTCTCGTATGCTTGCCGGAAGAGCCGCTGTTCGGATTCGCAATTCGCAGTGACATCGTATCGATCGCATCATTCGTGGAGAATGACTGATTATCGCTGATGAGCGGCGTATCTAGATAAGAGGAATTTCCTGCTTTCTGGAATTGCATGGTACTATGTGACGACGAGCTGGTATACCATGCCTTCGTTGTAGCGAAATAACTCTCCACACCAGGATCTAGTACAAGCGGAGTACTGTCCGCATACAGCGTGAATGAGCCTTGATCGTAATGGGAATGTCCAAGTGGTGTTTTGTTCGCCATGATCGACATGAAGGACTCATTACTGCTGCCATAATGATTGCGGAACAGATAGACGCCTTCCCATTTGTATTTATCCGTTGATTGCAGCTTCATCGGAGTCGTATCGGTAGCAAACCCGATTGGGGTAAAGAAGCTCTCCATCAGAATCGTCTCCACGCCATTAGCCGGCAAGGATTGCCCCGCCTTCACCCAAGTCTGATACATCTGGGCAGCAAGCTTCGGATTGGTGCGAGCAACTTCGTCGTAATAGAGACCAAGCAGCGAGAATTCGTTGCCGCCTAACAACAAGTCATCGCCAAACGCCGGTGTACTAATGCCATTATTGAAATACGCATATGGCGGTGTTTGCATCGACAGCGTATATTCGAACATTTTCACAAGTTTCGGGAAAGCAAAGAAGTCCTCCCCAGTCTCATTTCTAAGCGCCTTCGCATAAACCGCAAGCCGCGAAAGTACGGCATACGAATAACGTATCGATTCCGGCCACTCGCCTTCCGGTCCAATCGTATAGGTGAGTTGTGCCTTCAACAGCTTGTTTGCATTTACAATCAATTGCTTGCTGTCGTTCAGCTCTGGCAATACCATTGCCAGCATTGCTGCGCCAATGACCGCATCCGATTCCCAGTTACTGGCGCCAATCTGAACGGTATAATCGTCAAGCTCTGTGCGATCCCGTCCATCATTAAGAAACGCGTTCATGTAATTGAGCTTAGCAACCAGATCGGCATGCTCTTCTGGCGAGAAGACACCAGCGTTAGCAATGAACGTATACGCCGAAGCAATAATGGAAGCGACCCGACCGCCTTGTACTTTGCCATAGGCATCAATACCATCTGGACGAGCATCGGTCAGCTGCCAATATTCCGCTCCTTGCAGGAAGTCATTCAAGTTCCACAAGATGCGCTCTTTCGCTTTCTTGGCGTACGTAATATCGCCTGTAACGGCATAGACCAGTGCGTCAGCTTGAATACTCAAGTTGGTGTTTGGCCCCATCGTTGCTTTCTTATTACTGAACAGATCGATAGAACCAATTGTTGTACCTGAAGCATTTTTGTAAGTTATGGTTGCCTTCACGCCGTTTTTAAGCTTCCCATCAATTTTGGCAGCAAAACTTAATGTATAACCAAGTCCCGCCGTAAGCGGTATATCATGAGAGTACAGCCATGCCCCTTGATCGGCTGCTGTTGGGTTGGAAATAAATACAGAACGTGTACCGTCGTTGCTATAATGATTGCGATCTTCCCATGACAGGATCGGACTTCCCTTTACTGTCACGGGCTGCCAATCACTTGGTATGTTCCTTCCTTCTTCAAATCCGTTGTTATC
The DNA here is from genome assembly GCF_000023585.1 of Paenibacillus sp. JDR-2. Lineage (NCBI taxonomy): Bacteria > Bacillati > Bacillota > Bacilli > Caryophanales > Paenibacillaceae > Paenibacillus > Paenibacillus sp. JDR-2. The sequence goes on along the minus strand of NC_012914.1, from coordinate 2,363,895 downwards.
AATCTCCAGATCACCTGCATTAGACGGAGTGATCTTGACGGAGTCGATCCAGGCATGACCCAAACCAGCCGCCTCATTATCGACTGATTCGAGTGTAAATTGCAGTGTAGCCGATACGGTTCCCGCAGGCGGTGTAAACGTTAATGTTGGTGAATCGCTCCACAATTTGTACAATGTATTCAGCTGGTCATAGTCCGGTTTGTCAGCTAGGAATACCTTATATTTCTGCAATTGTTCAAGCGATGTCTGATCGGAAATGCTTTTAGCTTCCTCATATTTGGCTTTCAGAGCAGGCGATTGCGCGATCTTGTCCCGCAGCTCCTGCAGGCCAGATTCGTCAAAGTACATCGTTGCATTCGGTTCAACTTCACTACGCATGACCTGTGCGTCACGCATGTCACGCATCGCATTGTCTAAGCGAACAAGTGCAGCTCCAACCGCTTCTGCATGCCCTTCATTTCGTATTTCAACTATCTGAGACACACTTTCCTTAACAGCATCTAAAGCCGACTGCGGAAAATGTCCTGTCCCATTGCCAACAACAGCGCCTTTTACCAACGCATCAGCATCCGAGAGAACACGATCGACCTTATCCTGGAGCTTGGCGTCCACGATCTGATTCAGACTTACCTCCAAGTATGGACGCTTACTGACGTCTGAAGTATTATTCGAATAAATCTCCGAAGCCCATACCGTTCCAGGTGCATTGTCCAAGCTGAGGGAAAGATTCTTGTCGCCCAGCAGTTCGAGTTGAACCTGGCTCGTTAAATCAACAACACCTGCACCAACTGTATCTTTACCGCCAAGCACAAACGTGTTAATAATCGTGCCTAGCACCGGCGCTCCGGTTGATGGATAGAGAAGCGTACCCTCTTGCCAGTCATCATTCGTCTCGTAATGAACTTGTGTTGTATTCGTGTCCCATTTGTAATTCGTTACCCTGAGGTTCGCTTTCAATACGCTTGCTGTAACAGAGGACAAGTCAAACTTCAGATAACTGCTCCGTCCTTCGCCATAAATTAGCGTATTACCGTTATGCGGAGTTGTCTTCTCCGTCACCCATACGAAAGCATCATCCGTTGGATTTAACTTTATCGTATTATAAGTACCCGTTAAAATATGATTGTCCGCGTACCAAGCCATGACTGCCTTTAGCCCATATTTAGTGCCGTATGGATGGGAAGAACGGGCGTAATGATCAATCGCAAACTGAATATCTTCATCCGGCCGTGGTGCAGTGAAAGCACGATTTCTTATAAATGGAACTTGGTATGTTCCGTCAAGTACCGCTTCAGCATGATCAATCTGCTCCTGCACAGCAAGCTTGGCAGCCTTTGTGTACATTTCCGGCTCGATAAGCAGCATCGTTCTTGCCTGCCAGACAAGTCGGGTTAATTCCTGGCGATAAGTAGAATAAGCTAAATTATTCGCAGCCGTATCAACTACGACGTTCGAAATTAGAGCGCTGTTGATAAGGGCAGTACCTGCATCACGCAGGCGGTTCACACCGTAATCGAGGTCTCGGGTATCATCGGACAGCACAAGCTGCGCATTCTCGATTTCACTCTCGAATTTGTCTTTAGCAGCTTGTGAAACCTGCCCAGCACCCGTACCTACGGTATACCGTGCAAGCAGTGCCTGCGCTTCCGTAATAACGCCTTGCATCGTAAGTAGTTTTGATGGTAAACGCTCCGTCATTTTAGGTGCGATAAAGTTCATGTCTACATGGTCGCTAACATCCCCGTATGTTAGCGTTACGGTCATCTTCACAGTAGCATCTTGTTGATCGGATGCTGGTCGATGAACGTCGCCAGTATTAGAAACTACTTCCGGCTTGTTTGATTGCCAATCGATAGTCGAAAAACCGTATGAGCCGACCGTTGGAAGGTTCACATTCTCATTGACAGTCAAGTTGTTGAATTGGGAGAGAATAAGCTCCTTATCTTTGGCTACACGCTGCTCATCGGTAGGGGTCGGCTGCCGCTGAACAGTCACATGCACATCAAGCGTATCCGTTACGTTACCGTAAGTAATCGTTGCGGTAAGCGTCACCGGTTGGTCTGCTTCCGCATACCATTCCGGACGAGTAACAGTCCCGTTAGCACTAATGACAGAAGGCTGATCGGAAGACCAGGAAATTGTCGAATTCATTTCGCCTTCCGTTGGCAATGTTATATTGCCTGTCACAGCCAAACCTTCAAATTGCATCACTAACTTGGCCTTATCATTGGCGACACGCTCAGCTTCCGTCACGCTCTTCAACGTCTCAATCTCCAATACGGGCCTCAAAGCAGCATTGGAATTATCTTTAGAGACTAGATCAAACGACGGTGACACCGTATAGTCTATCGTTCCATCTGCCTTCGTAGGAATTAATGACAAGGTCAGCGTCTTATCGCCCGCAACTTCGGCCTGCACTGCGGAAGTCACATTAATTGGCATTGCTATTCCCGTTCCGTAAGGAGCCAAACACGGATTGACCGAGCAGGCATCCGGGATAGCTGTTCCAAAGTCAGGGCTATTATTCCAGGTAATCGTATTCTCCGACCAATTGTCGTCTTGCCCCTGATAGACCACATAATTCAACGTATTATTGTTGTTCTTATAAAGCTTCAGCGTGGCGCTCTTGATTGGATCTGTAATGGACGACAAGTCGAATTTCAACATGGGCTGATTGTTATTTCCAACAATTAGAATATTATTGGATCCATAATTGTCGTCCCGGGCATCACGCCAACCTACGTATGGATTCACGTATGAATCGTCGGTTGGAGGCAGCTTGACAACAACAACGCTTCCTTGTTCTTCCGCTAATGCCCGGCCGGGTAATGCAGTGCCAAGCAGCAGCGTACACAAAATGACGATTGCGAGCAGCCCCGATATTGGCCGCTTCCAATAATGATGCATATACATTCCTCCATGGTCGAATTGATCGAACTCACCTCTATGATGTAAGCGGTGTCATTTCGCGATATGTATCAGACAGATAAAACCTACTCATAGAAATGCTAAGCCACCTAACTTCCAGCGGCTTAGCATGTTAGACAAATGCGCTTGCTTATTTACCGCCAGCATCAAGGAAAGCTTGAACTTGTTTGATGACTTCCTGACGTACTTTCTCAAGACCATAGGATTCCATTTGCTTATTAACTTTCGCAGCGCTTTGCTTCCAGTTCTTATCTAATCCGTTATTAAAGATTGGATCACGTTGTTGTACAAGCGGCGAGATCTTGGCAATTTCCGATTTAACGGGCTCCGTATTAAACGTGAAGCCAGACATCGGAGTCAGATAATAAGTCTCGTTCTTCGATTGATAATCAAGAAGTTTTAAGGTTTGCTCGTCATTGTCGCCATTGATACGGGACATAGTCGGGTTCCAAGTAAACTCGTAAGACGGGAACACATAATTGGTCGTTTTATCCGTCATTTTATAGTTACGGTCGCCGTCTTTGGTCCAATGTTCCCCTTCAATACCCAGCTCCAGGAGATCATGATTGTCTGAGCTGCTGAACAGCCAGTCGAAGAATTTCATCGTACGTTCTGCGTTCTTGGATGTAACCGGAATTACGATATCATTCCATGCTTTGTAATCCGTGCCGATAGCGGCTGGTTCCATATTGCGGACATGCGAATTGTATACAAACATTTCCAAGTCGGATCCAGGGACGGCAGATTGCAAACGTTGGCGAACTTGAGCCGCACCGTTAATCGTACCTTCATAAGCTGCGGATTTGCCGCCTACGAAGAGAGCCTGGTGATCTTTCTCAGACAATACATCCTTCTGAATATATTTGTTCCATTCTACGAACTTATCGTATTGCGGATAGAAGTAGTATGGATCGTTATAAGGAGCAGGCAAATCCGCGAATTTGGAAGCATCGTCACCCAATGTTGTTGCACCTAATACCTTCTTGCCGTCATCGGACAAATAGACGTTAAATCCCGGTGTCATCGAGATGGCTTTCGCATTTACAATCTTGTCTTCCCGGCCGAACATTTTGTAGAAGCCGCGATCATTCTTGTTCGCCATCGGAATAATGCCCTTCTCGTTTTGTTGTACGTTTTTCAAGTACGTTTCCAGATCATCATAGCTTTGAATCGGCTGCATGCCATATTTTTCGCGCAGATCTTTACGAACATAAATGACGTCAATATCGTAGAATGCGTTTGTTAATGGAATGGAATAAATATGACCGTTAATTTTGTTCGCGTTCAAGTAATCTTCCGGGAATGCTTTCTTGAGCCCCGGGTACTCGTCATTATTGAAATATTTGTCCAATTCTTGATAGTAGCCAAGAGAAACGTTCTGGTTCAAAGACATCCATGGTGCATCAAACGCGGCGTCAACCGATTCACCGGCCGACATCTTAAGCGTCAACTTCTGTTTGTGATCCGCATTAGGATTGTACTCGATGTCCAGCTTGGTGTTCAGCGTATCCTTGGTCTTGTTCTCGAACTCTGTCAGTACTTTATCCATATCAATCGGTTTATCGCCGAATAACATGACCTTTAGCGTAACCGGATCCGGTGCTTTAGCTGTATCTGCCTGTTCCGAGGCCGTCTCGCTAGGTGCTGCAGTAGGCGCATTGGAAGCATTTGCGGAATTGTTTGCCTCATTGTTGTTGCTGCCGCAAGCAGCAAGCGATCCAGCCATCATTGCCGTGACAAGCAGCAGCGATGATTTCTTCATGGATTTCTTCATTTTCTTTCTTCCTCCCTTTTTTGAATAAGCGTATGAATGCTATACTAAACCGCCCGATAAAGGCGTGCTCAGCCGAGTGGAGTCAACCCTTTACAGCGCCAACCATAAGCCCTTTGACAAAATATTTTTGCAGAAACGGATACAAGAAGATGATTGGACCAATAGTCACCACTGTTGTAGCAAGCCGAGTCGTCAATGTAGGCACGACATAATTAGGAAGCGAAATTTGGGTGGAGAGCTGGTTAGCGAACTCTGCATTGCTCATGATCCTCATCACCAAATATTGCAGCGGGAACAGCTTCTCATCCGAAATGTAGAGCATCGCCTCGAACCATTTGTTCCAGAATCCCATGGAGTAAAAGAGTCCTACCGTCGCAAGTGCCGGCATGGATATAGGAAGAATAATCCTGAAGAAGATATAGATATCATTCGCTCCGTCAATCTTCGCCGATTCCGAGAGGGATTCGTCCACGGACTTGAAGAAGTTGCGCAGCAGGAACATGTTCCAAGGGCTGACTAATGCAGGAATGATGAGCACCCATATCGAGTCCTTCATGCCCAAGTACTTGGAAATGAGCAGATAGTTCGCTACAAGTCCGCCATGGAATAACATCGTGAAGTAAATGTAGAAGTTAACCTGACTCTTGTATTTAAGCGTGCGAATGGATAATGGATAGGCCAGCGCACAAGTAACAAGCATTGCGAGCAAGGTGCCAACTAAGGTAACAAAGATCGTTACGCCATAAGAACGATAGATCGTATCGTCACGGAAGATCAGCTTGTAGGCCTCCATTGAGAAATCTTTCGGCAATATCGAATACCCGTCACGGAGAATTGAAGATTCTGTTGTGAGCGAGCTGCTAATGACCGTTATGAACGGGATAAGGCAATAGATCGAGAACAAAATCAGGATGATAAAGATGCCGGCTTTTAACAGGCGATCTCCTTTGCTTTCTTTAATCAATACGTTCACCTGCTTTCAACAGAAATCTAGAATAACGCGGAGTCCGGGCTGAATTTACGGGCTAGTTGGTTGACTGTTACGACCAGAATGAAGCCAATAACCGACTGAAATACGCCAACAGCGGCCGACATCCCCATATCTCCCAGATCCATCAATGCCCGGTACACGTAAGTATCAATGACATCCGTGGTCGGATAGAGCAGAACATTACGTCCTACCAGCGCATAGATCATTCCGAAATCCCCGTAGAAAATCCCGCCAATGGCAAGCAGCATCATAAGGATGATCGTTGGTTTTAAAAGCGGCAGCGTAATGTACCAAATCTTCTTCCAACGGCTGGCTCCGTCTATGGAAGCCGATTCGTAAATCTCCGGGTTAATGCCGGTTATCGTAGCCAGGTATACGATAGCGCCAAATCCAGCACCTTGCCAAATCTTGATAAGCACGAGAATGAATGGCCAAGCTGCCGGTTCGTTAAAGAAAGCGATTGGCCCGATGTGGAAATGGGCCAGCCATTTATTCAGCATCCCTGTATCGCTGGATAATAGCGCCGTTACGAACATGGCGATGACGGTCCAAGAGAGGAAATTCGGCAAAGTCACGATCGTTTGTACGATTCTTTTAAACCATTTCCCCCCCAGCTCCGAGAACATGACGGCAATCGAAACGGAGGCTAATGCTCCGAACAGAATAAAGAGTGCGTTCAGGAATAAGGTATTGAAAATAACATGCAGCACTTCTTTGGATTGGACGAAAAACTCGAAGTTTTTTAATCCTACGAACTCACTGCCCGTTATTCCTTTAATTGCATTGAAGTTTTGGAAGGCAACTACGATCCCTCCCATTGGCAAATATGCAAAAACAAAAACTAATAAAATTCCAGGCAACATTAATAGATACAGTAGGCCATTTCTGCGCATTTCCATTAGGAAAGATTTTGGTTTTACGCGGGCTTGTGTATCATGGGCTCTATTGTTAAGAGCAACTGATGACGTTGATTTCATTGTCGTATTCTCCTTTCTCTCCACGTTGATTGTTTGTGTCGCTGTCCGTGGATACAATGTAGCATGCTGCCTATTCCGCTTTGAATGTTGTTTTTATAGTTAAAATTGCAGTTTTTATAGTACGGAAAATAGGCCGTCGTATAAGCGGTTTGGCTCCATCCCGTGCTTCTAAAATAAAAAACAGCGGTACAAGGAATACTCCTCGCACCGCTGCTATTCTTATTGCAATTTCAAATATAAGAGATTCATGCTCGTGCTTGCGTTTGCCCCTTTAAACACAACATAGATCATATAGTTCCCCGTTACACTGCCGCCAGTTGCGCCTGCTGTCGTGTAAATATTATTGCTAAGAGCGGTGGTTGTGTAAGTGGTAAGACTGCCTGTATTGCTCACGGGAATTGCAGCTAACAGGGTCCCTCTATCCCCATTACTAGCACCGGTGCTATAGTCCTCGGGTTGTCCTTTCAAGGTACCCGTACTGCTTGCCGTTCGGATCTCTAGCGTGCCTGTATCCGTGCTGGAATAATTGATATTGATTTTTGTAACATTGGTAAAGGATGTATACGGCAAAGCTGCGATGGCATTCGATCCCGTGAGGCTAAGCTTACTGTAGTCTCTGGAACTGCCGCTCACGAAGCCGGTGGCATACTCGCCATAAATGTTCGAAGTGCCATTTAACATGGTTGCTACACCACTCGTCAACCAGTTGAGCGCATTGTTCACCGGTGTTACGTTACTCGTGTAATCCGCAGCTCTTGCCGCAACGGAACAGATCAATGCGGCGAGGCCCGTAACATCATAGCTGTTTCGATCCGTTACATATACCGGGTTATTGGCATATTTGGACAGATACGCGTATTCGCCGGATGCGGCACTCGAAGAGAACTTGTAATAATTATAAGCAGCTGCATACATATTATCGTTGAACTTCCCTCTGTCATACGTGGTAATGCCGCTGTCGCTGTGATGATTCCAAGGGTAGGCTGTGACATAAGCATCCACGTTGTAGCCTAGATTATATTGGGCGCTGAAGTTGGTAGCCTTCAATAACAGCCTATTATTAAACTCATATAGGCTGTTATCACCCTGTGTCCACGCCATCTGGGCGATATTGATGAAGGAGGACAAGTTCACTAGAGCGTGGGCTTGGTCTCTGTCACTTTCCTTGCTTTGCCCCGTTGTTGCATTGTAGTTATACAATAAGCTGTATCCGTTGGCACCTTGACTTTTATCGGGCTTTTTCTGCCAAGACGCGGCGCCCTGATTCGTGTAATAGGCCGTACTATTGGCCTTGAAGTCATTTTTCACAAGATTATACAAGGTCGCATCTTCGGCAAAGATAGCATAAGCCATAGATCCTTCTCTTAATATCGCAGCATGTCCATGCGTAATGTTATCCATATCGTAGGTTGCCAGCACAGCTGCATTGGACATCAGTTGGTACATACTCACGGCTGTTCCGCCCGTATTCTTGCCATACATGGCAAGAAGCGAATTCGTATCCCCAACAGACCAACCGCTGTAACTATATCTTAGTAATTCCGCCGCTGCGCTGAACTTGAAGGCAACAACGCCAACATCAAGATTGGTATCATAGACAGAGCCTGTGTCACCGCTCGTGCCTACACCGGTAAAGATGGAAGCATACTTCAGCATGATCGTCCGAGAAGCTTCAGCATAAGTGGTATTGCCGGTAAGGGTGTATAACAAAGCTAAATTATATACCTTAGATGCCGCTAATCTCATCTCGTTATAACTGCCGCTGTTATTATGCGTGATAGCCGTTAGCGTATAATCGCTCGCGGATATAGTGCCGTAGGAAGCAACGGTGCTCGCAAGTACGTTATAAGTGGAGTACCATGGCTCTGTCTGGCTAGCTACCATACTCTTCATCGTTTGTATGCCGGAAGCCGTCTGCATAATACCCGGATGTGCAAATGCCGTGGCGGCTGGCGTAATGGTACCCGTACCATAAAGCGCAATCTCCGAAAGCTGATCCCAGGTATGAATCCAGGTATTAAGCGCCGTATCAGAGCCGCCGATAAGAAGATATCTGTAGGAAGCGGTTACATTAATTTCCGTTGTAACACCTGCGCTTAGTCCGGTTGGAGTAGCAATAGCGGACCAGCTTGAAGCGGATGCGGAAAGGCTGTTCGAGCCGTAAATTTTCCAATTGCCCGTAATAGACCCGCCTGACTTTATCGTTAGCGCAATCTTGGATACGTTAACCGTCGTTGTGCCTAAGTCTAAATAAAGATAGACGTCTTTATTTAGACCCGTGCTCGTACTTGTGTTGCCATCAAATAAAGCGGATGTTGCGTAAGTAATGGAGGACAGGTTCGCTGCACTTGTTGCAAATTCAACCGCAGAATGTCCCTCGGCTGACCAGCCATAATAACCCACTTTTAAATTAGCGGTATTAAGCTTGGGATCCGCTGCTGATACAGGCTCTGCACCAATTGATACACCTGCAAACACCGCTATTACGACAACTGCCATAACAAAAGAAAACCACCTTTTCACTGCCATTTCAAATCCTCCTCCTGTTTATTTGAAATTCCCGCTTACCCACGATCCCCCCTCTTAAATCCACTTTGTCAAAGCTATACTAAACCGCCCTATGAAGGCGAGTTCAGCCAGAACTCAATACAGGATAACTAAGAGAGTTTAGCGAGAGGAATTTCATAGGAAGGATCATGATTAAGAGAAGAAGATTTACAGCCTCGGGGTTCACTTTAACATGAGGAATCAGCCGTTTGAATGTTGCTTTTTAAGGTAAAATCGAGGTTTTTTAAGTTCGTTTTATCATAAAAAAAGAAACCGCCTCTACAAGGAGACGGTTACTCTTCTAATTACCTCCAGCGTCCAAATAAGCCTGAACTTGCCGGATTAATTCCGCACGAATCTTATCCAGACCTAAACCCTTCAACTTCTCGTTGGTTTGTCTGGCTGTCTCCCGCCAGTTGGGATCAAGACCACTATTCAGTACCTGCTCGACCTGATTGGCCATTGGTTGAATCTTCGCGATTTCCGTCTTGACGGGAGCAGGATTAAACACGAAGCCTGCTACGGGCAGCCGATAATAAGAACTTGGGTTTGCAGAATACTGCATGAGCTTAAGGATTTGTTTATCGATATCCACATTGATGCGTGACATCCCTAAATTCCATGTTAGTTCATAAGGGGGGAACAAGTAATTAGCAGATTTGGATGTACTTTTATAAGTCAGCCCTTCCCCTTTGGTCCAATGCTCTCCTTCGATTCCAAGCTCGAACAAGTCGTGATTGTCTTGTTTGGAGAATAACCAGTCCAAGAACTTCATGGTCTCGTCCGCATGCTTTGAAGTAACCGGAATAGCGATATTATTCCATGCTTTAAAGTTTGTACCCATACAGCCTTTTTCCATGTTCCTCATACATGGCACGTATACGAAGCCTTCAAGTTCTGAGCCCGGAACCGAGGTTTTCAGCTTTTGGCTGACCTCCGACCATAACGTAATCGTACTTTCGGCTGCAGCCGCTTTTCCCGCTTCAAAAAGCAATAGTGGATTCCGTTCATTTAGAACATCCTTCTGAACGAATGGGTTCCACTCTACAAACTTATCGAATGAAGAATAGAAGAAGTCCGGGTCGTTTAATGGCGCCGGGTAACCGCTATACATCTCTTCCGGGTCACCCAATGTTGTTGCCCCAAGTACATGTTTACCGTCTTTAGAAAGTGCAATCTGAAAAGGAATACCCGTCCCTGAGATTCCAGTGGGATCAAAACGGGCATTGACCTGCTTGGTTTCATTCCCAAATAAACGATAGAAACCACGATCCCCTTTGAGAGCAAGGGGAATCATATCTGGCTGCTGCTCCTTAACTTTCCGTAAGTATTGCTCCAGCTCATCGTAATTTTCAATGGGTGACATCCCGAACTGTTCCCGCAAATCCTTCCGAATAAAGATCACTTCAATGTCATGGAAATATTGCGTGAGGGGTACGGCAAACAGATGGCCATCGATCTTATTGGCATTCAAGAAATCAACTGGAAAAGCTTTCTTGAGGCCGGGATATTCATCATTATTGAAATAACGATCCAAATTTCGATAATAACCTTGCGCGACGTTACTCTCCAAGCTCATCCAAGAGCCGTCGAACACGCCGTCGATTGCTTCCCCCGAGCTCAGTCTTAACTTAACCTTTTGCTTGAATTCCTCCGGGGCGTCCCAATCCATGTTTAACTTCATATTTAAGGATTGGCTCGTTTGGTTCTCAAATTCCTGTAGCACTTTATCCATATCCGATGGTTTGTCCCCAAAGAACATAAAGTTCAAGGAAGTCGGCGGCAAAGAGGAATCTTTTTCAGCGGCTTGTCTTTGCTTATCACATGCGGAGATGCCAAAGGAAAGAGCTAGACAGATTAATAGAAGGCCTTTTCGTATTACAGCCATTTCACGTTCCCCCTACTGGAGAGATGCCAACTCGGAATCCCACTCTTTATCCGCTGCTTGCATGGCATCCTGAAGTGATATTTTCCCGTCCGTCATATCCAATACCGTTCGGTAAAACCAATCGCGAAACCTAGGCGGAAGGGAGTTGGCTCCTGAGAATAGGTTCATATAAGAGGATTTGCCCGTCTGCTTGTTATTCGCAATAAGAAAAACCTCACTCATCTGTTCCGGTGCTGAATAGGTTACAGGATAGACCGTAGCAGCAATTCCATTGATTGCCTCAAGATAATGAGAATAAGGCTCTTCGCTATAGAAGAAATGAAGAAATTGCTTAATACTGATCAGCTTTTCCGGATCCTTGGCGGCTTCGGCTGAGATCGACCAACCACTCGCGACATTTAATCCCGTCGTACTCACTTTACCCGCACTGTCCGGAAGGGCGAAGAAGCCGAATTCGAATGTTGGATCCGAGGAACGAATCTGATTAAACATCCATGGTCCAGAATAAAGCATAGCCGCCTGTCCTGAAGTCAGAATGGATACCGTCTGGCTGTCAGCCGTGGATAAATACCCTTTCGCAACATCACCGCTGTCCCATAGCTGTTTGAGTTTGCGCATAGCACGCATAGGGGCATCATCCGTCCAACTGACCTTTCCTGCACTCCGTTTCGCATTCCAATCCGGATCCTGAATATAGACTTCATCGATTAAAAACTTATTGACCCAGAAGCCTATATGCCACACATCTTTGCCGCCTACAACAATCGGGTCTATACCTAAGTTCCGAATGCGCTGGCAAACGGCAAGAAACTCTTCATAAGTAGCAGGCGGCTTGTTAATTCCCGCTTTGCGGAATATCGACTTGCTGTAAATAATCCCATTAGGCGGCGGAATGTCCAGCGGCGCATTATAGACATGACCGTTAACAGCCGGAATAGGCTGAAGCAAGTCCGTGATATCGCGTGGGATTTCATACAGCAGCCCCGCGTCCGCGAACAACTGTGTATCTCTCATTTCGACCAGATCGGGAAACTCTCCAACGGCTTCCTTCACCTTCACGAACTCACCGTAAGTACCTGACCACGACTCGTTCACTTCGTTTATCACAATGTTCGGATGAGATTTCTCAAATTCGGCGATCACGGTAGAAACTCCTTGCTTATGAGCCAGATCCCCACCGGGGAATACAACGGTGAATGTGACCGTATCGTCAGAGGTATCGCCACTCCCCCCTTCTCCTTCGCCTTGCGAAGCTTGACCGCATCCCGAAGCCAATACGATTAATGTAAGGAGCAAAGAGATCGTTCGCATCATAGTTGCCGCCTCCTTGCAGAATGATTAAATGAATAACATCGGAATTAAGAACCTTTAAAGCTCTGTTTATACTCCTGAGGCAGCTTGCCATATTTTTTCTTGAACATATCGCTGAACTGTCTGGCATTCTGATAGCCAACGCGCTCCGCAATTTCGTAAACCATAAGCTCGGATTGCAGCAGCAGTCTAAGCGCATGCTTCATTCGCACCTCCGTTAGATACTGCTTGAAATTCTCACCCATATGCTTTTTGAAAAAGCTGCTGAAGTAATAAGGATTCATATAAACAAGGGAAGCCATTGAATCCAGTGTAATGTTCTCCCCATAATGCTCATCGATGTATGCTCTCACTTGAACAAGCTGCAGCACATCTTTGCTGCTATGCCTCTCTGTTGCCTGGACCCTCAAGTCGCAAACCGTACGTTCTACGAATCGAGTCATCATCTCGAAAGTGGGAAAGCTTGAAAGCTGTTCTAATAAACCGTGATTATCCGGATCAGCCTTGTTAACCGAAATGCCTAACTCATTCATCTCTTTCATCAAATAAACAATGCATCCATATACCGAGGTAATCGCCAAGTTTCTATTATATTGAACAAATAGCCTCACTGCTTGAATATAATCACGGAATAACCGGTTTAACTCTTCCGCATCTCCACTTGTCATACTGGCCAACATTCGCTGTTGAAGCGTTTCCAATTCTGCCTTTGCTTCAGCATCCGTTTGAGTGGCCTGACGTGCTTTAATTACTCGGTTCGAGCCTTCGAAGTAACGCGCCTGCAGCGCAAACTCAGCACTTTGAGCGGATTGAATGGCCAGGTCGGGATAGTCAACCGGTTCGCCTAAGCCAATTGTCACGCTAACCTTCAGATACTCATTAATTTTGCTATGCAGTTCGTTTGCTAGTTCGATGGCTTCTACTGGTTCATCATGCTGTATAAAGATACCGTGAAACCGTCCTTTGCGGAAATAAATGCCTATATCGGAATGATCCAAGGATTCCACCAAAATGTTCGCGATCGAGAAGTCAATTAAGCGCTTCTCCTGTTCCTTCCAACGCTTCTCTTCCTGCCAATCCCATTTATCCAACTCACAATAACAAACCGAGATAAACCGACTGCCATGAATAACGCCAAATTTCTTTAACTCCGGCATGGCGCTTGAATCTTCATCCGTTAGACCGGCAAGCATCTCTTCGATCGTATTGTTGCGCTTCTGACGCTCGAATCGAACAACCATCTCTTTCTCCCGATTCCGTTCCGATTGTTCCCCGATCAACCGGGTAACCTTCCGCATAACTTCGTGCAAGCGTTCCTTATCCACGGGCTTAAGCAAATAATCGATTGCCCCATATTTAACGGCATCCTGAGCGTAGGAGAATTCTTGGTAAGCGCTAATGAATACGACCTTAATCTGCCTGCCGGTTTCGTTAATCTCGCGAATGATGTCAATCCCCGTAAGTCCAGGCATATTAATATCGCTGATGACAACATCCGGACGACAGACATCGAGCATCCGCTTTAATTCATTCCCGTCATAAGCTTCGCCCACGATCTCGAATCCCATCTCGTTCCAAGGCAGCAATCTGCGAAGGCCCCTAATAATGACCGGCTCGTCGTCGGCAAAGAGTATCCGAATTTTTCTCATCCCTCTGTCTCCTTTTCTCTCAATGGATATAAGATAAGAACGGCTGTACCGATCTGATGCTTGCTTTCAATGACAATGCCGTAAGGATCGCCACATGAATGTCGAACTCTCTCGTGTACGTTTTTAAACCCGATACTTTTCCCTGACGTCCCTTCCGCTTCTTGCAATTGACGATTAAGCCTAGCAACCGTCTCTTCGTCCATGCCAATTCCATTGTCGTAAACGGTGACGGCCAGATTCCCTCCCTGCGCTCTCTCGGCTGTAATTTGCACGATCCCTTTGTTACCGAGAGGTCTCAGTCCATGTAAAATCGCATTCTCTACAACCGGCTGCAGAGATAACTTGAGAATCTGGGCTTCTCTTAATAAGTCATCTTGAATATCAATCTGGAGTTCAATTCTCCGGTCATAACGAACCTCGATCAGATGAAAATAGTGCTTAACATGCTTGATTTCCTGCTCTAACGTTACCCATTCTTCCCCGTAATCTATCGTATATTGTAATTGATTCGATAACGAATGAATCATATCCGCCACTTCATCATCGCCGTTCGAGACGGCGCTCATTCGAATAACCTCTAATGTGTTATAGAGATAATGCGGCCTGATCTGGCTCTTAAGCGCATTTAATTCCGCCTGCTTCCGTTTAATTTCATTGACGTAAGAGTCGTTAATAAACCATTGCAGACGTGCGATCATACGATTGAAGCCATGCCATAACCGGCCTAATTCATCCTTGCGTTTGAGCTCTGGCCCCGGCTCCAGGTTACCCGATTCGACTTTAATCATTAATCGCATCATATCCAAGATCGGAAGACTGAAACGGCGGGAGAACAAGACGCCAAGAACGACTAGGGCCGCCATACAAATAGCGGCAACAATAATGACCGTTGAACGGATTGGAGTTAAGGAAGCATAAAGATCCCTTTTCGAAATAAGCCCGATCACTTGACCGCCAATAAACGGAATTGGCTCCGAGAACATCAGCATTTCACCGTTTCTCCGTGCGGAATTCTCATCTAACCGCTTGCCAAGCTTGTCTTTCTGATTGGAATACAAGATGTACCCATTCCCATCGACAATAACCATCTGATCATTGTTCGACAGCTCCGCTTGACGGAACAAACGGTCGAATATTTCAAGATCAATATCAAAATACAAAGTACCAAGCAAAGTGGCCTCCGCCCCAAGTTTGCCTGATGTATCGAACAAGTTGCGGGCAAGCGTCACGACCTGATCCGTTGATCCGTAGTACGTTTCAAGATGGGTGGGAATAACGACCAACTTCTTCGGGGTACTCGATAGCGCAAACTTCCAGCTGACCGCTGGAAACGGCTCGTTGGGATCAAGCACCTTGCTGCTCACACGAGATTGATGATAAACCATGCCATCTGATGCCCGTACGAAAAAAGCATTCTGTATATGGCTGTCACTGTATAACACCGATAAGAGAAAATCGTCAATCGACATCAGATTCATCTTGCCCTCCGTATCGATCTCTTCTCTCAAAGTCGCATCCTGACGAGAAGCAACGCCTTCTGAACTGTAATACATGGTTTTCGAGATTTCATTATAGTTAAGCAGAGCGTCGTCTACATTTTTACTCAAATGAATCACTAATTGCTTAAAGCTATTCTCGGTATGTCTCTGGAGCTGACCGGTGAATTGATTCAAAGACAGCGTACTGAGCACAAGCAGAGGAATCATACCTACAACAAGAAATGCCAATGCGAACTTGAAAAACAAACTTTGCCACGCATTTCTCCATTTACCCATTCATTCTCCTCCGCCTACAATGGTGTCCATTCTATCATAAGCGATTCCAGCTAGTGACAAAATGCATTTTTTTTAGCGTAGATGGAGGTTTCTTTAGAACTATTTATAAAATACACAAGACCCTGAGCATAACACTCAGGGTCTTGTCTTAAATCTTGTATAAAATGGATGCCTTCAATCTAAAAGGTTATATCTGATTTCCTATTTGCCCGATGCCGTCTCCTGTCGTATCTTTTTCCCATCCCGATATTCATCCAATTGAAGGGTCTGGTTGTCATGGGCAATGTCATGAACGGTAATGACTTGGGTTCTGCCATCCTTCAAATGAACCGTTACCGAATCCGCATCCGTCGCGTTCACGGACTCGATCATGCTGCCTGTCTCGAATGGTTCCACAATCGTTGTATATCGGCCGATCTTCCCGTTAATCCGCACGGCATATGTTTTGCGGCGCTGCGCTTCATCACCCGGAAAGGCGTCTGCGCCAATCCGTCCAATGAAACGAACCGCATCTAGCCCCGTAAGATCAAGCGTAATAATCCCTTCTTGCTCATGATTAATCGGGCTTGTTGGCACTGCATTCGGATATTCATGGCCAACGATGGTTACTCGTCCGCCTTCGTAATCCTTGCCAATGCCATAACCTGAATCGATATTCTCGCGAAGCAGCTCCAGATCACTTAAACTTCTTATGGATCCATCAGCCAAGACGAGATAAGCCTCGCCCCAGAACAATCCTTGCTTGGTCTTGTATGGATATCTCTGTTCGGTATAGACCGGACCGTTATGTACGCGAAGCTGCAGCTGGGCTGCCCCTTTGACATCGACCTCGCAAGTCCCATCGCTAATCAACCATGCATTAAATTGTTCAGATGCTTTCGTCTCGCCATCTACGACAACTGCGTATTTAAGAGGGATCATGTAACCATGATCTTCCGCCGCTCTGCCGATGATTTGAGTCGATTGCTGCGGCCAAGCGGTATGCACATCCATTTTTAATAGTCCGGGTGTGTTGTGGAAAGACCGAGTACCCCGCAGGTCCTCGCCTTCTCCAAAAATCGTTACAAAGCTCGCCTTGCTCGTTCCTGACACCTCATACCAGCTGCAATCGGTAACGAATTGCCCGTCTGCTAATGGATTGGTCGTTAGCTGGCTTGTATGCTTCACCCATTGCACATCATTTGCCTTTAGACCTTGGTAGCCTTTTATTTGAAATAAGCTGTCATACTGATGTTCCTGCTCGCCTTCTGCATAATCAAACAGCACGATGTAATCATCAAGCACACCCATGACACGCTTCTGTTTAATCGGTTCCGTAAATTCCGATAGCATGCCATGTCCAGGATTATTCTCAAGCCTTGGCAGCCAGGAATGGTTCAGCTCGGCACGTTCCGTGAGCGTTTCGTTGTCTTTGTAGACCATACCGCCGTAAGGCGGATAGGACCAATGCGAGTTCGTCTCGATCGCAACGGCTTGCAGCGCCTCCCCGCTATAAAAGAGAAGACGTTTGGAGTCGCTCGGCACCTGCATTTTCCCGTCTACAACGACCATATTTTTCGTGATTGAATTTTGCACGTAAAATTTGTACATGAAATGGGCGTAGCCCCACCAGACATGTTCCGGATTAAAGAAACTCCGTCCGTAACGCATGACGGACAGCAGGCCGGTTCTATCGAAATGACCATGGGCATAGCCGTGGGAACCATACCTGACCACCGCTTGAATCTGATCCTCTTGCTCCCTGCCCACCGTCTGGCTGCGAAGCATGGCTACTCCAACGTTGTCCGCATAAGCGTTATACTTCTTGTATTTCGATTCATAGTCGGGCAGCTCGCCGTGTCCGAAGATGGGATCGGCATAACTGTTCTGGCGAATAATCGGGATATATTCCGGATCTTTATAATAGGTGTAGGCGAGGTCAAATGTTGAGCCAAAATGGACACCTTCCAGCTTTTTCTCGTCCGAATCGCTGATTCCAAATAAGACGCCCCGGTAATCCAGGAACGGAATGGTCGCATCAAACATGTCCTTAATACAGATATAACTCTTCAGATTACCGCCCCACTTCTTGTTGTACATTCCGAAGCGAAAGGCTGCAGGCTCGCCATTATACGTACTATTCACTTCATCGCTATACGATATCGGGAAGTGAGTATGCAGCAGATTAATGCCAAAAGGCAGCAGCGCATGAGCCACATGAATCATCATGGAAGATACCCATACGTTATAGCCAACGGAGCATTCATGCCACCAGCCGTCGTTAAAGGCGCCGAATCTGAACTGCTGGATGATCCCGCCCGGACCATCTAGAAACCTGAGCGCACGGTCCATATCCTCAATGGCAAGCGCACAATAGAACGCCCCCGTAATTTCGGATAAAAGCCAGTTTGATATATGACCATTTCGAATATGGCGATCGAGAATATCCATATAAATACGAAATACGTTTTCTACGCCTTGATGTTCATTCTCTGTCAGAACGCCAGCATCATAAATAATGTCGTAGGGAATAGCAAGATGCTGGAAGAAATGCCCCTCCTGCACATAACTTTGGCTGCAGCCCTTTTTCTTCTTCGGATATCCGGTCTCCTCTTCGATGAAATAACGCAAGAACGCCGCGACTTTCTCGGCGTATTTCCGCTCCTTTGTCAGCGCATAGGCATACGCAGCAGACATGATATTATGCTCTTCGTGTGTATCGTAGCAATAATCTCGTTCCTCAAGGGGCAATGGAGGCTTGACGATCCAGGCTTCTGCATCAGCGATGATTTGGTCATACCCCGCTTTGAACTGAGGGTAACGATCAATCTTCGCTTTTGTTTCTTCCCATTGCTGTTTGTTGTGATAAATATAGGGATGCTCAAGCTTCCGCAGTGTCTTGAACTCAACCTCTACGCTGCTGCTGCCATCACCGTTGGCAATAAATTGGAGACGTGTAGCCTCATGGCCGCCAGGCACCATCGCATCATGAACGAGAACCTTTACCGTTATATCCTGCTGACCACCTGCCGGTAAAATAAACCGTTTTGGAGTAATCTCGGCAACTAATGACTCCCAGCCCTGGAAGATCTGTTTCACCGCAACGTTTTGCTTGCGATCCGTGCAATTAAGCACCGTCATTTCGTAAGATGCTGTTCCGTCTTGCCCCGCGGATTTGCCCAGCACCCCGGTCACAACGGCAATGGTTTCGCCCCGCTGCAGCTTAGCCGAGATAAGCTCGGCATTTCCTTGAAGCTCGACTGCGGTTAGGAAGCGCCATATATTGCTCTTGGAATGCTCCAATTCAAAATCCGTAAGCTTGATCTTCACCTCATGATAACCTTCACCGGCAAGTGAAGCATGCGCAAAGATACTGCGGTTATCCGCAAATTCAGCTTTCACAGCTAATTCAATCTCTTCCGCATTGGAATGGACAACCAGCTTCAAGCTATCCCAGTTCATCACGTCAAGCGCGGAATCATTACCTCGTTCAAAGCCGATCGGATACCAGCCTACCGCACCATCAGGTGCCGGATAAGTCATACGTATCCCATTCCTCATGCCATAGCCCGAGCTGCTTCTTGGTTCAAGAACCTGCCAATCTGTAAGTAAATTAATACTGGATAACATACGCTCACTCCATCCTTAGTTAGTAAGAGGGGGAATAATTAAAGCATGCGAAGCTTGCTAATTTCTTACCACATTAGCATAGCTTCCAGCCCCTTCCTATGCGGTTTTCTTAACCTTCTCGTGCGGTTTTTTCAGTTGTTCGCTGCAAATAAAAAAACAGCGAAGCTCTCCCTGCTTCTTCGCTGTTAATCCGTACAAATCTTATTTAGTAACGGCGGTTACCGGAAAATAAACCGAATACGCCTCATCTTTAATCTCATATAACGGAATGAACCGGAAACCTCGGTCAAGTTCCTTCGTGCGATAGCAGCCGGGATTCCACCAGCTATGGTTGCGTTCGCGATCGGGAGTCAGCAAGCTGTCCGGCTGAAGGATATCCCCATATAAAGTGCGCTCTTCTTCTGTCAATCCTGCCATAACGATTGGACCGTCGAAGAAGGCATAGGTACCGGTATCCCCAGGCAAAGGTTCCATGGTTAACGTCTTAGGCAGCTCTACCGTCACCACATCACCATTGCTCCACTCCCTCGCAATGGCGGTATAGGAAGATGGCTTCGCCTCATTTTGCTCGACTTGTGATCCGTTTACCCGAATAACGGGTGGCCCGCTCAGCCACCATGGCAAGCGAAGCTTTAATTCAAAGGTCGAGGCATGCTCCAGTCCAATCGTTACCGTATAAACAAACCGGTCAGGACGATGCTCGGGAATAGGCGGCATATCCACTTTCGTTATCGCCGTCATCCCTTTTACTGACCAGTTGTTTAGCGGATACACCCCATATTGGCCGTCTTGTTCGATCCGAATACGAAGATTGCCATCCGCACGGGACAGCTGAAGCTCAGAAGGAATCCATTGACAGATCGCGATGCCGTTCTCGTCCTCCATAAAAATCTGAGACTCATATGCGGCATTCGCCTGCATTAAGGTACCGTGGCAGCACCAGAAATGCTGGGTTGGAGTGCCCCATGATTTCTTGCTGCCCGCTCCCATCCCAAGAAAATAGGAGATCATACCCGTATCCCCATGCTGATGAGCAAGCACCCCATTATAGAACCTTCGTTCCCAATAATCCGCGTAAGCCGGATCGCCGGTCCAGCGCAGCAGCACATGGGCAAGACGCATCATGTTGTAATTGCAGCAATGCTCCTGGCCAACCCCAAGACGTGAGCCCATCTCTCCCCGCGGCATCCATAACTCACCGTTATCGCCTGCACCTGTCGCGACATATCCTCTATCCGTTACTGCTAAGCGCCAGAAGGCTTCCACAATGCGGCGATAGCGATCTTCCCCCGTTACCTCCCATGCTCTCGCTGCACCGAGGATTTCTGGGATTTGCGTATTGGCGTGTTTATTGGTCAGTACATCCTGCCCTTCCAGCAAAGCATCAAAAAATCGCCTCCGATCATACCTTTTCACGAGGTTAAGATGCTTATCTTCCTTTGTTATCCCATACAAATCAGCCCAAACCTCAAGCATCCCTCCGGTCTCGAGATCCAGTAATTCATCCATCTCTTCTTGCGAGAAATTTCCCGTCCACTTGTAAAACCAATCCGCGATTCCACGCATGACACGCAGCGCCTGCTCATTTCCTGCAATCGCGTACATGTCATACAAGCCCATCAGCAGTTTGTGGATTGTATAATGCGGCGCCCAGACAAAGCTTCCTTTGGCAATCCGATGCATGTACGACTCCGGGAAAGCCGCCAGCCATTCTCCGCCATTCGCCTCCTGACAGCGCACCAATTCTTCCACGATATAATCGGCCTTCGCTTTCACAAGCGCATCACTGGTTTGAGCATATATTTGGGCTGCTGCCGACAACCAATGTCCCATGATATGCCCACGAAGCTCACAAGTAACCGATTCCCATCCCCAATGCCAATGCTCCGGTCCATTCATGCTCGTTGTTGTTGCGCTAGTTGTTCCGCCGTTCCCGCTGTAACTCCATAACCCGGCCTCCAGATAAAAGCTCCGAAGCAAATTTTCATTCGTTAAGCTCATGATATAGTTCTTATTCAGGTTAAATCTTGCCTTAAACGGTCCGTCGCCCAGCTTCACGGAGCCAATGATAAGATCATTCACGCCAAAAACCTCCAGCACTTTTTTTGTGATATAATTTATTTTAAATCTCTTATAATTTCAGTAACATGCACGATAATTTGTATTTCCTATACTTTTTTTGTGTAAAAGGAGAGAGAAAGTGAACACATCTTTTCTGCTTACCGCAGACCGTTTTCCACTAGTAAGGGATATCGGCTGGAACCGTACCGATCAGCTCTACACCCATCCTGATCGAATCCTCGACTATGATGTGTTTCTTTATGTCTCCCAAGGAGCCATGCATGTCATTGAAGAGGGTTGTTCTTATACCGTTGGTGAACGAGAGTATATGTTCTTGGAGAAAGGCCGCCACCACTGGGGGCTTCCGGATACGCCTGCGGGCACCGCATGGTATTGGATTCACTTTGCGAACAGAATCGATGCACATATTGAATATAAAGAGAAAGCGCCGCTGCCGGAGCCTGAATATTTTGCTCCCGAACATTATGAGCATCACGTTGCCATTCCCAAGCACGGACAAGCTCCGCCAGGAACGGAAGAAAGGCTCTCCTCTCTTCTCAAGGAATCCTCGCAGTGGACCAGCCAAAGAATGACCCGACTTAGCATCAGCGTTTATCAATTTCTTCTCGATTTTCATGCTCTAACGTTCACTTCCGACAGCCGTCATAGATCTGCCTCCCGTCTGGTAGAACAGGTGATGAATTATTTATCCGCACATGTCGATCAACCCTTCGATGCGAATCATCTTGGACAACAGCTCAATATGAACTACAGTTATATCTCCGCTGCTTTCAGCAAAGCGTCCGGTCAAAGCATTGTGGAAACCCATACCCGACTGAAAATGAATAAGGCCGTCGAGCTCATGCGCAGCTCCGAGTCTCTTACTATTGCACAGATCAGCGAACGGCTGGGTTACCAGAATCCCTTCTATTTCACACGCGTATTTAAGAAGACGTTTGGAGAACCGCCTTCTTCCTTCCTCCGGCAAATCTATAAAACGTAAAAAGAGCTGCCTCAGCCTAGTCCGTCTGGACCCTGAGACAGCTTGTTTTTCTTATGTTAATTCAAAAATTCTGACACAGTAACGTTGATGCTCTACCAAAGGTATAAATCATTGCCTTTCAGCTTGAAGACCGCTTCGATGAAATAATAATCGCCGTAAATAATGGCCGTATGCCGGTTATTGTTGTGGTAAGCCGCTGAGCCATGCGTTAGAATGCAATCCGAGTTATCCGTCCAGTCGCTTCTCGATTCGTCCAGCGCGCGCAGCAGCTTAACAGCAGCTCCAACGTACAAGTCCTTTTCATGCTCGCCAACTGCCTTCGCAATCTCTATGAAACCGCATGCCGCAATAGCCGCAGCCGTCGAGTCCTCGTAGGCCGGCTCCTTCGGCTGTCTGAAATCAATCGGGATAATGCCGTTTTCCGGAATATTCGCGATAAAATAATGCGCAATCCGCTTGGCTGTTGCCAAATATTCTTCTTTGCCCGTATGGATGTAGCTCATCATGAAGCCGTACATCGCCCAAGTCTGGCCTCTTGTCCAAGAGGAGCCTTCTTCATAACCCTGACCGCCATAGGTACGAACAACTCCACCCTCGAACGGATCAAATTCAACAATATGATTAACGGACCCATCCGGTCTAACGAAGGCCGACATGGTTGTATCTGCGTGCTTCATCGCAATCTGCTTAAAGCGCGGATCTCCCGTTTCTTCTGTTGCCCAATAAAGCAGCGGGATGTTAAACATGCAGTCAATAATCGCCCAGCCGCGCGTATCTCCTTCGTCCAGATCATTCCATGCCCGGATAAATCCGCCTGCCAGATTGAATCGGCCAGCTAATAGATTGGCAGCATGCATGGCTCTTTTTCGAGATTCAAGATTTCCCGTTACCCGGTAATTGGCCACGCTTGTCGGCAGCCACATAAATCCAACATCATGATGAAGCCCTGTATAGTCATGGAAGCATTGATCCAGCTTCGCTTCCGACATCCCTGCAATCTCCTTATACTTCTCGTTGCCCGTCTCATGATGCATCAGCCACATCATGCCGCCCCAGAAGCCGTTCGTCCACCAATTAATGCCGTCTGTATCATATCCTGATGGGTTATCTACTGCCCGGTCATCATGCGTTCCGTTAATCGTGGTATAAGGAATCTTGTTGCGGGATTTCTCGCTTACCCAATCCATCTTCGTTCTGATCTTATCAATGACCTGGTTCAACCATACTTGATCGTTCGTCTGCAGCATCTTTATCGTCCTCTCTACTATTCGTGCGCAATATCAAGCTCTAGCAGCTCGTTTTGAATCTTTGCCTGTACAAGTCCATTTTGTTGCAGAAATACTTCGAGCCGTTTTTCATCTGCCCGTTTTGGATACAGCAGAACCGTAAATCCATCCTTCGCATCTGCCTTAGCTCTTATATAATCCATCATGCAGGTATCCCCGCAGTCGAAGACCGGTGTCGAGCGGCCTTTTTCAATCCTCATGGATTTCACCGGACTAAGGAATACCGTCTCAAGATCCACATCATAAATACCGCTGGAGTACACTCGATTCCCCTCTATTTCCGAGTGCTTGGCTGCTACAGGCAGGTTAAACAACAGCTCGCCGTCGTAGCCTTCTACCTTATCTTGAATCAGATAGAGGTCATATCGTTTGTAGTACCGGATATGACGGATATGCTTGCCTTCCCCTTCCGGATTAGCAATCTCAATGGTGATTTGCTCAACATCTCCGCCAATTTGGGAGTCAAGCACTCGGCTCACCCGGGGAACATCGACCCAGCCCCGCTCCAGACTGTACGTGCCTGCGGTTAGATTAATAGCACCTTGCCCGCTCTTATCCACTTGCGTACGTTTCGTTGCAAATTGCATGCACGCATGGGAATAGGAGCTGATATGCCAACTGGTGCTGCTGTCGAAATACCCTTCAATGCCCGAATCCATTACAAGCGGAATCGAGTCCTTGTACAGTACGAAGGAACCTTGATCCAAATGGCCATGGCCAATCGGCTCCGGGCTGGACATAATGGCCATATAGCTCTGCCGCTCAGAATCCATATGGTTACGGAAAATGTAAATGCCCGCATGGACGAGGTCATTGATAGAGTCCAGCTTGAGCGGATGTTCCGGCTCATACGAATCACCTTTGCCTAGCAAATTATCAAGGACAATGCCTTCACCCCATAGTTTCTTGAATGGTTTGCCGGCCAGCCTCCAGGTGTGGTACATCCGATCGGCCAGCTCTTTGTCTAACTGCTCAATATCGCCGATGTAAGGGCCGAAGCTGCCGAACTCCGCGCCGCCGCTCAGAGCATGGTCGCCAAACGGCGGTGTGCCGATGCGGTTATCGAAATATCGGTAAGCCGGGGTTTGCGTTCGCAGGCTGAACCCAAACATGCTGGCGAGCGGGGTGTCTTGGAACCAATTTTCACCCATCATGTGTCTGGTTACTTTCGCATAGCCAGCGAATCGTTCAAGTGCCGCATGATGATACCGAATCGACTCCGGCCATGAAGAATCCGGATTTACGGTCTGCATCAGCTGAGCATGAAGGACAACATGCGCGTTGTAGAGCCATGTTTTTCGATTCGGGAAATCATCCAGCACTAGCATCATATACGCCGTACCCGCGCACATATCGGTCTGCCAGTTGCCGCTGCCATACTGCGCATCATAAGGAGACAACTCCGTGCGGTCTCGCAAATCAATCATGTACCGCAGCAAATACTCCACCATGGCGTACAACCGTGTCTTCTCCTCGGCAGTGAACACGGCCGCTTCCTTAATCATCGAGTAAGTAACGGCCGCGCTGCAGAGCAGCCGCCCGCCCTGTACGGCTCCATAAGAATCGCTGCCCTGCGGTCTTAGATTGGTGATCAGCCAATGCTCAGCACCTTGGCAGAAATCATTCAAGGTATAGAGAAGTGCATGCTTCGCCTTCATTGCGTATTCCCTATGTTTGGTAAACGCATATTGAATCGCATCGCATTGCATTGTCAGTTGGAAGCAGCCATTAGGTAGCGAGGATTTGCGGTTGAAGAGGTAGTCGAACCTTTCCAGCTCCTGGCCGTTCTCGTCCTTAAAGACAATCAACGTCTTTAATCCCTGCTTCAGCTTGCCGTCAATCTTGGCCGCGAACGTCAGCGTATAGCCGATCCCGCCTTGAACACTAAACTCGCCATCATAGACCCACGCCGCTTCATCCTCTCCCGTTGGATTACAGAGATAGAGAGAATGGAAAGCTGTATTTTCCTTATAGGTAAAAGCCGCCTGAGACGATGGATTCGCCGTATCCTGACCGGTCCGGCTTCCGCCTCCGCAGTAAGGATAACGATCTTCCCATTTCATAATGGGAATGCCTTTGCGAGCTTCCGTGCGCCAATAATCGGGACAGCTGCTGCCCTCATCAAACCCATTGTTGCAAATGTCGAAGCTCCCGCCGCTTGCGGACAAAATATCCAAATTGTCGATCCATACATGGCCAAGCCCGTCTTGCTCGTTCTCTATCGATGGAAGAATAAAGGCCAATTCTGCTGTAACAGCCTTCTCGGGCGCAATGAAATTGACGATTTTATCGGTCGTGCTCCAAACGTAAAAATGCTTATTGATCTCGTCATAATCATTTTCATCCTGCATGATCAGCTCAGATGCCTTCTCGATGTACGCCAGACTATAGCTGTCTGCATTCTGCTTTATTTGTTTAGCAAGTGCCTTAATGAGAGGATCGTTCTCGGCATTGCCCTTCACCTCAAGCAGCTGCTCCTTCGTAAGATAAAGCGAGGATTCGGATTCGATATCCGTCCGCAGTACTTTGGAGTAATGCAGCTCTCTTATCCGGTTGAAGCCTTGTACGATAGCCTGTGCCAACAGATCTTTATCCGACAGCGAACCGGCGGAAGATGCCTGTTCCACTTGTTCGATGGCCTGAATCAAGGCTTCTCTAGCGGCAGCATCGTATTGTCCGATCCCGCTTCCAACTTCGGCACCATCCAGCAGTGATCTTGCCTTTTCCACTACAAATTCAGCCTTCTCGGCAAGTGTCTGTTCTTCTTCCCTCCGCATATCTTGCTGCTCAAACCAGGCTAAGGCTGGCTCAAGACCATACGATTGATAGATCTTCGCTCCCGGATTATAGGAAGGAACCATGGTGAACCGCTTATGGGCAAACCGAACAGCCCCCTCGGAAGACGGAGCTATAAATTCCCGGTTTCGGATAAACGGTACCTGCTCTTGCCCTTGCAGCGCTTGTTCCGCAGCCTTAACCATATCCATGAGGGCAAGCTTTGCCCCATCCGTATAATAATTCCCTTCCGATACGAGCAGGTGTATTGCTTGATCAACCAGCTCTTTCAATTGCTCTCTCGGAGTTACTCCCGTCATCCTGTTCGCCTCCACTCTTTCTATCGTTACCCCACAAGGGTAGCACGGAGCAAGGTACAAACAAATGCGATTACTTGATGAATATGTGCGGGTTTTTAAGATGTTTTACTGTTCGATGCACTTTACAACTTAAACATTTATACATAACTATGTATAAAAAAATTTTGACATGGAATGAATAATAAACAAACAATACAAAAATAATAACTAGTTTTGAAGCGAAAATTCCTCCCTCTTTACACACTTACTTTTTTATAGTATAATATCTTTAAATTAAGATAATTATTCAGCAACAAAATTCACATATAAGGAGTTGCTTCAATTATGACAACAACATTCCGGGCAGTAGAAGGCGTATATCACGGGGCTCCAATCCATATGGTCGGCGACGGCTTCCGGGTATCGAATTATTTCCCTGGCGGCACGAACTTCGGCGAGCGCTTTAGTCCCTTTATCCTGATGGATTACAATGCGCCGTTTGTTTTCCCGCAAAGCAATGAGGTTAAAGGCGTTGGCGCCCATCCGCACCGCGGATTCGAGACCGTAACCATCGCTTACGACGGTTACGTCGAGCATCATGACAACACAGGCCATCACGGGATTATCGGCCCCTGGGACGTGCAATGGATGACGGCAGGCTCCGGTCTGCTGCACAAAGAATATCATGAAAAAAACTTCTCCCGGCGAGGCGGTTTATTCCATATCATTCAGCTGTGGATCAATCTCCCCCGCGCGCACAAAATGCATGCACCGAAATATCAGGAGCTGCTCAAATCGGATATGGGATATTCGGAGCTTCCCGACGGCGGCGGTACGGTTCGCGTCATCGCCGGCAGCTTCAACGGCATAACAGGCCCTGCTCAAACCTTCACGCCGGTTAATCTGTTTGATATCTCGTTTAAAGCCGGCGGCCAAGCAAGCGTCGAGCTCCCGGCATCCTACAATACGGCGGTGATGGTATTGAAAGGCAGTGCCATCATTAACGGAGATCGGAAAGCCGCTGAAGGAGATTTTGTCCTCTTCACCAATACAGCAGGAACCATTCAGATTGAAGGTCAGACCGACGATACGCTTGTAATCGTTTTGAGCGGTGAACCAATCGATGAGCCGGTCTTCCAGCAAGGACCGTTTGTCATGAACAGCCGTCAGGAAGTATTCCAGGCTTTTGTTGACTTCCAGGACGGTAAAATGGGACCAGCCGAATTCTAAAAAGCATGACTGCCGGGCAGATTGCCCGGCTTTTTTTCTGCCAGCCTGCCTCATAATAACCAACCCTTCCGTCATATGCATGCTTGAAGAGCTTATATAGGAGGGAAAGGAATGAACGACTCGAACGCCGGCAGCAATGCCAATGCTTCCAATAACCAGCCCGCTGCTTCCAACGTATCTCCTGACGCGAAGGATGGAAAAAGCGAGCCGTTTGCCGTGCCTCAGCCTTACCGGCCAATCGATTGCGCGGGAGGCCCTGACTTAGGTCCGCGGGATATAATGAGGGACTTGGAGAATCCCAATATGCTTCGCCCTCCGATAACCGATTACGGATTGGTGCCAAACCTGAAATTTTCGTTCTCAGATACGCATATGCAGCTCAATCAGGGAGGCTGGTCCCGCGAGATTACGCAGCGCGAAATGCCGATAGCCACAACGCTTGCCGGCGTAAACATGTATCTGACGCCCGGCGGCGTTCGCGAGCTGCATTGGCATCAGCAATCCGAGTGGGCTTACATGATATGGGGAAGCGCGAGGATTACATCCGTCGACCAGGACGGGCGCAATTTTATCGCGGACGTTGAAGCAGGCGACTTATGGTTTTTTCCTGCAGGGCTGCCGCATTCCATACAAGGGCTTGAGCATGGCTGCGAGTTCCTGCTTGTTTTTGACGACGGCAAATTTTCCGACCTGAATACGCTGTCGATCTCCGACTGGTTCGCCCATACGCCAAAAGATGTATTATGCGCCAACTTTGGCGTAACGGAATCGGCCTTTGATTCGATCCCGACGGATCAGCTTTATATTTTCCAGGATGAAGTACCCGGCTCCATCGAAAGCCAACAAGTCCACTCGCCTTACGGCACGGTACCTCAGAGCTTCAAATACCGCCTTCTTGCCCAGACGCCTATCGTAACGCCCGGCGGTACGGTACGGATTGCCGACTCCACCAACTTTCATGCCGCCAAAACGATTGCCGCAGCGCTTGTCGAGATTAAGCCCGGTGCTATGCGGGAGCTGCATTGGCATCCAAACAATGATGAATGGCAATATTATTTAACCGGACAAGGACGGATGACGGTTTTTGCCGGGAACGGGGCTGCAAGAACTTTTGATTACCGGGCGGGGGATGTCGGTTACGTGCCGTTTGCTTATGGGCATTACATTCAGAATACCGGCGACGAGTCTTTATGGTTTCTGGAAATGTTTAAAAGCGACCGATTTATGGACGTATCCCTCAACCAATGGATGGCGCTTACGCCAAGGGATCTGATAAGGGATAATCTGCATGTTGGACCCGAGCTTCTGAACGCGCTGCGCAAGGAGAAGTGGCCGGTTGTGAAGTACCCGGGCAAGTCTTATTTGAAATAGGCGAACGTCGTTCCGGGCGAATGCATAGGATATCCCATTAGTCTAGATTCTGGAAAGGCGGAGAGCTAGTGGCGGTATCCTATATGGACTTTACTTCCCCTAACGTGCAGTTCTGGTACGACGTGAACACAAACACAACGTTCAAGAAAGACAATCGCAACTTCATCAATACTTTGTCGATTGAACAGTTAAATACGCTAGGCAATGTTTCCTTGCTGGATATTTACCTCAGCCGTTCGAATGTAGTTGAACCGCATATTCATCAGAACGCTACCGAGCTGGTCTATTGCATTTCCGGTTCGGCTGTTGTATCGATCATTAATCCGTTTACGAAAAAGCTGCTAAACTTCCCGATAGCGCCCGGTCAAGTCGCCAACGTGCCGCAAGGCTGGCCCCATTACGAAATCGCAACGGTAGATAACACCCATCTGCTTGCGATCTTTGACGCGCCGGTGCCGGAGTTTATCGGTTATTCCGATATGCTGCGCCTGACGCCTCCCGGTGTTCTCGCCCATACTTACTGCCTGAACGAGCAAATGGTCAAAGAAACGCTGGCGCCCATTACGGATACGACATTCATTGGCCCTCCTGCCAATTGCCAGCCGCAGCAAATGATACGCGAGCCGGAAGCGCAGCCGCCCTATTTGCCCTATCCCAATGAACCTCAGAACTATGGCCCATTTGGTCCCTTTCGACCCCAGCACTATCCACAGCAGCAGCAACAGCAACAGCATTATCCGCAAGCCTTCGGCTATCTCCAGCAGCCCAACCCTCCCTATTTCTTCTAACCCGCACTTGTGGTGTTAACGAAAGGGGGTGTCCCATATGTCATGAATATGACGATGGGACACCCCCTTTTCCGTACCAATACAACCTTCGGGAAGCATTTTCATTAATAGTGAGGCTAGACTCGCTGTTAGTGAGGCTTTCCACGCTGAAACCTGCCTCGGCGAGGCATTTGTGCGCAAATAGTGAGGATCGCCTCATAGTTAGTGAGGAGCAACGTGCCTATTAGGCGGAGATTCTCACTATTTCGTGCTTGGTACTGCATCGAGCACCATTTTACGGCGGAAAAGCTCACTATTAGTGAGCTTTTCCGCTTCATACATGCCTTGGACGGGCATTTCTGCACAATAGTGAAGATACTCACTAATTAGTGAGGTCTTCCGCGCTCAAACGTACCTCGGGCCGGCATTTGTACGTAATACTGAGGGTAACCTCATAGTTAGTGAGGAGCAACGTGCGCATTAGGCGGAGATACTCACTATTTCGTACTTGGACCTGCTTCAAGCACCACTTTACGGCTGAATGCCTCACTATTAGTGAGCTTTTCCGCTCCGAACCTGCCTCGGCGAGGCATTTGTGCGCAAATAGTGGGGATAGCCTTATAGTTAGTGAGGAGCAACGTGCACATTAGGCGGAGATACTCACTTTTTCGTGCTTGGTGCTGCCGAAGATACTCACTAATTAGTGAGGTCTTCCGCGCTCAAACGTACCTCGGGCGGGCATTTGTACGTAATAGTGAGGGTAACCTCATAGTTAGTGAGGAGCAACGTGCACATTAGGCGGAGATTCTCACTATTTCGTACTTGGACCTGCTTCAAGCACCATTTTACGGCGGAAAAGCTCACTATTAGTGAGCTTTTCCGCTTCATACATGCCTTGGACGGGCATTTCTGCACAATAGTGAAGATATTCACTAATTAGTGAGGTCTTCCGCGCTCAAACGTTCCTCGGGCGGGCATTTGTGCGTAATAGTGAGGGTAACCTCATAGTTAGTGAGGAGCAACGTGCACATTAGGCGGAGATTCTCACTATTTGGTGCTTGGTGCTGCATCGAGCACCACTTTACGGCGGAAAAGCTCACTATTAGTGATCTTTTCCACTTCATACATACCTTGGACGGGCATTTCTGCACAATAGTGAAGATATTCACTAATTAGTGAGGTCTTCCGCGCTCAAACGTACCTCGGGCGGGCATTTGTACGTAATAGTGAGGGTAACCTCATAGTTAGTGAGGAGCAACGTGCACATTAGGCGGAGATTCTCACTATTTCGTACTTGGACCTGCTTCAAGCACCACTTTACGGCTGAATGCCTCACTATTAGTGAGCTTTTCCGCTCCGAACCTGCCTCGGCGGGGCATTTGTGCGTAATAGTGAGGGTAACCTCATAGTTAGTGAGGAGCAACGTGCGCATTAGGCGGAGATACTCACTATGTCGTGCTTGGTGCTGCATCGAGCACCACTTTACGGCTGAATGCCTCACTATTAGTGAGCTTTTCCGCTCCGAACATGCCTCGGCGGGGCATTTGTGCGTAAATAGTGGGGATAGCCTCATAGTTAGTGAGGAGCAACGTGCGCATTAGGCGGAGATACTCACTATTTGGTGCTTGGTGCTGCCGAAGATACTCACTAATTAGTGAGGTCTTCCGCGCTCAAACGTACCTCGGGCGGGCATTTGTGCGTAATAGTGAGGGTAACCTCATAGTTAGTGAGGTGCAACGTGCACATTAGGCGGAGATTCTCACTATTTCGTACTTGGACCTGCTTCAAGCACCACTTTACGGCTGAATGCCTCACTATTAGTGAGCTTTTCCGCTCCGAACCTGCCTCGGCGAGGCATTTGTGCGCAAATAGTGGGGATAGCCTCATAGTTAGTGAGGAGCAACGTGCACATTAGGCGGAGATTCTCACTATTTCGTGCTTGGTGCTGCATCGAGCACCACTTTACGGTGGAAAAGCTCACTATTAGTGAGCTTTTCCACTTCATACATGCCTTGGACGGGCATTTCTGCACAATAGTGAAGATATTCACTAATTTGTGAGGTCTTCCGCGCTCAAACGTTCCTCGGGCGGGCATTTGTGCGTAATAGTGAGGGTAACCTCATAGTTAGTGAGGTGCAACGTGCACATTAGGCGGAGATTCTCACTATTTCGTACTTGGACCTGCTTCAAGCACCATTTTACGGCGGAAAAGCTCACTATTAGTGAGCTTTTCCGCTTCTTACATGCCTTGGACGGGCATTTCTGCACAATAGTGAAGATACTCACTAATTAGTGAGGGCTTTCGCGCTCAAACGTACCTCGGGCGGGCATTTGTGCGTAATAGTGAGGGCAGCCTCATAGTTAGTGAGGAGCAACGTGCGCATTAGGCGGAGATTCTCACTATTTCGTGCTTGGAGCTGCTTCGAGCACCACTTTACGGCGGAAAATTCTTTTGCCGCTATGCCTTTATGCCGATTGCTGAGGATACACAAACGCGTCGGAAGCGTTAATATGCAGGTTGCCCTCTTCACCCGCATCCAGGTATTCGTCATGCAGGAAGGAGATCGGCTGTCCGTCGGATGTCTTCGCAAGCACGCGCCAGCGTTTCCCTTCGAATACGCTGTGGAGCACATGGACGGGCAGCTGGTTCTCCGAAGCCGTTGTCACGGACTTCCACTCGGCAGAATCCGGTCGGAACAGCAGATCAACCAGCTCTGTTCGTTGAACCTCGGGAGAGCCCGGCGAAGTTCCTACAATTTCTTGTCCCGCAATCCGTACGGTTGTATGCTCCCCTTCCCGCACCAGCTTGCTCTTTAAGCGATTGCCCGCTCCAAGCAGCATGGCTGCGGACAGGGTTGCCGGACGGTCGTAGCAAATTTGCGGACGGTCTATCTGGTCAACGGCGCCGGCCCGCATAATCATGAGACGGTCGGCCATGGCAAAAGCCTCATCGGGATCATGCGTAACATGGAACACGGTTGTACCGAGCTGACGGAACAAATAAGCCATCTCCGAGCGCATCTCGATGCGAAGCCGCATATCCAGATTGGAGAGCGGCTCGTCAAGCAGCAGCAGATCCGGTTTGGTTGCGAGCGCACGCGCTATTGCTACCCGCTGTTGTTGTCCGCCCGACAATTGCGGCGGAAGTCTATCCTCCAGCCCTTCCAGATGCAGCAGCGCTATCAGCTCCGCGATTTGTTCGCGGATTGCGGCTGCCGCCGCCTTTTGCCTGCGGAGTCCGTAAGCGATATTGTCATAGATCGTCATATGCGGCCATAACGCATAATCCTGGAATACCATGTTGATGCCGCGTTTCTCCGGCGGAACATGCCGGGAGACCGTCGCAACCGTTGCGCCGCGCAGGCGGATCTCGCCTTCGTCCGGCTGCTGAAGGCCCGCAATCAGCTGGAGCAGCGTGGATTTTCCGCAGCCGGACGGTCCAAGCACGCTGATAATCTCACCTTGCTTCACCGAGAAATTGATATCCCGCAGCGCGGTATGGGAACCAAATGATTTGCCCAGCCGTTCGACTTCCAGTATCGTATTCGTCATGATTTTACCCGCTTTCTTGAAGGTTTAATAAGCATTTCCATTACGGCAATGATCAAGATGACAATTCCCCCGCCGGTCAGCGTTGCCGCGGCCGCATAGCCAAACTTGAGATCCTCGAATGCCTTGTTAATAACAACCGGAAGCGTCATAAAGTTAGGCGGATACAAAATGGACGAGATCGCCAGATCAAATACGCTTGCTCCAAAAGCGGCCAGACCCGCGTATAGGAGAGCCCCTTTTATTAGAGGCATCAGAATCGTGGTAACTCTCTGGCTGAACGACGCCCCCTGCATCTGTGCCGCCGACAGCAGCTGTCTCGGCACCTTCGCCATTGCCCCGACCACTACGCGCGTAATAACCGGAATCACGCCGGCTACGCTAGCCAGAATCAGAATCCAAGGCGTTCCGTACAGCAGAAGTCCAATCTTCTCAAGCCATGCTTGATTCCAGATGAAGATATACCCGATCCCCAGCACGATCCCGGGTACGGCAAGCGAGACAAGCGAGATGACGTCAATGCTTTTGCGCAGCTTGAATTGCGAATACGTCAGAACGTACGCGACAAGGAATCCTACTAACAAACCAATAACGGCTGCTACGGCCGCAATCTCCAGCGAATGGACAAGACCTTCCAGCAACGTGCGGTTATTACCGGCAAATAAAGCTTTATAATGTTCGAACGTCAACTCGCGCCCTTTGCCGGCGGTCGAGCTGCCCGAAATAGACATCAGCAGGTTGGAGCCAAACGGAATACCGATTACGACGGCAAGAAACACGATATTGCCAATAACGAGATAAATTCCGCCCTTACGCGGTTTCTTCGGTTCTGAGCGCGTTGCCCTCGAAGACAGGAAATCATAACGCGACTTGCGCATGGCATATAACTGAACACTCATCGCCAGGGCAATGAGCAGCACGAGATAGAACGATAACGCCCCGGCCATATCGAACCGGATCGGCGACGTGTACAATGCGGAATAAATCGAATAGGGCAAGGTTGGAAACCGGAAAATGGTAGCGATGGACGCGGGGAGACCAAAGTCGCCTACCGTATCCATAAAGACAAGCATGGCTCCGGAACAGATTGCCGGAAGCAGGAGCGGCGCCTGAATGGTGCGCCATACCGTCCAACTGGACCCTCCGGACAACCGCGCGGCTTCGCTCAGCCGGTCAACCTTCCACTCCAACGCGGAATAGACGGTTAAATAAGCAAGCGGGAACTTGCTGAGCGTCATGACGACAATAAGCCCGATTGGCTGAAAAATAAACGAATGCAGGCTATGCCAGCCCAGCCACTTGGCGGCAAGTCCGTCGGCGGAGGCAAACATAACCCAGCCCTGCGCCAAAATGAAGGATGGCGTAATAATCAGAATCCATACGGCAAAATCAAGCAGCTTCGCGCCGCGGAAGGCCCAGTTCGATCTGGCCATCGCAATGGCCGTACCGATAATAGTGGCCAGCACCGTGGTTCCAAGGCCAAGAATGACCGAATTTTTCAGGGAAACATACCAAAGCGGCCGCCGGAATACATCCAACAAAAGAGATAAATCGCCAAGCTCGAAATGACCAAAAAATACTCCCGGCAGGAGTACCTGAATAACGACGGCAATAAGCGGCAGCAGAATAAGAAGAAACAGGACGGCCAGCACGAGCCAGCCAGTCCGGTTTCCTTGTGATCGAAGTCGCAGCATTATTTCACCGCGTTATCCGCGAACCATTGTTTGATTTCGCCTTCATGCTCGCCCGCCCAGCCAGCTTCCGCTACAAGCAGCTTCGCGTCTGCCGCACGGTCGGCTTTTGCGTTAACGCCTTTTACCGATGGCTCGAAATAGCTCTCGTCGCCTTTATCGATAAGCGCCTGCTGGGTTGCCGGATCAAGGAGGAATTCAACGAATGCTTTTGCCGCTTCTTGATGCTTGGACTCTTTTTGAATGGCTGCCACGCGAACCGATGCCGGTGCGCCTTCTGCCGGCCAGACAATATCAACCGGTTCGCCGGAATTTTTCAGCGTGTAAGCATTGCTTTCTTGAAGAGCTGCCGCTTTGATCTCGCCGTCGGTCAGCGCTTTAGCGACGTTAGGGTTTTTCGGATACACATGAACGCCGTTCTTCAGTAGGCCTTCGAAGTAGCTTTTGCCTTGATCCATCCCTTTGGATTGGAAGAACCACGCAACGAACGGATAGGCAGGTGCCGCAACGGCAGGATCGGCCATGCCTACTACGCCTTTATATTTCGCATTAAGCAGGTCATCCCATGTTTTGGGAGCGCTGTTTGCGTCAAATGCTTTTGTATTATAGACGATAACGGATGCGGCATGCGCGCCTGTAGGGAAGTAAGTGTCGTTCGCGGGAACAACCGTCTTCGCAAAATCCGTCAATCCATCCAGATTACTTGGTGTCCAGTTGTCGAGCAGCTGTCCGTTTTTACCCATTTGGTCGATGGTTGGCATCGAGTCCATCCATACGACATCCCAATGCGGGTTGCCTTTTTCCGCTTCGATACGCGAAGCGATCTCGGCGCCGTTGCCGGATACGATCTCCAGCTTATAGCCTGTCTTCTCTTCGAACATTGGTTTTACGATATCGTCGAAGTCATTCAAATATACAACGAGAGGCTCATCCTTGCTTGCATCCGCCGCAGCCGGGCTAGCGGCAGCATCCGCGGATGGCTCCGTGCTTGCTTCCGTTGTTGCGGAAGTATTCGTTGTGCCGTTACCTGTTGCCGCAGTATTAGCCTCATTATTGCCGTTATTTCCGCACGCCGATAGTGCTGCCGTTACCGCCAAGACGCTGACAAGCATAAGACCCTTCATTTTATATCCGTTTGCCATTTCTCTTACCCCTCCAATGTCTTTTTCTTTCATTCTCAGATTAACGACGGATTGTAAATGGAAGATTAAGTGAATGATAAAGTTATATTAAATAACATCTATCCATATTGATAGCTTCATCGAAATTATCTATAGTATGACAAGAAGAGTTAAGGAGATGAGCCCCAGATGAATATTCAGCAGCTTCGCGTATTTGCCCATGCCGCACGCCTGTCTACCTTAACCGAGGTTGCAGCCGAGCTGCAGCTTAAACAGCCAACGGTCAGCTTTCATTTGAAAAAACTAGAGGAATCGATTGGCGTTGAGCTGTTCTACAAACATCCCCGGCAGCTGCGGCTGACGGATGCGGGACAAACCCTGCTGCCTTACGCCAAGCGGATTTGCGCTTTGCTCGATGAATCCAGCCAACTGATGAAGGAGCACCGGGAGCAAGGCCGGGGGCATCTGAAAATAGGGGCAAGCTATACGCCCGCTACCTATTTCCTTCCACCCTATTTGGCTGCCTTTCAAGCTAAATACGACAAGGTCATGCCGCAAATGACGGTGAAGCAGGCCGGTACCGTTATCAATCTGCTGAGAGAATTCGAGATTGATGTCGCGGTTGTATCGCTGATCGTCCGCCCTTTTGACGATCTCGAGATTATTCCGCTGGCGGATGACGATTTAAAGCTGGTGCTGCCTTATAATCATCCGCTTGCCCACAAAGAAACCATCCTTGTTGAAGATTTAAAGAATGAATCCTTCCTTCTGCATGAGCACGGCTCAACCTCCAGAGAATTGTCCGAGCTATGGGCGAGGGATAACGGTCTGGAATGGACGGTTATCATGGAGCTTGGGGCGATCGAGACGATCAAGGAATCTGTCAAACACGGGATTGGCATTGGCATGCTGCCTTGGCGGAGCGTGACGAGAGAGGTGCAGGCGAAGGAGCTGGTGCTTCGCGAACTGCCGGGAAACGTGCAGCAGCGCCATATTTGCCTAGCCTTCCGGAAGGCCGATATTATGGCTTTCCATGTCCGCTCCTTCATCCAGTTCATGAAGCATTCCTGCTTGTAACCGGCTTGAGGGAGACAGGCAAAAAGCCGCTCTATCTCCTCCTTGTAGAAGGCGGAGATAGAGCGGCTTTTTATTGAGTCAAATTAGGATTCCAAACGATAGCTGACAAAGGCAAGCTTCCGGCTGTCCGGCGACCAGGAATTGACGTTAATCGTCCCTTGTCCGCCAAACAGCTGTACAAGCGTCCGGTATTCTCCGCCATTGCTGTCCATTAGACGGAGCTCCACATGCTTGTTAGCCGGATGATCTCCCGGTGCCACATCGCCTTTCCGGTAAGTAATATAGGCAACCAGCTTGCCGTCCGGCGACACATGGGGGAACCAGCTGTTGCTCTCGTCAAACGTCATTTGCGTCTGCTCGCTGCCGTCGGCCTTCATTCGCCATACCTGCATAAGACCAGTTCTGACGGAATTGAACCAGATATAACCGCCATCCGGCGAGTATTCGGGACCGTCGTCGAGTCCCGGCGTATTCGTCAGCTGCGTCTCTTCGCCGCCGATTGCCGGTATCGTATAAATATCGTACTGTCCTTTTCTCTCCGCGCAATAAGCGAGAGTTCGGCCGTCCGGCGACCAGCCGTGCAGATAGCTGGGTCCCATCGGCGTGACAAGAACGGGATCCCCTCCCTCCAGCGGGAAGGTATAAATACGGGATTGTCCGTCTTCCCTCGTATGGTGGCTGACAGCAAGACGGATATTATCCGGAGACAATACGTGGTCGTTATTGCAATGCACGGCGAACGAGGACGGGATCTCCGTGCTGGATCCCTCTTCGATATGAAAGCTGTAAATCCGGCCCTTGCTGTTATAAATAAGAGTCTTGCCGTCGCTTGTCCAGTTCGGCGCCTCGATTAGATAATCGAATGTCGCCAGAACGCTCCGCTCGCCGGTTTCTACATCCACTGTTTCAAGAAAGCTAGTAATGCCCGCAGATTCCGCCATTTCCGCTTCTCCCCTTATGTATGATGAATGGATAAGTGCTGATAACTCTATCCTAGCAGATTTCTAATGCGCTTTCATCACTCTACCTTGGCGCCTAGCGACCGGAGCAGCGTAATCGCTTGCACGGTATCCATCCGGGCTCCCTTTAAATTAACCGTCTTCCAAGGTACGCCTTCCAGCTCGGCCCCCCGCAAGTCAGCGCCGCTCAAGTTCGTTTGCGTCAGGTTTGCCCTTGTCAGATCGCATTTGCGAAGATCGGATTTCTCGAGCGATGCTCCCATTAAATCGGCTTCCACGAAGCGGATATCCCTCAGATTTTGCTTGTCCAGCTTTACATGCCTGAGGTTCGTATAGGACCAGTCGCCCTTAACAATCGTGATTCCGCTCAGCTCGGCGCCGGCAAAGTCGGAGCCGGTCATTTTGCAAGCCGCGAATTTTGCGACAAACAGATTGGCCCCTTCAAACAAGCAGTTCGTAAACGCCGACTCGGTATGCACGGAAGCATTAAGCGCGGCGCCATGGAAATCGCATTCCTCGAACTTGCAGCCCGTCGTAACTGCTTCCTCCAACCGAGCGCCAATAAACTTGCATTTTATAAACGTGCAACGCGTCAGCTCTGCTTCCCTGAAATCTTCCCCGCTGAAATCAACGCATTCAAACAGCTGGTCGGCATAAGTCTGCATGGCTATTCCCCTCTTCCTTCGTCAAGCTGCAAAATTGTCCCTAAATCCGATTGTAGGTGAACAAAGATAGAGTCGCAAGCTTCTCTACGTTGCGGGCTTCGCCTTTTGAAGCTTTTTGCCGAACATCAACCTCAGAAGAAAAAGCAGCATGGGGAGCCCAAAAGCAATCGGAAGCGCCACTCTTGGCCAATAAAACTCAAGGTATTTGATCGCCCAGAAATGATCGTCCACCACCCAATATCCAAAGGCGCCAAGGATGAAGCATACGGGTATAATCATAGGCTTATTGCTTTTTAATGCGAATATCCTGCTCGCGCATACCGAGGTCGCGTATACGCAGAACATCACTTCGAACAAGGCGGAGATGGAATAAAGGGCAATCATAATCATCTCGTACCGCTGCAGAAAATTGCCGATATGCGCATTGCGAGCCAGCTTCATGCAGGAAAGCGTATATTGGGCGGTAACTTCTCCCGATAACACGGCTCCCTCCAGAATCGCCCAAATGACAATGATCAAACCGCTCGTAACAATCCCGATAATGCCCAGCTTGGCGCCGTATTTCTTCACATCCTTCACATGAGGATAGATCAAGGCCGCTAGCATCGTTGCCATTGCCCAATCCGCGTCAAAGTGCAGACTTGCCGCCGCCGTTTGAGGCAGACCGCTTTCGAGCACCGGAAGCAGATTGCGGATATCAAATTCATGGGTAGAGCCAATGATGATCAGCCCGTTCAGGAAAAAAATAAACAGCAGCCCGACCAAGGCAATCCTCGCAATGACTTCAAGCCCGTAATAGCAGCCAAGCGCCCCAACCAGCAAAGAGGCGATAATAAACAGTGAGATCGGTGCCTCCGGAAGAAAATATTCCTGCAAATGATAAACGTAAGTGATCATAATCGGTCCAAAGGCAGCAAGATAAAAGACGAAAATGATCAACGCGACAAGAGCTGCGAACCATTTTCCCAGCACGGCTCCGCCAAGAGAGATAAAATCCCGGTCGGGCGTTTTCCGGAGGGCCAGATAGGTGACATACATAATGACCACCCCTTGCAGCATCCCGATAAACGTAGCGATCCACATATCCGAGCCGATCACCCGGGCAAGCTCGCCCTGCGTCACGCCAATCGCTTTTACGAATATGAGATTGACGATCATCGCGATAAACATCCCGTTGGATATTCTGAAGGTTTTCATTTAATCCCGTCCCCTGCTGCTTTAACAACCGCCGATTTGACATCCACGTGCGTTTCAATTTCGAATTTAGCGCCGGCGAATACTTGATTCCAGTCTTTGCCTATACGCTTCCATTCCTGAGGATATTTATTCCGAAAGATATCGCCAAGCTTCAGAAAGTCGGAATGATACTGCTTCTGTGCTTTGTCCAGCACATTCTCGATTCGCTGCTTCATCAATTTCTCCAGATTGGCAGCCGCTGCGTCCCGCAATTGTTCTACAGGGGCATTGCATCCGCTCTCCACGATATCCGCGTTCGAACTCAGCCGGATCCGGTACCTTGGGGCCTCATTCTCATAGAACGGCTTCACGGTCATGTGAGCATTCTTGAACTCCAGCGTCAGCCGCCTGTTCTCATTGTTCGGACAGCCTATAACCTCAATCCCGCTCTCCAGCTTCTCGAGGAAAAACAAGGTAGCGCGCGTTTCCTTAGGCGTCAGCCATCCGATCATTTTATCCTCGCGGAATACCGCCGCTCCGGCTAATTCCACCTGTTTGAGCGATCCGTGCTCTTCCGGCTTTTTATTCGAGATTCCCCTAGGCTGCAACTGCAATCTCGCGACAACCGGCTGGGCAGAAGTACTCAACAAAGCCTCCTCCAGGTTCATCATATTGCTGCCCGGCGCCAGTCCGACAATTTGGTTGTTGCGGAACAGCTTGTCTACCGCTTCTCCGGGAACAACCTCGATTCCCGTAATTGTGGAGATCAACTCATCCGGCTTGTCGGACGTAACGGCAACCCAAGTATTCATGCGGAGCTCATGATTACGCGTAAAGAAGTCAACCATATCGCCTATTCCCTGCCGGGCATAGGTTTCGCTCATCACAATCACAAAGTTATGGGCCCAATAAACTCTGCGCGAGGAGACGCGGCCTAAGTTGCGGATCGCATCAAAAATCGTATTTCCTTCCGCCGTAATGGAATAAATCGGCTGTCCGGTGCCTCCGGCAGGAGCGCCGGTCTGACCGCGCGCGTCAGCAGGACGGATAATCTGTGCGGAAAGCTTCACAACTCCCGGTTTATTGCCCGAATCAATGCCAACAGCGGTTACAATAGCCAACTCGTTAATTTGCCTTAATCCCACGCAAGAGCTTTCAAGCAATATCAAGGTACTGATCAGCAGGATTAGAAGAAACCTTCTCATATTAATTCACCCTTTTTGCTACGGCGTTTCAGGCTTCTGATTGTCTCCCATGCGGTCAACATCCTGGGCAAATCCCGGACGCTCATCCAGCATCCACATCGGCAGTCTCAGCATCGTATCCCGCTGATCCGCAGGACGGTAAGGACTTGCCGGCGCCAAATACGATTCGCCAAACGAGCGGATGGATAATGCATGCAGCAGCAACGCAAAAAACATCGTCGAGAAACCAAGCAAACCAAGAAATCCGGATGCGATCAAAAGAGGGAACCGGAACATACGGA
Source organism: Paenibacillus sp. JDR-2 (assembly GCF_000023585.1). Classification (NCBI taxonomy): domain Bacteria; kingdom Bacillati; phylum Bacillota; class Bacilli; order Caryophanales; family Paenibacillaceae; genus Paenibacillus; species Paenibacillus sp. JDR-2. The sequence continues at coordinate 2,321,930 of NC_012914.1, read as the reverse complement.
TCGCAAGCGATGACGAATAGCTTGGAATGGCAAAGGAGGCAATCCCCGTTATGGCGACGATAATAACCATAAACGGCGAGACAAGACCCGCCTGCACGGCAGCTTGCCCGATAATAAGCGAACCAACGATGCTGACCGCTTGACCAATCGGCTTGGGCATTCTTAAACCCGCTTCACGCATCAGTTCAAAGGCAAGCTCCATAATAAGCGCTTCTAGCAGTACCGGGAACGGGACAACCTCCCGGCCGGATGCAATCGTCAAGGCAAGCGAGGTTGGAATCATCTCGTGATGGAATGAGACCAGCATCACATATACGGACGGCAGCATCAGGCTTATCAAGAATGCAAAATACCTTACGATGCGGAAAAAGCTTCCTACCCAGTATCGGTTATAGTAATCATCCGGTGCCTGAATGTACTGCCAGAAGAAGGTCGGAACGATCAGGACAACCGGCGTATTGTCGATAAAGATCGCTACCCTGCCTTCGAGCAGCGCGGAAGCTACCTTGTCAGGCCGTTCCGTACTTTGTACCGTGTTGAACATGGAAAGCGGCGCATCCTCGATAAGTTCTTCGATATACCCGCTCTCCATAACGGAATCGATCTTAATCCGATTCAAGCGGCTTTTGACCTCTTCAACCAGCCCTTCCTTGACAAGATCCGAAATGTAGGCGATGTTCACATCCGTCTGCGACCTGGTGCCAATCACCATCGATTCGAAGCGCAGCATCGGATCTTTAATCCGCCTCCGCACATGAGCCGTATTCGTACGGATGCTTTCCATGAAACCATCCCGCGGCCCGCGCACGTTATTTTCAGAGGAAGGCTCTTCTACTCCGCGGTCCTTCCAGCCCCTCGTGCTGACAAGCAGCGCCTGATCAAGTCCTTCCACAACAACCAGCGTATCGCCCGAGAGGATTCCGTTAATGCCATCCCTCACATTCGGGCAGTCCTTAACGGACGCATTAAACAACAGGCTTGTCCGGATAGACTCCGCCGTTGCGAGCTCTACCGGTTCTCGGTTTAATTGGCTACCGGTCACGACAAGCGCCCGCAAGATGGCCTCCACAATCGTTGTATCCGCAAGTCCATCCATAAAGCAGAGAAGCCCCGGGGAACCGGCTTTGCCGCATAGCAGAAAATCACGCGTTTGAACATCAACGCTATTACCCAGTATCTGATTAAGAGCAGCCGCATTTTCCTTCACGGATGGCTTGAAGGTTCCTTTAAGCAGTTCCTGTATAGGGGACAGAGTCCCTCACCTCTTCCCTTAAGGTGGTATAGGCTTAACCGTGATCGACCACAATAACTGGTAAACATTGGTTCGAGCATTATAAAAGGAGCTAACCTATGAATTTCTATCATTCCTGGATTTATCAGAAAATGCTAAATACCGAATGGTTCCTGTGGTTGATCTTCGGTTCCCTGCTTACTTTGAATTTTCTGTCGCCGGTTATCGTCTGGTACGTGATTAGAAGAAATGCCAAGAACCGCAGCAAGCAAAATTGATTAAGACGAAAACTGGAAATAATGTGAAAAATACTCCGCTAGTATGCTTCCTTGCTGCTTGTTTTATTCGCGCGGAATGCAAAAACAACCCGCAGCCTCCAAAGGAAGTCGCGGGTTGTTCCGTATATTATTGAGTGACAGATTGTTACGATCTAATTCGAACGCGGCCGGCGGTTATAGCCTTTTTCTTCATAGGGCTGCAGCTTCTCGATCCAAAGCTCGAGCAGAGCGTCCACTTCCGCCTGGTATTTTTTCAGCTCGGAACGGTCCGTCACATTCTCCTCGCGCGGCTTGATCGAATCCAGCTCTTCAAAGGCAAAACAGCTTCCCCCGTACTTGTTCCAATCCTGCTGCAATTCAAATACGGTGTTCATATTGGTCTGCTGCATGAAAGCCAGCCGGTTCTTTGCTCCGTCCAAGTCCATCGAACCCAACACCAGAATTTTGTCGTTCTCCGTATTCCGAATCTGATAAACACCCATTCTCCGGAAGGTCTGGGCGTAAGCCGTCCCTAGTTCGCGTTTGCGCTGTTTCTCCATTTCCTTTTCATCTCCTCCATACTTATTTACTAATTTACTAAATAAGTAACGTAGTCAAGATTAGCATACGTTGCAGTTTGGCGTCAACCAATGAGGAACAAGGAACGCTGCTGAAATATCCGCTTCTAGCTTTATTAGATGCTCATCTATAATAAAATAAGAAAATAGCTTCATAGGAGGAATATGTGTATTTGAGGACAAATAACAAAATCAGAGGCTGGAAGCGCCGGATCAGACATATTGAACAATGGAAACAACGCAATATCGTTCTTGACATGGACACACTCGCTGCATTCGGGAGGGATTACGCCAAGCTGTGGATCCCTCCCTTCCACGGCCTTGTCCGCAGAACTCCGCCGATCTGGTATAATCGTCTTCTTCTTGACGCAATGATCGAGGTCTACAATAGCTGGCAAGAGACATTGACCAAGACAGAGGAACCCTTCTACTTAAAAATTTGGCTCTTTGACCCTGAGTTTATAAACTCTCAGATTGTTGCTGCATACCGTGACGGACTTCACTTTTATGACAATGCCTTTGAACCGGCTGTAGATGTAATACCTTTTCCTTACCCAAAGGTTGAGCACTTCAACTGGATGCCGCATATTGACCCTAATTATGATCGGGAAGTGGACTCGGAGGAATTTGTAAAAATAGAGAGCTATGTATGGATTGGACCGTTAAAGTAATTTATTTCCTAATACAGAAATTAAGCAGTTGACCAACTAGCCGAGACAAGCATGGCTGGTTAAGTAAGCCCGGACATAACAAACGAGGCTAGACAAACCTGTCTAGCCTCGCGAAGTAACGAGAAAAAAATTCAGTTATGCGGTCAGCTTGATGATTCTAAGCGATGCTTGCCTCAAAAAAGGCGATTACCGTGATTCCGCAAATTTCTTAATCCCATCCAAATAGTCGGACTCGGGATAAGTGGCCTTGGCGTGCTCATATCCGGCATTGCCAGCCGTCCAGTCGCAGGTAAAAATCAGTCGCGTTGTTCCTTCAGGAAAAATACGGAAGTGCATATCGCAATAGTTTGTCTCATGCTGAGGATCGTAAGCCGGCGCGGCATGCTGTTCATAAGCAAATTCATGGTTGGGTTCATAACTGCGGACAAAACCGTAGACATGAAGCGTGTTGTCTCCGTCCGCCCCTTGCCCGCGGAATTCGATTCGCGCTCCCGGTTCAAAGGTGGATTGCATCGTACAGCCAAATAAGGTTGCTTGAGTCCCTTCTGAGGTGGCAACCGCTGCCCATACATCCTCCGGTGCAGCCTGAATGACAATATTAAACGTAAGCTGATTACGACCTGCTGTAACTTCGGCCATTCTTTCACGTCCCATCATCCTATTAATCTACTTGTTAAGCATACCATGTTTAATATGGAAATTAGTACTAAAAAACCACGCCGGCTGGCGTGGTTTTTTAGATGCCTATTTCTCCAGAAGCCGGAGCAGCAGCACAACAGCTTCCGCACGCGTAGCCGTTCCGTTTGGCACAAACAGATTGCCTCCGCGCCCGTTAAGGATTCCTGCTTGCTTTAACGCTTCGACCGCCTCTTTCGACCATGCCGGAATAGCCGCATCATCGCTAAATCCTGTATTCGCTACAGAAGCTGTCGGCAATGCAAGGATACGCGCAATGATCACCGCCATCTCTGCACGGGTGATGGCAACGTCCGGACGGAAGGTTCCGTCGGCATAGCCGTTAATAATACCGGCATTTACAGCGATTGCAATAGCCTCTGCCGCCCAGTCCTGAATACTTGCTTCGTCAGTGAACGCCACTTCCTTGCTTAAGCTCGGCAGCTGCAGAGCCTTCACGAGCATAACGATAAATTCGGCACGCGTTACGGTATTGTCCGGACGGAACGTACCGTCCGTATATCCGTTCACTATCTTTTTCTCCGCAGCCTGCTTGATCAGTTCCTCCGCCCAATGTCCCTGAAGATCCGTAAAGACCGGAGCTGGAACTGCTACGCGGGTAACGGTCACTTTATACGTTTTTGTATTGCCGTTCTCCGCTGCTACCGTCCACTCCAGCACGTTAACTCCAAGCGACAGATTAACGGAGCTTTGCGATGCCGGAACCTGGCCGTTTACTTTGAGCCCTATTCTTGCTTTGGAATCCGATACAGCCGCGCTTACATCCAATTGATCAGCTTCCGTCTCAGCCGTATATTCGGTTGCAGCCGGGCTGAAAGCAGGAGACAAACGGAGAACTTGCCCCATTGCCGATAGGCTGATCGCTTTCAAATTGGCATCGCTGGATAACGAAGGTCCGCTGGTCACCGGAGGCGGAGCTACTACCCGTACCGTGCGGCTGACTTCGTCGGCGCCATTGCCGGCATCGTCGGTTGCATTATAAAGAATCGTATAGACGCCAACGGTATTTACGTCTACAACATCGCCTGTTGTAACGACGGCATTTAAGTTTCCTTGTCTGCTGTCCGTTGCCGTCGCTCCTTGATCTTGATAGACGGTACCTCTCGTGATCTGAATTTCCGCATCGCCGTTAAGCGTAATAACCGGCTTCACCGTATCTATCGTCCAAGTATAGGATGCGGCTTCTCCTGTTACTTGGCCATTCACGGCATGAGCTTGCAAGGCATGAGGCCCGTCGGCAAGCTGCGATAATAAGAGAGGCGAAGCTGTCGCTGCCCATTCCGAATTATCCAAGCTATATTCGAAGGTCGCATTTTCCTGGTTGCTTATAAAGCTGAAAGAAGCCGAGCTGTTGTTGGTAAGGGCATTGGGCGCACCGGTAATCGTAGCGGAAGGTCCCTCCGACACAACCGGCTCCAGCACGCGGACCGTACGGGTTACGGTAACTGCGGCATTACCGGCGGCATCGGATACGGTGTATTGAACCGTATAGTCTCCTGCCGTCGTTGTATCAACCGTTCCCGTAACCGTAATCTGCCCGGTCAAATCCCCGTCATGGTTATCCGTTGCAGCTGCTCCTGGATCCGTGTAAGCCGCTCCTTTCTCCAATTGAACAACCGGATCGCCGTTAAGCGTAATAACCGGCTTGACCGTATCGATCACCCAAGTATATTGGGCAGGCGTTTCGTCCGTATTGCCAAAAATATCTACCGCGCGTACATACAGCGTATGAGAGCCGTCCGCAAGCTTCGTAAAAGTAACCGGCGATGAACAAGCTGTGTAATACTCGCCATTGTTATCCAGGCTGCACTCAAACGTTGACCCGTCTTCATTGCTGCCGAAAGTAAACGACGGGGTACTGTCACCCGATACTGCTGCCGGTGAAGACGCAAGGGTGGTATCCGGCGCGGTGGTATCCACCTGCGTATTCTGATACACGCCATATACGTTAAATTCATTGATGGACCACCAACTGCTGGATGTACCGGTCTGAACCATTTTAATATAGCGGACGCCCGCGGCCGTAACATTAATCGTTGTTGCACCGCTTGTTCCATTGCCGCTGGCTACGCTGCTTCCCCAATTCGTGCCGTCCGCCGATACGTAAACCTCATAGCTCTTGGCATAATCGGACCCGCTCGATTCCGATACGATCTTCGTAATATCGGCTGCCGTTTTCATATCCACAATAATGTACTGGCCGTTTGCCATCGGAACTCCCGCGCTCCAGCGCGTGCCTGCTCCATCAAACATGTTGGCAGGCGCATCTCCTCCGGATGGCGACGATTCCGCCGTCCAGCCTGTGCGGTCAAGCGCGCCGCCGGATATTTCCGGCGTTACGGCTGTTGCCGGGCTGCTGGCTGCCGAACGGTTGCCGCTGCCGTCCTTTGCTACGATTTTAAACGTATAGCTGGTAGATGCCTTTAATCCCGTACTGTTGTATGCGGCAGCGATCGTAGATCCGATCAGCGTGTTGTTCCGGTATATATCATAGCCCTCAACGCCAACGTTATCTGTCGAAGCCGTCCAGCTGAGGTTAATCTGACTGCTGGATACCGGCGTTGCGGTCAATCCTGTTGGAGCGGTTGGCGCTTCCGCGTCGCCCCCCACGAACAATTTCATCGTTTGTCTCATGTTGCTGCTGGAGGTTACGCTGCCGCCGTTTCCGTTGACAATATGCGTAATCTCGCTGCCTGCGGTTCCGTTGAGCCAAATCGTCGTCAGATTATGCAATTTAATGCCCGGATTAGCCGGCGCTTCAATCGCGTTCTCCAGCTTAACCGCCGCATCCCGGAAGTACGAATAAATGCCAAGTCCCCAAGCTTCATGGCTTGTTACTTGATCGCCGATTTTGTAGGAAGCGTAACCGTTAACCGTTCCGTTATTGCTCATCCAGGATTGCTGGTCCGGAACATCATAGGGGATTTCCGATTGATAGAAATATAACCGTCCGCCGTTGCCGTTCCAGACCGTCTGATATTCATTATGATGCTCGTTAAATAGACCGTAGATCGTAACGTCGTCCCCATTAACGACAAGACCGTTCTTCGAGACATTCGATGTCCACGCTGCTCCGGCTCCGTGGTCGGCGCGCCAGATCCAGAAGTGATCGCCGATAACGTCGTTGCTGTTAATCTCGAGGGCCGTATCATTGCTGCCGTTCACATGGCCGCCGGTGCGGAAGAACACATCGGAGAGCGAGATCGGATTGGCCGAATGATCGGCTGTGCTGCCCGGCTCACCCACCTTCAACAGGGTCGACGAGGTTTTTTCGCCTGCCTCAATGACAAGTCCGGATACGTTAACCCCGTCTACATCGTCAACAACAATAACGTCCTGCCCGTTATCCGGGATCAATGTCGGCAGTCCGATGCCGTAAACAACGGTATCCGGGTTGGTTACGTGAATCGTGTCGCTTAGATGATAGATCCCAGGGGTGAAAAATAAGTTTTTCCCATCTTCCAAAGCGGCGTTGATAGCGGCCGAAGTTGCCGTGTCGGGCCTAGCGATATAGAAATCATCGATGGAGATCGACTGTCCCGGCGTCTGGCCGTTCGCCCAGCTGACGCCTTGCGTATTGGTCTCAAGCGAAGGAACAAACACCCGGTATTGACCTTGATTATCGATATACACATACGGCTTTTCTTTGACAACAGGCGTCTTATCGATGACCGTATACGGCGGATCCGGGAACTCGCCGGAAGGCGCGTTTTTATCGCCGACAAACACCATGTTCCATACGCCGTTCGACCAGCTGTTCCATTCGCTGTTGCGGGAGAACCATTGCTGCTGCGATGCGGGAATAATATTGGCGTCAATCTTGGAATCCGCCAAATATCCGCCGCTCGCCCAGCCGGCATCCCAAGAGGACGTAAAATCAAACAGATGCATGTCTTTGCTGACGACATGCACGCGGCGCATCGGAGCCGCCTGGGAAACGGCATATCTGACGGTCGCGTTCTGATCGCTTGGCGCGATCTTCACGTTCTCGATCGATCGCCAAAAATTCCGGGTCGCATTTCCGTTATCCCATTTGGCATCGACATTTAAAGCGCCCGTTATCGTAACATCATCCGGGTTCTGTCCAAGACCCGCTACGGATGTGTTGAAGCCGACATTCATATTGACGTTGTAGGTGCCCGGCTTGAAGAGCAGCGCATACCGTTCATCGCCAAATTCATTTTGTTCCTGTTCGCCGTACACGGAACTGGTAACGCTTTCAATATCGGCTTTAGACATGGCTGGATCAAAGACATACACATTAGGACCAAAAATCGTGGTGTTAGCGGGGGAACTTGGAATGGCAGCATGCGTGACTGTGGGGTAGACGGTGTTAAGACTGATGGCAAGCGCCACTGCGGAAACGGCGGCTGTCACCTTCTTCATCTTCTTCATAATTGCCTCTTTACCTCCCAAATCTTATTGGATGGAAGTCTAGGTGGCAGGTCTAGCTAAATAATAACGCTTTCATTTCCAGATGTAGGAGGGGGGAACTATAGAATATTGGTGTTGTAAAATTAAGGACTTGATACATAATGTCTCAAGTCCTTAACAATTGATCCCGCCAAGACGGGTATTTAGGCATCCATCCGTATTGCTGTTTAGCCTTTTCGTTCGAGGCCCCCCGCTCGCCGCGGTTCATGCCATCCTGCGCAACCGGCCCCGGCGCGCCAAGCGACTTGGCATATAACGGCAGCCAGACCTTCCCTTCCGCCGGTTCATCATCCACGATATTTACGGGGCCAGCCGGCCAATCAAGCGCCTGAAGGGCGGCGCGGGCAGCGTCCTCGATATGAAGGAACGAGGTTCGGCCATCGGTTGCCGGAACGTTGCCCAGCTTCACCTGCCCGGCAAACATCCCGCTCTCATGATCATAAAACGTACCTGGTCCATACAAAGCCCCGTACCGCAAAATAACGGAATGCGGCATTTCCGCTGCTGCCCGCTCCATCGCAATGACACCGTCCACCGAAATTTTTCGCGGCAACGGCGCTCCTTCATCCAGTTCATCCTTTTCGGTTGCGACCGATTCCCCGGGCTCGTAAGCCCACGAAATGCTCTGCACAATCATTCGCTGCACCTTGGCAGCCAAGGCTGCATCAACCAGGTTACGAGTCCCCTCTATGCGGATTCTCGCATTTTCAGCCAGGTTCCATTCGCTTAAAGCGGTCAACTGATGAATGACAACATCCGGGCGATAATCCTTAAGCAGCTCAAATAGTCTATCCCGGTCGTATACATCGGCAATAGCGGCTGCTGCTCCCGACTGCTTAATTTGCTCCAGCTTTGAAGCACTTCTGGTCAATCCCGTTACCTCGTGCCCTGCTTCGGTCAGCATGGGCAGCAGCAAACGTCCGACAACGCCGGCAGCTCCGGCAACCATAATTTTCATAACGGCTTCGTTCTCCCTTCAACTACGGATTTTATTGCGGCTGCTCCGCGCGCGGGCTTTTCAGCTTGATCCGGAATAACAATCGCAGCAGCGGCGGTACCGCGAAGAAAATAAAGAAAGTGCGGAATAATTGATAACCGGATACCATGGACAGATCCGCGTTAATCTCATGGGCGAGAATCCCCATCTGATCCATCCCGCCTGGCGCTAGACTCAATAACGCGGTGGACCGCGATACCGGATGAAGCAAGGTCATCAGCTCGCTAAGCCCCCATGCGCAGAGCATTAACACCAGACCGCTTCCTATGGCAAAAGAAAACGTCCTAACCTTCCGCCGAAGCTTGCCAGGCTTAAGCAGCAGACCCACGTAAGTACCGATCATAAGCTGGGCGGCGCTTGTTAACGTCGACGGAAGCGATGGACCGTGAAGCCCGATGCCTTGCAGAACAGCCGTAGCAATCGCGGGTCCAAGCAGAAAGGCCGTCGGAAATTTGATCCGGTTGCCTGCAATCGCACAAATGACGCATACCGGAGCGAAGATCAGAATGTTCGGAAATAATGCCGCCCAGTTGTCATGCTTGGCCACGATCGGCATGGCTGCAGCCGCTGCGTCATGCACCTGCCCGAAGATAGGGCTAAATACGAGCAACGGAATCCCTATGACAATAATCATCAGCCGGACGACTTGCGTCACCGTGACAACCGTCAAATTTACGCCTTTGGTCTCCTCGGCAAGCGCAAGCACCTGCGACAAACCGCCGGGTACACTGCCAAGCAAGGCGGTCTTGAAATCCGTATCCGACAGCTTCGACACCACAAAGGCAATTCCGCCGCATAAAAGCAGCAATATAACGGTCATCAGACACATCGTCGGCAGCTGCTCGCCCATCTCTTTCAGCGCCGTTCCCGTCATGGACAAACCGATGGTGTACCCGACGATAATCATGCCGGAATTACGGATTTGACCGGGCCATCTATACTTGCCTTTCCATACGTTCGTTCCGATTAACACCGCAATCATGGGGCCTAGCAGCCACGGTATCGGGGTATTCAATAGGTGAAAAATAATCCCTCCGCCAACGGCGGTTGCGAGAGTTATCAAAAATTTAAATCCGTTTGCTTCCGATCTTGCTTGCCTGCCCATCGTTACGATCCTTCCTTCCCTTACCCGTTAATCATACAGGAAAGTAACGATGCCTGCATAATCCTTCAGCGATTCTTTCTTCACGTCAAGCTCCTTCGCTTCCCGGCTTGGTTTGCCGGCTGCCGAGATAAAAGTTTCCACTTTATCGAACAATAACTTGCCGGGCAGTCCAAGCGCCTTGGTCCGGTAATGCATCGGAATCGTAATGGCAGGCTCGAGCTGATTCATAACCGCCGCGGCATCCGTACCGTTTAAGGTCATTTTCCCTCCAGCCGGAACCATCAGAATATCTATTTTCCCGATTTGCGCGATTTGCTCCGCTGTCAGGAGATGTCCCAGGTCACCGCTATGACATACCGTCAGGTCCCCAGCCTTAATCACATAAACGATATTCGGGCCTCTTTTCTTGCCGCCTACTTTGTCGTGGAAGGTCGGAATGCCTGTGATGGACACATCCTTTTTCACGTATGGTCTAGGCTGATTGACCAGCATGTATTCGCCGGAAGCCACTTGAATCTGGTTATGGTCCTTATGATCATGCGTGACGATAACGATGTCGGACTCAATGTTTTTGGGCATCCTGTAACCAAGCAGACGTCCGTAAGGATCGATCAAGATCCGCGTGCCTTCGTCTGTTGTCAGCAAGAATGAAGATTGGCCATACCATTTGATTTTCATAAAAAATCCCCCTTTGAATATGTGCGTAATTCTGCACATTTTAGAACAAGGTGAAACGGCTTAGCGAAGCGCGTTTCAATCCGGAAAATTCTAAGTCATGTTTATAAGATAAAACTTATGAGAAAACCTCTGTAGAGGCTGCTATCGAATGGATGAACGACTATTTCTAATCCAATAAATCGGATATCGTATAGTTGCCCAGCACAAAATAAACCTGGTCGGAGATATCCGCCATGATTTGCTTGAAAGATTCGTTTACTTTTTTGCCGAAATGATGATTCCCGGTTGTGTCCAGCATGCGGTCCCATGGAGGCTCCTCTTCATGCACGGTCTTATATACCTCGCGGAGCGTAACGAGCTCCGGACGTTTAGCCAGCTGGTAGCCGCCGGTACGCCCTTGCTTCACTTCAATGATACCGCCCTCCACGAGCTGCGACAAAATCTTGCGCAAAGCGGTTGGCTCGCAATGAATCCGTTCTGCAATTTCGCTGCTTGTCAACAGCTCTGTCTGGGAAGCCAATACGATTAACGCCTGTACGCCAAATCCAAACCGTTTCAGTTGTGCCATAGCTGCCGGACCGTTTCCTCCTTCGCAATAATATGTGCTAATTTTAGCACACTTTAATCGGCATGACAAAATCAACGTCATTACCTCACACTTAGACGGATGACTCTTCCGTATAGTATTGTAGTGGTTAAGAGGTGAACAGCATGTGGAGACCGGACAGAAATGATAAAAAACCGTTGTATCAACAAATCGCGGACTACCTGGAGCAAAGAATTTCGTTAGGAGAGCTGCCTCCCGGCAGCCACCTGCCTTCCGAACGCAAGCTGGCCGAGCAATTGGGCGTTAACCGGAGCACCATTGTCCAAGCCTATGAGAATCTACGCGCTTCCGGAATGATCGAAAGCTTGACGGGGAGCGGCACCCGCGTCTGCGGGCATCTATGGGGAATGGATCCCGCGCCGAATTGGAGCCGATACGTGGAGGGCGGTTCGTTCCTGCCTAATTTGCCTTTCATGCGGAGAATCCGTGAAGCGGTTCAAAGCGGAGAGCCGTTTATTAACTTCGCAAACGGTGAACTAGCTCCCGAACTTTCGCCTAACGAAGAGATCGCGGCGATCATGCGGACTCAGCCGTTTCATGAGCCGCTCGGATACGGAGATCCTCAAGGTTATGTCCCGCTCCGCTTGGCAATAACCGGCTTTCTTCAAGAGCAGCGCGGCATTCAGGCCACCGATGATTCCATTCTGGTTACATCGGGCTCGCAGCAATCCTTGTACCTCATCACGCAATGCCTGCTGAATCCGGGTGATGCCATTGCGATAGAAAACCCGTCGTATTGCTACTCCCTGCCCATGTTCCAATCGGCGGGCATCCGCTTGTTCGGATTAACGGTTAATGAAGATGGGGTTGACCCGGAGGAAATCCGGGCTCTATATAAGCAGCACCGGATCCGCATGGTATTTCTCAATCCGAATTTTCAGAATCCGACCGGAATGGTCATGAGCGCCAAGCGGAGAGAAGAGATTTTGAGTTGCTGTGAACAGCTCGGAATACCTATCGTTGAGGATGATCCGTTCAGCTTGACCTCCTACGATGACGCCGCTCCTCCTCCTATCAAGGCCATAGACCGGAACGGAAGCGTGTTATATATCGGATCCTTATCGAAGGTAGCGGCTTCCGGCCTTCGGATCGGCTGGATGGCAGCGCCTCATACGGTTATCCAGCGTCTGTCGGATGCACGGCAGCAGATGGATTTTGGCCTTAGCATGTTCCCGCAATGGATAGCAACGCATTTGCTCGAGTCCGCTTCGCTTACTCCGCATCTGGAACGGCTGAGGGATTCGCTTCGTCTTAGGCGCGACATGATGGCGGAGGCGCTGCAGACGAAGCTTGGGAACGAGGTCTCCTTCCATTTACCCCAAGGCGGGTTAAATCTCTGGTGTAAAATCAATCGGAATATCAAAGATTACCGCCTGCTTACTAATGGGATCAAACATGGCGTATTGTTCATTCCGGGCAGCGTGTTCGGCACTGAGCCGGGATTTGTGCGATTATCCTATGCCCGTTCTTCCGTGGACGAAATTGTGACGGGGATTGATAAATTTGCCCTGGCGTTGCGAGAGACGATGTTTGATTAAAAAAAAAGACGTATGCCATGTCCTCATTCCGGACACAAAGCATACGTCTTTTTATTTTAATGCGCCTTCTGCTCCGCTTCCAGAAGCTCCTCGCCGTGTACAGCCATACGACCGAATAAGACAATAAGAAACGGACCGGAGATAAACGCCGCCGTCAGAAATATAAAGGAGATTAGTTCCTTCATGCGTACCACCCTTTGCTTTATGATGTTAGTGACCTCATCATAAAGTCCGGGCATACTTCTGTAACCAGCCAATTTTGCGTAACTTAAGCCATCCAATCCGGCCAGGAACAAACATGAAATGCCTCCCGGCTTACAGGAGGCATTTCATCAGCTCTTTGCTTTTGCCGTCGATTGACGGATATGGATTTCCGGCCGCAGCACGATTCTTTTTTTGACCGGCTCGGCTTCGTCCAGATTGGAGATCATCAATTGGAACGCCTGCTTCGCCATGCTGGCAATCGGCTGTGCCACCGTAGTAAGCGGCGGATCTACGACAGTTGCCAAGATTGTATCGTCAAAGCCTACAATCGACAGCTCCTCGGGCACCTTGATCCCGAGACTCCTCGCTTCCTGTAACGCCCCGATTGCAAGCACGTCGTTACAGCAGAATATCGCCGTTGGACGATCCTCGCGGCCCAGCAGCTCGCCGGCGCCGCGGCGTCCTTCCTCTACCATGTAATCGCAGATGACGAGATTGCGATCGTTGAATGAAATCTGCCGGTCCCGCAGCCCTTGCTTGAAGCCGCGGATCCTTTCCCGGGCGCTGCTTACCTTCAATTGCTCGGACAAGATGGCGATTCGGGTATGTCCCATCTCCGCCAAATGCTGCGCAGCCATCAACCCGCCAACGTAATCGTCGGCTACAACCGTATCTACTTCCAGAGCTGACGCTTCACGCGAGATCATCACAATCGGAATTTTTCTGGCTTGCAGGTTGGTCAGGATGTCCAGATTGTCTACCCCTGTTCCAATCAGGATGCCGTCGACGTTCTTTTGCTCCAGCAGGGCAATATAACGTTCTACCCTCTCGTCTTTATTGTCCGTGCTGCACATGATCACGCTGTAGCCCAATTGATGCGCTTGATCTTCGATAGCCCGCGCGATCTCGGAGAAGAACGGGTTGGATATATCCGGTATAAGCAATCCCAGCGTGTAGGTCTTCTTCCCCATCAGGGCGGAAGCATTTACGTTCGGCTGGTAATTCATCTGCTCCATTATTTTAAAGATTTGTTCCCGTCTTTTCTTGCTGACATTGCCTTTTCCGTTAATGGCATTGGAGACAGTGGCAATCGAGACCCCTGCTTCTTTGGCCACATCGTATATGGTTGCTTTCATGCCGAATCCCTCTGAAAAGTAAGATGGGGGATAGATGACCTATCCCCATGATTTCCTATTATGAGTGTTTCTATCAGCAGTTGCAACCGCTCGGAGCGCCAATTGCCGGGCTTACTTGGCCGTAGAGTTCAATATCCATTGATGATCGGGATCATTGTGGAATTTCCATACACGGCGCGGTCCCGCCATGACATTCAGGTAATAGACTTCATAGCCGGGAGGTGCCGCAACCGGATGATAGCCTCGCGGAACAAGCACGGCTTCGCCGTTCTTCACGACCAGCGTCTCATCCAGATCCCTTTCATCCGTATAGACACGCTGAATCGCGTATCCTTGTCCGGGATCTACCTTGAAATAATAGGTTTCCTCCAGAAACGATTCCTCCGGAAGGTTATCCCGGTCATGCTTGTGAGGCGGATAACTGGACCAGTGGCCGCTTGGCGTAAACACTTCAACCACAAGCAGGCTGTCGGCCGGCTCCTGCTCCGGCAAAATATTCTGGACAAGACGTTCGATATTGCCGGAGCCCCGTACTTCCGTTCCTACTTGTTCAGGCGCGATCAGACGCGCTTCATGGTTTCCGTAGCCGGGCGCGGAGCAGACGGCAACCTCCAAGTCCGTAAGGGCCTCGATTCCGTAAGATTGGCCATTTGGGACATAGACCGAATACGGAGGGATTTTCTCGAAAACACTCATCCGTCGGCCGATATCGCTCCATTCCTTGCCGGCAGCCTTTACGTTCGCCAGTCCGCTCAGCAGAACCAGGCATACTTCTTGGTCTTCCGTTTGTCTCTCGACGGTCTGGCCCTTCCGCAATTTCAGAACTTCAAAACCGACATATTCCCATCCAGCCGATTCAGGCGTAATGGACAGGACGGAGCCGTCCGGACCCGATGCTCTCTCTGGAGTGACGATAAGCTTGGACATGTTCGCATACCTCCGTTATTGTGTGGCAGACTGCAACAGCAATTCGTCCAGCTCTGCCAGCTTGATCGATCGGTTCAGCTTGCAGGACAGCTTCGCGGCAAGCGCGATCCGTTCTGCCTGCAATCCGTCTTCTCCGGTTACCGGCAGTGCCGTGCCGTGAATCAGACTGTCGATAAACTGCTTCGACTCATCCGCGTAAGCAACCATATAACGTTCCAGGAAGAAATGCAGCGGTTTGTCGGAGATAATTCCCTCCGCCGTGCTCACAACAGCCGTATTCGGATGGTCGTTGGCAATCGCAACGCAGCCTTTGGAACCGAATACTTCAACGCGTTGATCGTAGCCATACACAGCCTGGCGGCTGTTATCGATGACGCCAAGAGCGCCGTTTGCGAACTTCAAAGTAACAATCGCGGTATCGATATCGCCGCATTCTTCAAATACGGGATCTACGAGGACGCTGCCTTGCGCGAATACTTCCACAACCTCGCTGCCCGATACGAAACGCGCGATATCGAAATCGTGAATGGCCATGTCCATAAACAATCCGCCGGAAACTTTAATGTATTCCTTGGACGGCGGATTCGGATCGCGGGAAGTAATCTTTACGATATGCAAATCCCCGATGGTTCCCGCTTCCACATGCTCTCTTACCCGCTTGAAGTTATGATCGAAGCGGCGGTTGAATCCGATCTGCAGCTTAACCCCGGCTTCCTTCACCGCTTTAATCGCTTCAGCCGTTTCCAAGACGGACATGCTGACCGGCTTCTCGCAGAAAATATGCTTGCCGGCTTGCGCCGCCTGCTTGATCAGCGGCACATGCGTATCGGTGGAGGAGCAAATAAAGATAGCATCGATATCCGGATGCCCGATAATCGCATCGGAATCTTTGGACAAAAGGCCAATGCCCTTTGCCGCCGCCCAAGCTTCAAGCTCCGGTCCGGCGAACAGATCGCTGACGCCAACGATCTCGACTTCCGGATGCTTAAGCAGATTTTCCGCGTGTATTTTACCAATTCGGCCAGCGCCGATGATGCCGATTTTCACTTTTGACATCGAGTAGACCTCCCGTATGATCGATTACCAGCGTGTTGTGACCATTTTCTTGCGCGTGAAGAACTCGACGCCGTCGGTGCCGTTTGCGTGCAGGTCGCCGTAGAACGATTTCTTCCAGCCCGAGAACGGGAAGAAGGCCATTGGAGCCGGTACGCCCAGGTTAACGCCAAGCATGCCTGCATCAATCGTTTCGCGGAATTGGCGCATCGACGCCCCGCTTTGCGTGAATAGGCAAGCGCCATTCGCGAATTCGGAACGGTTAGCCAGCTCGATCGCTTCGTCCAGCGTGTCTACGCGTACAATCGACAGGACGGGAGCGAAAATTTCGTCCTCCCAAATTTTCATCTCGCATTGCACCTTGTCAAAGATTGTTGGGCCAACAAAGTAGCCTTGACCGTCTGAAGCCGCATCCTTCCGACCGTCGCGGATCAGCAAAGCGCCTTCCTTCTCGCCGATGTCGATATATTTGAGCGTGCGTTCCTTATGAGGACCGCGAATAACGGGACCAAGAAACACGCCGTCTTCCATGCCGTTGCCGATCGTAATGTTGTCCGCAGCTTCCTTAAGCTTGCCGACAAGCGTGTCGCCAACCTCGCCTACGGCCACAACGACGGAGCACGCCATGCAGCGCTCGCCCGCGGAGCCAAAGGCCGCGTTTACGATTTCTTTTACCGTCAGATTCAGATCCGCATCCGGCATAACGATCGAATGGTTTTTCGCGCCGGCAAGCGCCTGGACGCGTTTCCCGTGTGCCGAAGCCGTTTTGTACACATATTCGGCTACAGGCTGGGAGCCAACGAACGAAATCGCCTTAATCGCCCTATGCTCCAGCATGCCGTTTACGACATCGTGAGCGCCGTGAACGATATTAAACACGCCTTCGGGAAGTCCAGCTTCCTGCAGAAGCTCAGCCAGACGGTTAGCCAGAAGCGGCGTACGCTCCGAAGGCTTCAGAACAAAGGTATTGCCGCAGGCAATCGCAAGCGGGAACATCCAGCAAGGCACCATCATCGGGAAGTTGAACGGCGTAATGCCGCCAACAACGCCAATCGGGTAGCGGTACATTCCGGATTCCAGGTTGGTTGCGATGTCGGGAAGCTGTTTGCCCATCATCAGGTTTGGCGCGCCGGCTGCAAACTCCACGCATTCGATCCCCCGAAGCACCTCGCCGTAAGCTTCGCCGTAGCTTTTGCCGTTCTCCAGCGTTACCAGCTTCGCAAGCTCATCCCAGTTGTCTACAAGAAGCTGCTGATATTTGAAAAGAATACGCGCTCTCTTTGGCACCGGCGTGCGGCTCCAAGTTTTGAATGCTTCGGCAGCCGTGCGTACGGCCAGATCAACGTCTTCTTTCGTAGACAAAGGAACGTTTGCTAGAACTTCTTCGGTAGCCGGGTTGTAGACGGGCTCGCTTTGCGTTGCTGCAGCTTCTACCCACTGACCGCCGATCCAGTTTTTTAATTGTTGTGTCATAGGAGCACCTCTTCCTTGTATTTGCGAATCAGACTACAATTTCACCGCGCTCGCAGCGGGCGATATAATCATGAACCTGCTCTGCTCTTGGCATGGCATCCGAGCAGCTGTGGCTGGAAATAACGATACACGCGGACGCGCTGCCGAATTCCATGCTTTTTTCGAGCGTCCAGCCCTGCATAACGCCGTACAAGAAACCTGCGGCATAGGAGTCGCCGGCGCCAAAAGTCTTGATCACCTTTGCCGGGAACGACTTGGCGCGGTGGCTTGCCCCGTCCTTCGTGTAAGCGATGGAGCCTTCTTTGCCATGTTTGATAATGACGATTTGCGCGGAATGATTGAACCATCTCGATGCGGTGCTATGATCGTTATGCTCCTGCTCGAAGCATTCCATCATATCGAACTCTTCCCGCGTACCGAGGATAATGTCGCATTTCTCGGCGGCGAGATTATAATAAACGGCCGTTTCCTCTTGCGATTTCCATGTATAAGGGCGGTAGTCCAGATCAAAAGCAATAACCGTGCCATGCTTCTTCGCATATTGAAGCGCCTGGAACACCGCTTCGCGCGAAGGGCTTTGGGCAAGCGCCGTTCCGGAAATAAGAAGCAGCTTGGATTTCGCGATCAGCTCCTCATCCACTTCGCCTGGCGTAAGCAGCAGATCGGCCACGTTGTCTCGGTACATCAGGATACTGCAATCCGTTGGACTCTTGATCTCGGTAAAAGCAAGACCGGTAACCGCGCCCGTGTAGTCGTTTACGACATTGCTTGTATCAATCTGGTTCTTCTTCAGATAATCGCGGATAAAGCGGCCCATCTGATCATTGGCGATTTTTCCGATAAATGCGGTCTTCAGATCGAACCTCGACATGCCGATCGTAATATTAGCCGGAGATCCGCCCACATATTTCGTGAATGTACTCGTCTCTTCCATCGGACGGTTAATTTCGTTCGCATTCAGATCGATGCAGAGACGGCCGATTGCCGTGAAGTCGAGAGACCGGCCAGCCGGAAACTTGATGTCGTTCATTGGGATTCCCCCGCTTTCGTAGGAAGTAGCGACTCCAGATAAGTAATGGCTTTGGACGCGAATTCGAATGCCGGAGATTTCGCAGGATCCTGTTCCCCCTCGAGCATTGCCCAGCCGTTATAACCGCGGGCCAGCAGCTCCTCCACAACCGGGCGGAAATCAAGATCGCCGGTTCCCGGAACCGTAAATACGCCTTTGCGAATACATGTGATGAAATCGGCTTTTTCCGCACGCGCTTCATCCAGCACCTGCTGCCGTACATCCTTCAGATGAATGTAGGCGATCCGGTTATAATGCTTGCGAAGCACTTCAAGCGGATTCGCTCCGCCATAGTAGGCATGCCCGGTATCAAACAGCAGGTGCACGAGGTCCGGGTCGGTCAGCTCCATCAGACGGTCGATTTCTTCCGGGCTTTCCACGGCCGTTCCGCCATGATGATGGTAGGTCAGCTTAAGGCCATGTTGCTTGGCCAATGCTCCGGCTGCGTTCAGCCCTTCGGCAAGACTCTTCCAGCCTGCTTCGTCAAGCGGAATAACTTCCTTCTCGTGAGGCGTGCGGCGCGGATCGAAATGCAGCGAACCGCCTACCTCGCATGTGCTGATCACCGTACTGCCCATTTCCTTGAGGAATTTAACATGCTGCTCGTAAGCCGCAAGCTCTTCCTCCCGGTAAGCCGGATCGGAGAACAGCACGGATTTCCACTGGGATACCAGCTGCAGGTTTCTTTTCGCAAGCTCTTGCTTCAGAACCTCAATTTCAGTCGGATACTTGCGTCCCATCTCGGTTCCGGTCAAACCTAACCGCTGCATATCATCCATAATCTGCTCGTAAGTGGTATCGGCACCGTGCTCCTTCACGTCTTCTCCGACCCAGTTGATCGGATGGGCGCCAATCTTGAACGGCAATGTCTTCATCAGACTCAGCTCCCTTAGCGTCTTATATCGTTCTTGCTGCGCGGATCCGTTGTTTCATGTCCACATGCGCGTCCAGCACTTTATTGCTGACCGATACTTCCGGCACTCCAACGTTCCACCAGGATTCGTAACCGGCTGTATTGGTACCCGGCACGACAGGAATTTCGATCAAGGTCGATACCGTCTCTTGCTTGGCTTGAAGGAGCGCTGCCTTAAGCTCTTCCGCGGAATTCGCCTTATAGGCTTTCGCCCCTAGGCTGCGGGCATGTGCCGTGAAGTCAATCGGCATATAGCTGCCGGTAAGTCGTCCCGTAGCATTATCGCGGTAGCGGAATTCGTTGCCGAAGCCTTCGCTTCCGTGGCCGCGCTGCAGGTTATGAATACACTGGAAGCCGTGGTTATCGAATAACAAGATGGTGATTTTGACGCCTTCCTGCAGGCTTGTAATCAGTTCGGAATGAAGCATGAAGTAGCTTCCGTCCCCAACAACGGCATAGACTTCCCGTTCACCGGCTGTTGCCAGTGCCGCGCCAAAAGCTCCGCTCACCTCATAGCCCATGCACGAAAAACCATATTCCATATGGTACGTCTTCGGCTGGGCCGGTCTCCACAAGCGGTGCAGATCCCCCGGCAGGCTGCCTGCCGCGCAGACAATGACGGAGCTTGGATCAATCGTGTTCTGAATAACGCCAAGCGCATGGGTCTGGGCAAGTCCTTGCTCATGCTTCAAGGAGTATAACCGGTCTACCTCGGCATCCCAGGTCTTCTTCAGATCCGCAACTTCATGGCCGCCGTAAGCGGTTTGGTAGCCGGATGCCGCAAGAGCCTCGGCAAGCTGCGTAAGTCCCGGCTTGGCATCGCCTGTCAAGGCAGCACCGCCCCATTTGGCGGAATCCAGCGGACTTACGTTAATATTTATAAATTGAACATCATCCGCAAAAGCCGATTTGGAAGATGTGGTAAAGTCGGAATACCTTGTTCCTACCCCGATGATGACATCCGCTTGCTTGGCAAGCAGGTTGGCTGCCAGCGTTCCCGTTACTCCAACGCCGCCAACATTGAGCGGATGATTCCATGGGAGTACGCTTTTCCCGGCCTGCGTCTCCGCCACAGGAATGCCGTACGTCTCCGCCAAGTCTTGAAGCTCGCTCACGGCCGACGCGTACAATACGCCTCCGCCGGCAATAATAAGCGGCTTCTTCTTGCCTTTTAGCAGATCTGCCGCGCGTTGCACCGCACCTTCGGCAGGCGGACGGCGGTCGATATAATGAATGCGCTTACTAAAAAACGCTTCCGGGTAATCATAAGCTTCTGCCTGAACATCCTGTGGCAGTGCCAAGGTTACCGCCCCCGTCTCGGCCGGATCCGTCAACACGCGCATCGCTTGGAGCGCTGCCGACATGAGCTGCTCGGGCCGTACGATACGGTCCCAATATTTGCTGACCGGTTTGAAAGCATCCGTAGCGGACACCGTATAATCGGAAGCGACTTCCAGCTGCTGAAGCACCGGATCCGGTTGGCGGGATGCAAAGTTGTCCCCTGGCAGCAACAGTACGGGTATGCGGTTAACGGTAGCGGTACCAGCGGCGGTTACCATATTCAGCGCGCCAGGTCCGATAGAAGAGGTGCAAGCATAGATTTGCAGGCGGTTCTTTTGCTTCGCAAAGGCCGCAGCCGCATGCACCATGCCTTGCTCGTTTTTGCCCTGAATCAAAGTCAGACTGCCGGGGCTATACTCCAGCGCCTCGCCGATCCCCGTCACATTGCCGTGTCCAAAAATCCCCATGACGCCTTGAACGAACTTGATCTCCTCGCCATCGATTGAAACATACTGCGCATCGAGGAACCGAACCAAAGCCTGGGCCATCGTCAATCGAATAGTAGTCATAGTACCTCCCGTTTAGTTAATCGCTTAATTAGACATAAAATAAGTAAATGCAAAGACTTTATTCGACAATATAAAACAAAGTTAAGTAAAATTAGTTAAGCGCTTAACTCCATTATACATACCGCCCCGTATTTTTCAATTCCTTTTGGAAAGAAAATTTCATTCGCTGCTTCAAACCTGGTGGATTTGGGTCTTATCAAAGAAGAATGAACGGACAGATGTCGAATTTATTATATTGATGCTTATATCCGGGAGGTCTGAAATGAAGGTCAAACGAATCGTCGCCAATATCAATGCAAAGGATGTCGCAGCGGCAAAATGCTTCTACCAGGATGTGCTCGGCCTTGATTTATTGATGGATCATGGTTGGATTAGAACTTATGGTTTAAATGAAGAGATGAGTATTCAAATTAGTTTCGCTTCGCAGGGCGGCTCGGAAACGCCTACGCCCGATCTATCGATTGAAGTCGACGATGTCGATGCTGCATTGGAAGGCATGAAGAGGGCTGGATTCCCGATAGAATATGGTCCTGTTAATGAGCCTTGGGGCGTTCGGCGATTCTATGTCCGCGATCCGTTTGGCAAGCTTATTAACATTCTGGCTCATGAATAAATCGTAGGGAGGATAATGTTAGCCTTCAGGCCGTCAGTTGTTACGTATGTCGAAGGGTTAAGGTACCATGTACTGCCACTCCGTTTTGTCGCCGTACGCTGGATTTCCTCCAGCGAACTCTGCAAAATGAGGAACCATTTGGAGCTACGTTGGAATCACTCCATCAAAAAAGCCAAAAATGAGCCGAATGATCAAAATTTGGACTTAAACTAAAAAGTAGACACTTCGTTATTGGAAACCTGTATACTCAAAACAACTAATAAACGAGGTGTAAGAATGGAGCAAAAACGTAAACGATACAGTGAGGAGTTCCGCCGGAAAACGATTGAACATCTGTACGAAACAAAGAAATCGTTAACTCAGTTATCCCGAGAGTTAGATATTGGGGTAACGACACTAAGTAATTGGAAACAAACCTACAGCAAGGAAAAGAAAGATCAGAGTACTCAGCCCCTGGTGGACTATGATCGTCTAAAGAAATTGGAGCAACAAAACCGTGAGTTACAAGAGGAAAATGAAATCCTAAAAAAGGCTATGCACTTCTTCACCAAAAACCGGGAATAATTTATTCATTTGTTCATAAAAACCGCTTTAAGTACCGAGTTAAGAAGTTGTGCCGTGTTATGGGCGTTTCCCGAAGCGGTTATTACAAGTGGCTCATAAGAAAACCAGACAAACGTGCTAAACGACGTAAACACCTGAAGATACGTATTCGTTATCATTTTGAAGGCTTTAAACGTCGCTATGGCAGTCCAAAAATAGCTGCAAAGCTGCGTGAGGAGGGTTGGGTTGTAGCCACGAAAACGGTAGCCTCGCTCATGAAAAAGATGGGTCTGGTTTCGTGTGTTGTTAAGAAATACAAAGCTACGACCAACTCCAAGCATAGCTTACCTGTTTTTGAGAATGTGCTGAATAGAGAATTTAAAGTAGCCAAGCCGCATCACGCTTGGGTTGCAGATATTACTTATGTGCCCACGTCCGAAGGATGGGTTTATTTAGCGACCCTGATGGACCTGTACTCTCGCAAAATTGTTGGCTGGGCTATGAACGACCGCATAAACAAAGAACTAACACTAGCCGCTTTAAACGATGCCTACGAGCGAGAAAACCCAGGTCCAGGGCTGATACACCATTCCGATCGAGGGTCTCAGTATGCTGCAAACGAATACCGTGCACAGGTAGAAGAATACAAGATGGTTGGAAGCATGAGTCGCAAAGGAAACTGCTATGACAATGCATGTATCGAATCTTTTCACAGTGTTCTAAAAAAAGAGCTTGTTTACCAAACGAAATTTCGTTCGCGTAAACAAGCTTATGAGGCGCTTAATGGATATATTGAACTTGAATATAACCGTATTCGCATCCATTCTACACTTGGCTATAAATCCCCAGTTTCATTCGAAAAACTGTACTACCAGCAGCTCCAAGTTTCATAAATAAGTGTCTACTTAATTGACAGAAGACCAATTGAGCCATCTCTAATGGATGTAATCCAACGTAGATCATCAGCTCCACTAAAAACACCTCATATTACTGTATTAAATCCAACGTAGAACTCTGTTATCTATTGTTGAGGTAATTCCGTGTCGAGGTAGTTTGCTGAAGAAGCCGCAAGAGATCGATCTGACTATGAAAACAGCAGTGCAGGGATAGCCCCCTGCACTGCTGTTTTTAATGATAATCTTATTCATAAATGCGGATTTCAATCACTTCGGCATGTTCGCCGCCGTTGGTTTCCTTCACCACGATCCGGACCCGGTCCGTCCGTACCGGCTTGCCCAGCGTATGGATTTTTTTACGGGTCCGGTTCATGCTGTCACTCGCGACAATGATCCATTCGCCGCCTGCCCATGCCTGCAACTCATACGATTTGGCAACCTCCGGAATAACAAGGAACGGAGTCTCATGGTGATGTAGGTTAATCAGATCCTCGTTCACGTCATCGTTAAAGGTGATATGAACTTCCTTTACGTCGGCCGGCTGGGACAGCTCAACCTCCACCCACTCTTCCCGGCCCTCCGCCAACGGCTGGGACACCCACTGACGCGGACCGCCATACGGACGCGCATAACCGTCAATCACTTTGTCCGGCGCAAAAGCCTTTGTGCCAACCGCAAAGCAGAAAGGCTTGCGGACCAGTCGTTTCATAGACCATTCAATTACCGGCTGATCCGGCTGATGGTCCTCCAGATCGGAGCTTACAATCGGCTTAACGCCTCTCTCGAACGCTAGCACGCCGGTAACCGGAACGGCTGACGTATGGAGGCTTGCCTCTTCATTGGCACGGACAATAACAAACACATTGCAAGGCTCATTACCAAAAAGCGTATTGTCTGCAGGCACATCCAGCCATTGTTTCTCCCCCGCTCTAACCGGGATGGTCAACGCTTGCTTAAAACCAGCCGGCACATAATTCTCCGGACGTCCCGTATCCCAAAGCTCAACGGTTAAGCTGGTTGCTTCGGATGTTGACACAAGAAGAGTTAATCCGTCAAAGCCGCCGTCCGCAGGAAACACAAATCCGACATCCGAAGCAAGCCGGTACTCTTCAGCCGGACGGTCCAGCCGGATTTGCGTCATCGTACTGGATGCCGTCACCGTTCCCGTTCTCGCCAAATCCGCCGGATCTTCATTGCGTAGACCAATTATGGAGGCATCCATGCGCAGCATCGTTTGCTGAAGCTCGGTTAGATGCCGCTCGCGCAGCTCGCGTGGCGTAATGCCTTTACTGGCCGACAGCGCGGCGCCAACGCCGGCCGCTTCCCCCATTACCGCGCAGGTTGCCATAACGCGGGTTGTCCCGAAGGCAACATGAGAGGCGCTGACATTACGTCCCGCGAACAGCAGATTGCCTACATTCCGGGAGTACAAGGAGCCGAACGGAATATGGTAGATGCCGTCGGCATGGAGATGCTTGGAGCCGCTTTCGGTTGCGTACATGCCTTGCGGCGGATGCAGGTCAATCGACCAGCCGCCAAAGGCGATGCGGTCCTCGAACGGACGCTGGGCGATCACGTCGTTTTGCGTCAGGATGGTATCGCCGAGGAAACGCCGGTATTCCCGCTTGCCCGGAATGGAACCAACCCATTCCAGCGTCATATTCTCGGCTTCGAATTGACCGGAGTTTTTTATATAATCCCAGATGCCGTAAATAACGGACCATAATTCATCCCGGATCCGTTCGTTCTCGTGAACGGTATCCAGCTCGCCGCCCCATTCGATCCACCAGTAATGGCAGCCGGAATCGCCGCTTCGGATCACGCGCTTGAGCGGAATCGAGGTCGTCGTAATGTCTTTCGCAAACGATGGAGCAACGAACCGGACCGGCTTGCCGGTATCCTTCGTATAGAACAGCAAGGTGCTGCCAAGCGTAATATCGTCGGCAGCCTCCGGCGCCCAATCCTCCCCGTACTCCTGACGGGCTTCCCGGCCGATGCGGTATGCCGCCCCCGCGAGGAAGCCCACTAATCCGTCTCCCGTACAGTCAAGGAAAACGTCGCTTTCGAACGTCATTTCCCGCTCCGAGCCCATCATCCAGCCCGTTACGCTTCGTATGATTCTAGCATCCAGCTCGCCGTCAGCTTCGACTTCCCTCACATCCGTATTCATATATAAGGTTAGATTAGACTCCGCTCTTACCGCTTCCAGCAGCGTCACATCCCAGAGATAAGGATTGCCTTCCGGATTGCGGTACTGATTCTGAATAAAGAGCTCTCCCATGATGCCGGTTTCGCGGGCATAACGGTTAACGCCATGCCCGGTAGCGCCGCATACCCATACCCGCACCTCGGAGCTGGAATTGCCGCCAAGCACCGGCCGGTTATGGACAAGCGCCACCTTTTGCCCCAATCTTGCCGCCGCAATCGCCGCGCTGATTCCTGCCAGGCCTCCGCCAATAACCGTCACATCGGATTTTACCGTTTCATGTCTCATGTCATAGCCTCCTTCAATTTAGCCTTTAACGGCCGAACTGGAAATACCTTGTATAATGTACTTCTGGCCAAGCAGGAAAATTAGAATCATAGGAACGATTGCCGCCGAAGAGGCTGCCATCATGCCGTTGTAGTCAACGTTGTTTTCCAGAACGAAATTCTGGAGGCCAAGAGGAATCGTATACAGCTTGGGGCTTTGCAGGAAGACAAGCGCATTCTCGTAATCATTCCATTGCCAGGAGAAATCGATAATCGCAAACGTCGCCAAGGCCGGCTTAGCCAGCGGCAGAACAAGCCGGAAGAATATCCGGAAATGACCCGCGCCGTCAAGAAAGGCCGACTCCGTAATTTCCTTAGGAATGCCCAGGAAAAACTGCCGGAGCATAAATACGCCAAAGATCGAAAACATCGCAGGCAATATGAGCGCCCAATGCGTGTTATAAATATGAAGCCAGTTAAACATGATGAATTTCGGAACAAAGATCACTTGAGGGGGAATCATCATCATGGATAAATATACCATAAAAAGGGTGTTCCGCCCTTTAAATTCCGTACGGGCAAAGCCGTAAGCGGCAAGTGCCGACATAAAGACGGCGCCGGCTGTGCCTATCACCGATATTTTCAGAGAGTTCAAATAATAAGGCAAAAAGTTATAGCTTCCCGACCATATCCGCTTATGACTGCTTAAGTCGAGCTTCGAAGGAAGCCATTGGCGGAATACTTCGCTTGGGGTCTGGAAGGATGTGCTGATCATCCATAAGAAAGGGACAATCATAAACAACCCTGCGATCAGCATCAAGATCGTAACGGAAAGCTTAACCGGTAGGTTCTTATTGGTTTCAATCATCAGGCTTGCTCCTCTCTTAGTAATGGACCCAGCGTTTTTGTCCGACCCACTGGATGATCGTAATGATAAGAATAAAGACGAACAGGAACCAGGAAATCGTGGACGCATAACCCATCTCATAGTAACTGAAGGCTGTTTTGTAGACGAACAGCGATAGGATGGTGGTGCTTCCGCTTGGGCCTCCGCCCGTAATAGCCTGGATAAGAGAGAAGGACTTAACGGTCATAATCAGACCCGTAATAAGCAGCATAAAGGTCGTTGGACTAACAAGCGGCCATACGATCCGCCATGTAATGGTTGCCGAACCTGCTCCGTCGATACGCGCGGCTTCAAGTTGCTCGGTCGAGATTTCCTGCAAGGCCGCCAAGTAAATAATCATGTTGTAGCCAAGCATAAACCAGATTTGGATAACGTCGATCGCATACATCGCCGATTTTGTATCCGCGAACCAACCCGGTGGCGAAACAATGCCGATAAAGCGAAGCACTTCATTGATTGGGCCTTGGGACGGCTGGAACAGCAGCATCCAGACAAACGCAACCGCTACGCCGCTTGAGATATACGGCAGGAAGAACATCCCCCTGAGCAGTCCCTTCAAGTACACGCTGCGGTTGAGCACCAGCGCAACGAGGAACGCCAGCCCCAGGGAGACGGGAACGGAGAACAGGAAGATGGCGGTATGCTTAAGCGAGGCATAGAACTGATCATCGCCAAACAAACGGTTGATATTGTCCATGCCGGTGAACTTCCAATTGGGATTAGCGAACTGATAATCCGTAAACATCATAACGAATGAATACAGGGCAGGCAAAATAAAGAAGGCCACAATGCCCAGCATATTCGGTAAAACAAACGCGTAACCAATCCAGCCTTGCTTCTGAATCCAGCTTTTCCTTTTCACAGAAAACGCCGCCTTTCTTGATCGTATAGAGCTGTCTGAATATAGCAAAGAGAGAAGAAGGAAGCGGGGAATCCTTCTTCTCTCTTTGGGGCTGAAAGGCTATATTCGGTTACTTGATATATTCCTGATGGCGTTTGGCCATATTTTTGAGAGTCGTATCAAGATCCTGCTCGTTCAGGAAGAATTTCTCGTACTCTTCCTTCCGCGCATCCAGTGCCTGCTGCGGCACGCTGAGCTGGAACGAAGGGAACTGGCCAAATACGACTTTGTTCATCGATTCGGTATCGTACTTGTCTTCTACCCCTTTAAGCAGCAAATCCATTGCTTGTTTGTTGTCTACGCTCTTCGAGGACGGAATACGTCCGCCGCTTGCCATCGGCAGCATGCCGCCGTCCGCATACCATTTCGCGAACTTCCAGGCAGCGTCCTGGTGTTTGGATTTCGCGTTTACGGAAAGCACGTCGCCTAGACCGCCCGGATACTTGTAATCCTTTTGGTCCGCCGTTACTTTAGGAATCGTAGCGAACGCGATTTTGAAGTCATGAGGGAAATTGGTCAGGTCATTCGCATTACGGAAAATAAATTCGCCTGCCGACAGCATCGCTGCTTCGCCTTTCAGGAACATCGTGTCTACCGGCATCTTGCTCGTTACCTGCTCGCCGTACTCCGGCGTCGATTTGTCTACAAACATCATGTCATGAACCGTTTGCAATTGCTTCTTCCAGAGATCGTTATCGAAGTTGGAAGTTCCGTCCGGCTTCGTTACGCCAAGACCGGCAATCGTTCCGTCGATTGTAGCCGTAAAAGCAGCATCATGCTGAAGCAGCCCGTATACTTTGTCTTTTTTCAATTTACTCGCATACTCTCTCAAATCATCCCAAGTCCAGTCTACAGACGGGATCGGCAGTCCGGCAGCATCCAGCATATCTTTGTTCAGCCAGATAAACAGCATATTTTTCTTTGTGGGAATGCCGTAATATTTATCCCCGATTTTCCATTGCGCAGCATCCTGCCCCATCTGATCATCGATGTTGTAATCGGTTTTTCCGCTGAGATCCAGAGCTACGCCGGCGTCAACGCGTTTTTGCAGACGGGTGAGCGTGTAGTTGATATAGAGGTCCGCATCCTGTCCGGTCATAAGCGCCGTGTCAAGCTTCAGGTTGCCCGGATCATCGTTGACGTAGCGGATATATTCAACCTGAATATCCGGATTTTCCTTATTCCAGTTGTCAATGACGGCTTGAGGGCCCGCTTCAGCGGGAACGGCTCCCCACAAGGTAAGCTTCACTTTTTCACCGGGTTTGCCTGCCGGCGATTCGCTTGCCGTTCCGGGGCTTGCACCGGTATTTCCGTTATTGCCGCCATTGCTTCCGCATGCCCCAAGAATCGTTGCAGCCAAAGTCGTAATCAGTACTGTCTTTAACCAGCCTTTTCTTTTCATTCGTTTTCCCCCTTCTGAAGATGTCCAGCCTGTTTGCTACGTCTTTAACTTTATCACCTGCCCGGCCATTGGGGGATGAACAGCGTTTGGGGAATCATAGAACGAATTTTTGTTCTTTGCGGTATTCGTTTGGCGTGACGCCGCACCAGCGTTTGAAGATTTTGATGAAGTAGTTGTCATTCTCGAAGCCTACGGTCCGGCCGATATCGCTGACGGTACGCTCGGTTTCGGCAAGCAGCATTTTCGCTGCCGCAACGCGGCGGTTCTGGATATAATGCGTTAAGGTAGACCCCGTCTTCTTCTTGAACAAATCGCTGACGTAGCTTGCATCCATGCGGATCCAATCGGCCAGACTCTTCAAGGTAATGTCCTCGGCGAAATGCTCTTCAATATAGGCGATAATGCGGTTCATCTCCGGATGATCGGTAGGTTCCTGCGCCGTCTTCTCCGGAAACCATTTGTCCGCCTTGCGCAGCTTCTCCATTCTCGCAAGCTCGGCAGCTACCTTCTCCATTGCCTGCCTTAAGCCTGCCAAATCCAAAGAGAGCTTCATCAAGTACCCGGAAGCTCCGTATTCTACTGCTTGGCGGGCATATTCGAATTCGCTGACGGCCGTAAGCATAACAAACCGGCATTCGAGCCCTTCCTCCCTGGCAAGCTGCAAGAGCCGTACGCCGTCCATTACCGGCATAAAAATATCGGATATCACGACATCGGGCTGAAGCTCCCGGATCATCCGCAGCCCTTCTTCGCCATCTGCCGCTTCACCAACGATCTCAAAGGGAATATCCGCCTTCGAAAATAATTTGCGCAAGCTTGCCCTTGCATGCTGCTCATCCTCAACGATTAATGTCCGCCACATGGGTAAGCCCCTCCTCCGTATAAGGTTTGGATAATAGCAGCGGGCAATTCATCGTCACCCGCGTTCCTTCTTCCGACGATTCCACCTGGAGCCCCGAAGGCTGATTTTTAAACATAAGCTCCAGACTCTCCCGCAGGTTCTGGATACCGATGCTTTTCCGTTTCCGCGCGGATTGATTGTTCTTCGCCTTCTCGATACCAACTCCGTTATCGATCACTTCCAGAATAAGCTGCTTGCCCCGGCTAGCTGCCCGTATAACGATGCGCCCTCCCCGCTGGGATTGTCCAAAACCGTGCAGCAGGGAATTTTCCACGAGCGGCTGCAGACTGAACTTCGGAATTAGCGCAAATTCAAGCTCGCCCTCTACCTCGTATTGAACCTCAATGCCGTGTCCAAACCGCTTCCGCTGAATGTCCATGTAAGATTCAATAAGGACGATCTCCTCCTTGAGAAGAATAAGGTCAGCCTCCGTATTTAACGTCGTTTCCAGTATCTTTCCGAGCGCTACGCAAATATCGTAAATATCGTCCTCGTCCTTATCCAAAGCAATGCTTTTGATCGTATTGAGCGTGTTCAGCAGAAAATGGGGATTCATCTGCCCCAGCAGCACCTGGAACCGGACATACTGCTTCTGCCGCTCCTCCAGCTTTAATCTTTCCAAAAGACCGTTAATGTCGGTTATCATGGAGTTGAAGCTTCGGGTTAAGGCCAGAATCTCGCCCCTTCCCTGCTCCGGCAGCTTGGCCTTCAGATTGGATTTGACCGTTGTTTCCATCTTTCGCTGAAGCAGCTTCAGCGGTCCGGTAACCGTGGAGGAAATGAAGTAAATCATCAGCATAAACAGGATCAGAATGGTGATATAGAGGGCAAAAGAACGCTTCTTCTGCTTGTCCACCTCATTAAACAGCAACGATAGAGGAACCTTCTTAACAAGATAACCGTCAAGCTCCTGAACATTGCTATACGTATACATTATCCGGTTATTCAAGATGGATGTGGAGGAAGCATCGCTCTCCCCGCTCCGGCCGGCTGACGCAATGGACGCGGCAACCGCTGGCGGCACGCTTTCTTCAGGGGAAGATTGCAGGATGGTATTTCCGCCGGCATCCAGCAGGAAATAAGCCCCTTCCCCGCCGCTGCCTTGCGTTTTCTCCGCAAACCATGCTTCGTAATCAATGCTGAACCGCCCGTAAGCAAAAGGCTTCAGACCGTCGTCCCTCAACAATTCAAAAAGGCTGAGCATCCGGTTGCCCTTTACCTCCCGTATTTCGGTGGATTGATCATTCGTGCGCCAAATATACCGTTGACCGCCTTCCCGCTTCAGCTCCCGTACCCAGGCTTCCGAGCTGATTTCCTCGTAATTCAAGGAATTCTCCGGCGTATAAGAGGTGTAAGCGTTTCCTTTTAAGTCGATCAAGGTATAGTAAACCGTAGCTCCCGTAAGGAAAAAGCTGTTCTCGATACCCGCAAACTTATTTTCAACGATTTTCTTGCGGTTGATGGCATCGTATTGCTCCGGCTTTTGCATGACCTGACGAAGGACGGAATCCTGCTCCAGCAGCATTCCCGTCTTCATGACTAGACTCATCAGATCAACAAGATCGGTCTTAAGACCTTCAAGCTGCTCGATATTTTTGTCGGATGCGTTCCGCTGTAGCAGCTCTTCCGTCTCCCGGAAATTGTATAGGAATAGCAGCGCGATAGGAACAAGAAGGAAGATCAGGAGGGACAGCAAGATCCGGTTTTTAAACGTAGCCGGCGTTAACAAGCGGAATAATCGGGTGAACATTGGCGCTCAGTCCTTCACTAGGATGTATACCTCTCAATTTACTTGACGGATACGCCCGTCCGCAAGGAAAAAAACAAAAGCGGCTGTACAGGGTTTCCTGCGCAGCCGCTTCAGACATTAACTTATTTCTTCCTGCTTCTTCTCTTTTTAGCCGTTGAGAATTGAATATGGACTCCGTCGATTTCGTTCAAGAGAACATTGCGGAACACAAAGGCCGCTACGTTATTATAGTTCCCGTAGAAGTCGGAAAGGTCATCATTGTAGAACTGGACGACTTTAATCCGGAAAACCGGATAAACGTAGGTGCTGCCGAATATCGATCGAAGGGCGACAAACTGGAAGATCCGGTTTGTGCGAAATGCGATCCTGTACAGTCCCGCAATCTCTTTCGCCGTCAAGGCACGAGCAATCGGGCTAATTGCCCTCCCGCTGCTGATGACTTTAACGTGAATGCCGATCTCTCCAATGACCTTGTCCGAAGCCATTAGGGTTGCCAACGCCTTTGCCTTTTTGATCCCTTTTACTAACAGCTTAACCTCGAATTGACCGTCTCCGTGATCCTCCAGCCGACCAACCTTAACAAGCGGGTCTTTGCCAACCGAATATTTGATCTCATTATAATACGTAATTTCCGGCGGAGATAAACTGATCCTTGCCTTCTTGCCGTGTGACATGATGAATCTCCTCTCCTATGACGATTACTAGTATCATATTTTGGGAGAGAGGAGACGGTTACCTCATTCAACCAGGCGGGACAACTATTTTTGCATCTCAGTTGCGTCCGTATATACGTAATACATACAGCCTTGCTCTGCTTCGAACCCGCCGTCGCTAAGAGCAACGGCCGTCCCTTTCTCATCCTCCACGCGGATAGAACCGGCATAGCGAAGCTTGCATACGCCGCTTATTCTTGCTTCAATGGCAGCCTGCTTCAGCGTTCCATTCGCCCATTCCACATCAACCACATATCCGCCTCTTGCCTTCAAACCGCTGATCTGGCCATTTGTCCACGATGCGGGCAGCGCAGGCAGCAGGTCGATAGTATCCAGATGGCTTTGGAGCAGAAGCTCGGCTATACCCGCGCTTCCGCCGAAGTTGCCGTCAATCTGGAACGGCGGATGGGCGTCAAGCAGATTCGGGTAAGTGGATCGCGCAAGCAAGGTCTGTACGGCACCGTAGGCCTGCTTCTCATCCTTCAATCGGGCAAACAGATTCAGCAGCCAAGCGCAGCTCCAGCCGGTGTGCCCGCCGCCGTTCGCCAGCCTGCGATCAAGCGTCGCAACAACCGCTTCCAGCAGCTCCGGCTTCTTTTCGTTAATTTCTTTGCCCGGATAAACCCCGTACAAATGCGAAACGTGGCGATGCCCCGGCTCGCTTTCTTCGAAATCCTCATACCATTCCTGCAGTTGGCCGTGACGGCCAATCTTGTAAGCAGGAAGACGGTCCAGCGATGCAAGAAGCTCGTCGCGGAACTCCGCTTCTTCAACGCCTAGTGCATCAATAGCTTCCAAACAGTTCTGGAACAGATCGCGAATGATAGCGATATCCATCGTAGAACCATACGAAACGCTGCATGGCTCTCCTTCGCTTGTCAAAAACTTGTTCTCCGGCGAGGTGGACGGATTCGTAACCAAATCGCCGTTTGGTCCTTCGACCAGCCAATCCAGGCAGAATAAAGCCGCTCCTTTAAGCAGCGGATAAGCTTTCTCGCCGAGAAAATCCTTATCCATGTTATACAGATAGCTCTCCCATACCTGACGGACAAGCCATGCGCCGCCAAGCGGCCAGAATGCCCAGCTGGCGCTTCCGCCGGTTGGCGTCGTCATCCGCCAAATGTCCACATTATGGTGGGCGGTCCAGCCTCGGCTGCCGTAATGAATTCTCGCTGTACGCGAACCGGCTTCACTCATTTCCCTAAGCATGGTGAAGAGCGGCTCGTGACATTCGCTGAGGTTGCATACTTCGGCAGGCCAGTAATTCATCTGCGTATTGATGTTAATCGTGTAATCGCTATGCCATGGCGGCGACACATGATGATTCCAGATTCCCTGCAGATTCGCGGGCTGGGTACCAGGTCTCGAGCTTCCCATCAGAAGGTAACGTCCGAAATGGAAATAAAGCGCCTCCAAATGAGAGTCCTGCTTGGTCGTTTGATAGTCCGCAAGCCTGCGGTCGGTAGGCTTATCGGAACCGTCCGTTTCATCCGCTAAAGAGAAGGAAACACGGTCGAACAACTGCCGGTGATCTTCGGTATGACGGCTAAGCAGTCCTTCGAATCCGAGAGCCGCAGCCTTTTCCAGGCGAATAGAGCAGCGTGCCGAGCAAGCTTCCTGATCCGGCGACTGATCGTACCCGGCAAAGCCCGTTTCGGCAGTCAAATAAATATGAAGATAAGCCGCATTCCGGACCTCAAGCCCCTTCTCACCGTTCTTCACCGTTCCATCGGTCTCCACCTTCACCCGGATCTCGAACGGCAGGCCAAGCCCTTCCTCATAAAGGACATCCATAGGATGATCTTTATGATAATTGCCGGCCACATGGCTTGGAGCTTGTCCAATGAGATGAAGCTGCCGCTCTCCTGCTTCCTCTAACCGGTACTGCAGTAAGGAATCCATAACGATATCGCGGTTCAAAGTCCCCCCTGCAGCTTCATAACGGACAACAAGCGCTTGGTCCGGCACGCTCACGAAATATTGGGACTGTACCGTAACATCGCCATCCTGGTAGCAGGCTGCAGCAATCCCTTCATTCAGATGCAGTTCCCGTTTGTATTGCGATACGGCGGATTCCCGGTCTTCTCTGCGCACGATCGAAAGACCGCCAAGCGGCAAATAAGGCTCAACATCCCGTCCTTGCATGGTTGATTCAATCAGCCGCTCGGCTTCCGCGTATTTCCCGGAAAATATAAGCTGTCTAGCCTTGGCCAAGTAACGCTGGGCTTCATAATTAATCGGGTCCCGCGGAAAACCGGCCCATAATGTATCCTCATTCAGCAGAATTTGATCGATTTCCGTCCCCGCGAATACCATTCCGCCAATCCGGCCGTTGCCGATTGGCAAGGCTTCTTCCCATACCGATGCCGGCTGCTCATACCAGAGCTTCCAATCCCTTGCTTTCCCCATAACGCATCCTCCGTCTCCCTAAGCCAAAGAGAGCCCGCAAAATTCGGGCTCTCTTATAATCAAATGCTTATTATTCGCTCCACAATTTAACGCGGGCTTTAACCAGATCTTCACGGATTTTTTCCGCTTTTTCAACATTAGCTTTTACCAGCTCTTGTTGGTATGCATCCCAAATTTTATCAAAGTCTTCCGGTTTAGCCAAGATCGCTTCAGGAATACGTTTCCAAGTGATGTCCGTCAGTTTCTTCTCGATAACTACGGCTTCGCTGTCGCCAGGAACCGGAATGTTCCAAGCTGCGCCCCAAGGCTTAACTTTGAACTCTTCTTCTTTAGGGAACAGATCTTTCCATGTTGTTGCACCGTAAGCTTTAAGCGTTTCTTTCTCCACATCGTTGAAGCCTGCTACGATTTGCTCAGGGAAGCTAGTTGTGTAGTAGTTGCCGCTTGGATCTTTCACGCCGTCGCCGTAGTGACCGCTGAGCAGGTTGTAAAGGCCGATACCCGTTTCTTTCGTGAAGTTAACAGCGTCGTTGATTTTGCGGTTATTTACATCTTCAGGAATAACGCGTTTGCCGTCAACAACATTGTATTGCTTGCCTTCAATACCCCAGTTTACAAGCACTTGACCTTCATCGGAAGCCAGATAGTCAAGGAATTTGATCGTACGAACCGGATCCGGATTGTCTTTGGAGATCGCTACGCCGCTGCCGCCCATGAAGCCTGTTGGCCAGAACGATGCTTCCTTCACGTCTGCAGACATCGTAACCGGGTAGTGTCCGTAGCCTTGATCGAATTTACCCGCTGCTTTCAGAGCTTTCTCGCCATCGCCGTAATCCCAATCCTGGTCAATCAAGCCAAGAACGCGGCCGGAAGCGACTTTCGCTTTGTATTGATCGTATTTTTGAACGAAGCTTTCCGGATCCAGCAGGCCTTCAGCGTTCATATGGTTTAGCCATTTGAAGTAGTCTTTCTCTTCCGGACGACGGAAGTGGTACGTTACTTTTTGCGTATCGATGTCGATGTTGAACTCGCCGTCATCGGAACCGCCTGTTGCGAAGAATGCCGGGTTCGTTACCGAAATGTACATATGCCAGTCGTCAGCATTCAGTGTCAGACCGATATTCGGGTTGCCGTTCTCGTCTTTCGGATGAAGAGCAAGGTAGTCTTTGATCGCTTTCTCGTAATCCGCTACCGTACGAATTTGCGGGTAGCCAAGTTCTTTTACAACGCGGTGCTGCAGCTCGAAGCCGCCGCCAGCGTTGAAGTACTGCTGTCCAATGCCGTTATAGGAAGGAATGACGTAAATCGCATGGTCATCATCGCTGTAACGAAGACGGCTCATATTGCCTTCAAACAGTTTCTTCAAGTGAGGAGCATATTTATCAATCAGATCAGTTAAATCAAGTACGGCGCCGGCGTCAACAAACTTAGCGATACTTTGTTTTGCGCTGATCAGATCCGGATACTCACCGCTTGCCGCAATTAGGGACGATTTCTGAACCGCATCGCCTACCGCGAATTCCGCATCAAGGGTAATGCCTGTTTTCTCTGTAAGGCTTTTGCCGATTTCGTCTTGCATGTTCGCCCAGTTAGGTGATGGATCTTCGCTGTAATAAGTCAATGTGAGCGGTGAAGTATCTTCAGG
This sequence comes from Paenibacillus sp. JDR-2, assembly GCF_000023585.1. Taxonomy (NCBI): domain Bacteria; kingdom Bacillati; phylum Bacillota; class Bacilli; order Caryophanales; family Paenibacillaceae; genus Paenibacillus; species Paenibacillus sp. JDR-2. The sequence continues at coordinate 2,285,361 of NC_012914.1, read as the reverse complement.
CGCTGCAGACTCCGTGTTTGTTGCATTGCCGCCAGTATTTGCGCTGCTGCCGCTATTCTTTTCGTCATTGTTATTGCTGCCGCAGCCCGCCAGCAAACCGGCAACTAACGTAGTAGACAATGCCAGGCTTGACCATTTGCTGATTTGATTCATGTAATAACCCTCCTATATATTTATGAGAACCATATCGTATTAACGGGTTTCCCCAAGAATACCGCTTCTAATCATCAGATCAGCCTTTTACGGCGCCTAATGTCATGCCTTTAACGAAGTATCTCTGCAAGAAAGGATAAACAACCAGGATTGGTACGGTCACGACGATCGTAATCGCCATTTTTACGGATTCCGGGGAAACCGAAGACATCATTTGCGTCATGTTCGAGTTATGGATATCCACGTTATTGCCGGAAGTCGTACTTTGCAGTACCTTCATCAGCTCGAACTGCAGCGTAGTCAGCGATTCTTTGGAACCGTTGTAGAGATAAGTATCGAACCAGGAATTCCATTGACCGACGGCGAGGAACAAAGCGATTGTTGCCAGCGCCGGCTTTGCCATCGGAAGAATAATGCGCCAATAGATCGTAAAATCATTCGCGCCGTCGAGCTTGGCCGACTCTTGCAGCGCATATGGAATGCCATCCATAAAGGAGCGGATAACGAATACGTTAAAGGCACTTACGAGACCCGGAAGGATATAGACCCAGAATGTTCCCATCATGTGCAGGTCCCGGATCAGGAAGTAGACCGGAATCAGACCGCCCGAAACATACATGGTCAGCGCAAGGAAGACCGATACGAATTTGCGTCCTTGGAAATCCGGACGGCTCAGCGTAAACGCGAGCATCGAAGCACTGATCAAACCAACGATTGTACCGGCTACCGTACGTAATACGGAGATTTTGAAGCCGGTAATCAATCCTCCGAAGGAGAAGATTACTTTATAGTTTTCAGTAGTAAAGTCACGCGGGAAAATCGTAATCCCGCCCCTAACGCTGTCTACGGAATCGTTAAATGAAAGAGCAAGCACGTTCAGAAACGGATACAAAGTGATGATCATTACGAAGATGACGAATACGTATACGAACACGCTCAGAAGCCGGTCTGACAGAGGCGCGCCGCCCAGCAGTCTTTTTGATGTCATGGCTCACACTCCTCCTTACATGATGCTTTCTTTCGTAATTTTCTTAAACAGCCCGTTTGCCATAAACAGTAGAATAATACTAACAACCGAGTTGAAAATATTAACCGCAGTACCAAACGAGTAACGGCTCATCTGCAAACCGTATTCAAGCGCATACAAATCAAGGACTTGCGAATAGTCGCGAACAAGATTGTTGCCAAGCAGGAACTGCTTCTCGAATCCAATCTGGATCAAGTGACCGATCGACATAATGAGCAGGATAACGATCGTCGAACGAATGCCCGGCAGCGTAATGTGCCAAATCTGGCGAATACGGTTCGCTCCGTCTACCCTCGCTGCCTCATACATCTCTTGGCTGATGCCTGCAATCGCCGCCAGATAGATAATGGTGTTCCAGCCCATCTCTTTCCATACATCGGAGACGGTTACAATGCCCCAGAAGTAATGCGGCTTCGCCAGGAATTGAATCGGCGTATCGATAATACCAAGCCACATAAGAATTTCGTTTACCGTACCGTGGTCAGCCGAGAGCATCTTGGATACGATACCCGCAACAACAACCCAGGATACAAAGTGAGGCAGATACGATACGGTTTGGGCAAACCGTTTGAATGCCATACTGCGGACTTCATTAAGCAGAACCGCGAAGATGATCGGTACCGCAAAGCCTGCGATAATTCCCATAAAGCTCATTGCCAGCGTATTTCTCATAACAAGGTAGAACGTATCGTCCTGGAATAACGTTTTGAATTGATCGAAGCCTACCCAGTCCTGCTCCCAGAACGATTTGGCCGGCTTGAATTTCTGGAAGGCCATTGTCCAGCCCCAGAGCGGATAATAACTAAATACAAACACCCAGATTATGAAAGGCAGCGACATCATGTATAAGTATCTGTTACGGATAGCTGTTTTCCAAAAGTTTCTCTCTCTTTTTTTTCGCGTCTGCTGCGGAACGCTAGTTGTGACCGCTTTCATCGGTATCCCTCCTGCCTTATGCATTCATGATAACGGATACATGGCAGATCTCGGTACCCAAAGGATTTGGCATAAAATCATATAAAAATTAGTGTAAGCGGATTCACCAAGGTGAAACGGCTATCGCCGTCCTTGGCGGTGCGAGTTTCAATCCGGAGAATTCTAAGCCATGTTTGTAAGTAAAAACTTTATTAACTCTTAGAATTTAACTAAAAAACGCATGGTTTCTCCGGATGAGAGAAAACCACGCGTTCCTTCTAGGAATCCTTCTTACGATAAACAGACGGCGAAGAGCCCACATACTTGCGGAATTTGCTGTGGAAATAATCGACGTTTGCGTATCCGACCATCTCCGCAACCTGATATACCTTCAGTCCTTGCTCAAGTAATATTTTCGCTTGTTCCATCCGTACTTTATCCAGATACGTGTTGAAGTTTTCTCCCGTAACCTGCTTGAACAGCTTGCCGAGATAAGCACTGTTATAGTTAAACAGTTCGGCGAGCGTCTCCATTTTCAGGTTCTCCTTGTAATTCCGGTGAATCAGGTCGATCATGCGTTTGATCTGCTTGTCCGCAGACGAGTTGTCGAGAGAATCGGCTATCTGATCAATAATAGCAGTAGCAAGTCTGGTCAGCGAGCTTATCCGGTATTCACGGAACAGCTCCGGTATGCGCTGACGGTAATCGCGAACCTGAAGCTCCGGCCGCTTGGACGCAAGCTTATCGAGTACGGCCGAGACAAGCTCAACAAATGCCGCCTTCATTTCGGCTTCGCCAAATCCTATTGCTTTCATCGCTTCCGCGGATTCCTCAATCTGCTGCCGGATCGCTTCCCTGTTTACAATCTCAAGCGCCAGATAAAGCTTCTCCGCCGTTCCGGTCAAGTCCGGCTTGGCATCCTCACTGCCCGCCGGCATTTGCGGATCCTCCGCCGTAATCTGGCCGCCCTTAAGGAAGAACCTGTTCTTCATCCGTTCAAGCGCCTTCTGGTAGGCAGCCTGAATATCCGCGTTGCCCGATGCATTGCCGCCTGACACGACGGTAAAATCCGAAGCCAATCCTTCGCAGGCATCGGCAATCATCGCATGCATATCACGGCGGAAGCGCTCATTATCCAGCCCCTTGTTCAGCAGGACCAGCAAATAAGGCTCCATGGCGATTGCCAAACCTCCGCCGGACTGATCCAGCCGCTCGGATAACCTGCGTTTAATCTGGGCATGTCCGGCTGTCTCCTCTTCATTCCGTTCATGCGTCTTAATGAGCAGCAGTTCGAACTCCTTCCAATCCGGAGAAGCGGACAGCGGAGACAGGCTTGAGCCCGTGCTTCCTTCAACAAGCAGACGCTTTAAGTCATCCTCCGCATTGCCTTGGCGTTCGTCTAAGCGTTTCTGGCGGGTCTCATACTCAAGATCCAGCTCTTTCCTCAGGGAATGCAAGTATTCCATCAGTTCGTCCTCGTCAACAGGCTTCAGCAAATACCCGTCAATCCTCTGGACGATAGCCTGCTTGGCATATTCGAAATCCGCGTAACCGCTTAAGATCAACACATGCATCGTTCCGCCGTTTTCACGGATCTTCTTGATCAGCTCAAGCCCATTCATCTCCGGCATCCGAATATCCACGATAATGAGATCCAGATCATGCTGTTCGCATTTCTGCAAGGCATCCTTGCCGTTGGCTGCGGTGTCTACCACTTCATAACCGAGGCTCTCCCATTCCAGCAAAGTCCGGAGACCTTCCCGAATCATCGGTTCATCGTCCACAAGCAATACTTTATACATATAAATCCTCCCCAAAAGGTAAGGTGAAGGAGACCTTCGTCCCTATACCCGGTTCACTCTCGTATTGAAGCCCGTGCTCCGGTCCGTACGTCAGCTGCAGACGTAAATGAACATTGCGCAGACCAATCCGGTTGTTTTCTGCATCCTCTGTTTCGTTCAAATGCTGGGTAAGCTTATCTATTTTCTCGCGGGTCATTCCCGCTCCGTTATCGATGACGTCAACCCGGACATAATCGCCTTCCCTTACTGCCCGAACCGTTACCATGCCGCCCTCCACCTTGTTCTCGAAGCCGTGAATAACGGCATTCTCAACAAGCGGCTGAATAATAAGCGGGGGAATCGACACTCTTTCCACGACGGGATCCACATGAAGCTCGTAGGATAACCGGTCCTCATACCTGAATTTCTGAATATCCAAATAGCAGCGGACAATATCCATCTCATCGGCAAGCGGCGTAAGCCGCTGGCTTACCTCGATGCTGCGCCTCATGAGCTTGCCAAGCAGTCGGACAACCTGCGAAATCTCCTTTTCCCCTTTCAAATGGGCTTTCATCCGGATCGACTCAAGCGCATTAAACAGGAAATGAGGATTAATCTGGCTGGCCATCATCTTCAGCTTGATTTCGTTCTGCTTGGCTTCAAGCTGCCTCTTCATTTTGTTGGATTCCTGGACTTCCTCGACGAGACCATTAATGCTCGACACCATGGAATTAAACTGCCTGGACAGCTGTCCGATCTCATCCTTGCCGTCAATCTCCATGACGATGTCCAGCTTGCCGGTCGCAACCTTCGTAATATGCTTGCTTAAGCGGAGCATCCGCTTCGTAATAATCGTGGATACGCCTATGATCAGGAAAATGGCAATAACTAAACTGATTGAAATAACCGTTAAGGCAAGCGAGTTAATTCGATTGGCATCCGCCACAATCGTGTCAACCGAGAATACGGAAATAATGCGAAGCGTATTTCCGCTTGCTTCGGGTATCAAAGGCTCTATCAGGACACGCGAGGCTTGACCGTCTATATTCGCGGAGTACATTCCGCTCTGCTCCTCCACGATACTTTGTTCGTAGTCAATCTCCTGCAGCGTTTTCCCCGCCCTGCCCATCCGGTTTGCGGCAACAATCCGGTTATTATCGTCAACAATCATCGTCTCGAAGGATTCCTGATTCAGGATGCTGTTCAGCGCCTGCATATTTAACGTAATGACCAGAACGCCGCTTGTATTGTTGCTCGAAAAGCTGATTCCGCGCACGAGACTCAAATAATTCCGCTTGTCCCGCTCGTCCTCGAGATAATACCAATTTACGCCGCTGCCGGGTCTTAATGCATTGGCATACCAGACTGTTTCCTTCATCGAATTGTCCGGCTGGATAAAATCCCAGTTGTTCAGCATCGTTGGATTTTCCATGTAAAACCGGATATTCGCCACTTCGTCATGCTGCTGCCGGATCTCGTTGAAATCGGTATATTCCCGGTATGCTTTAACGACCTCGTAAGTCGATTCGTATTTCCGGTTCGTCACAGCCTCCAGCCGGCTGTTCTCCAGACGGTAAGCGCTGTCGTAAGCGACATTCATCAGCTCGGTCGTCCTTGCTTTGACGCGCTGCACGTTTGTATGCGTCTGCTCCATCGCGTTATCCAGCGCCATATTGCGCAGCTCGTTTGTCAGAAACACGCCAACGATCAGAATTGGGATGAATGCGACTACGATACAGGATAAGATGAGCTTTGTTCTCAGCTTCACGTTGTTAAGCAGGTGCGAGAACATCTGAAACATCTTCCAAGCCCCCTGTCACCATTACAAAAAAATTTGATTGCGTTTACATTCTAGGGGTTCAACCGCTAATTGTACAGGGATTTTATCTCCAATTTATCGGGTATGAACGGTTGCGCCAACATGATAGAATTTTTGAAACCCCTTACAATTAAAGGAGCTGACTTTTGTAGTGACCCACAATTCCGAACAAAAATATCCATTTCAAAATCCCGACCTGCCGCTCGAGCAGCGCGTTAATGATTTGGTTAACCGATTCACCCTGGAAGAAAAAATCAATCTGATGTGCCAGTACCAGGACGAGATTACTCATCTTGGCGTTAAAGCTTATAAGCACGGTACCGAAGCGGCGCATGGCATGGCATGGCTAGGCGAAGCAACAACGTTCCCTCAGCCGATTGGCCTCGCTTGCACATGGGACAAAGACCTGATGAAAAAAATCGGCAGCGTCATCGGCGATGAAGCACGCGGCTTCTATTCCCAGAATCCGACGCATAACGGTCTGACTTTATGGGCGCCAACCGTCGATATGGAGCGTGATCCGCGCTGGGGCCGTACCGAAGAAGCTTACGGCGAAGACCCGCATCTGACAGGCAAGCTGTCTGCTGCGCTTACTCAAGGCATTCAGGGCGACCATCCGTTTTATGTGAAAGCGGTCGCATCGCTTAAGCATTTTATCGGCAACAATAACGAGATCAATCGCGGAGAATGCTCCGTCAGCCTGGACCCGCGCAACAAAAACGAATACTACCTGAAAGCGTTCGAAATTCCGTTCAAGGAAGGCGGAGCCCTGTCGATGATGACCGCCTACAATTCGGTGAACGGCGTTCCCGCCAACATCAATCCGGATGTGAATAACATCGTCAAACGGGATTGGGGCATGAACGGTTTCGTCGTAAGCGACGCCGGCGACGTGCTTGGCACCGTCAACGACCATCATTACGTCGATACGTACAAGGAAGCCGTAGCTCTTACGATCAAAGCCGGCGTAGACAGCATCACCGACGATCATCCAATCTCGAAGCAGGCGATCCGCGATGCGCTGGCCGAAGGAATGCTGACGGAGAATGATCTCGACATCGCGCTGCGCAACACGTTCCGCGTCCGCTTCCGTCTTGGCGAATTTGATCCGGCAGACCGCAATCCTTATGCGGCAATCGACGAATCGGTTATCATGAAGCCGGAGCATGCCGAGCTTGCCCTTGATGCCGTGCGCAAAAGCATCGTGCTGCTCAAAAACGACGGTATCCTGCCGCTGTCTGCGGAAAAGCTGAGCAAAGCTGCCGTCATCGGCCCGCTGGCCGGCATCGTATACCGCGACTGGTACAGCGGTCTTATGCCTTATTCCATTTCGCCGTTCGAAGGCATCCGGAAGAAAATGAACGGTGCCCATCAAGCGGTAACGCTGGCAACGGGCAGCAACCGCGTGAAGCTTAAATCGCTTAAGAACGGCAAGTACGTGACACTTGGAAGCGACGAGAAAAACTCGCTGTCCGCAAACTCTCAGGGCGCGGATTCTGCCGATCTGTTCGAAACAACCGACTGGGGCTGGGACAGCCATACGCTCATCGCGGAGAACAACAAGCTCTATCTGACGACCGACGACGAGAAAATCACCGCATCTTCCGAGCATATCTGGGAATGGTTCACCAAGGAAGTATTCCACGTCCGTCCGCAGAATGACGGGAATGTCGTGACCTTTACGACTTGGAACAACCGTCCAGTAACCGTAAATGCGGAGACCGGAGGCTTGGAAGCGCAAGATGGCGATGCCATTATTGCCGAACCTTTTGCGATTGAAAAAGAAACCGACGGCCTGCAGGAAGCGATTGCTGCCGCGCGCAACAACGAAGTTGCGGTTGTTGTTGTCGGCAACCATCCGCTTATTAACGGGAAAGAGACGATTGACCGCCCTGACCTGACGCTTGCCGCTTATCAAGAGAAACTCATTCGCGAAGTCTACGCCGTGAACCCAAATACCGTTGTAGTAGTTGTGGGCAGCTATCCGTTCGCCATGCCTTGGGTGCAGGAGAATATCCCTGCGATCGTCTATCTGTCGCATGCCGGTCAAGAGCTGGGCCATGCGCTTGCAGACGTCCTCTTCGGCGATTACAACCCGGCTGGACGCGTCAACATGACTTGGTATGAGTCGGCTGACCAGCTTGGCGAATTTATGGATTACGACATTATCAAAAGCGAACGCACTTACCAGTATTTTGCCGGGAAGCCTTTGTATCCATTCGGACACGGTCTATCCTATAGCCGCTTCCAATACGATGCTCTCGCTCAAGAGCAGTCCGGTAATTCGCTTACCGTCAGCTTCCGCGTTACGAATACAAGCGATGTAGACGGCGAAGAAGTGGTTCAGCTGTACACAAGAGCCTTGGAATCCCGCGTGAAACGTCCGCTCAGACAGCTCCAATCGTTTGAACGAATTGCGCTTGCTGCCGGTGAATCCAGAGAAGTAAGCTTCAAGCTGGACCGTTCCGCTCTTGCCTTCTGGGATGTGACCAGAAGCAAAATGTGCGTCGAGCAAGGCAGCTATTCGTTCCTCGTTGGCGCATCCTCCGGCGATTTCCGCCTGGAAGGAACCTTGATCGTTGCCGGCGAGACGATTCCGCCTCGCGATTTGTCCCAAGTTACCGGCGCCGTGAACTATGACGATTATTCCAATGTCATCATCAGCGACAATACCGAAGGCGGCGACAGCGCGGCAACAACGTCGTCAGCGGCATGGCTCCGTTATGATGACGCCCTGCTTGGCGAAGAAATCTGCTTCTTCGAAGCAAGAGCTTTGTCTGCGCATGGAGCAAACCTCGAGATCCGCCTGGATGCTCCGGATGGTCCGCTCGCTGGCAGTCTGACGCTGCAAGCAAGCTCCGCTTGGCAGACGGTCACCGCTTCGATTGAGCAAGCAGCCGGTAAACGCCAAGTGTATCTGGTTGTTCAAGGCGAAGGAGAAACGAAGCTGAGCTGGTTCCGCTTCGGCAAATAGATATTTGTCAGCCCGGAAAGGGGAGTGAAACTTCCTCCTTTCCGGGCTTTTCTGTTGCTGTACGTATCTTTGTTACGTACGAATGGGCAAACAGCCGCTTGCTTCTTAGAGCAAGCGGCCGGTCGCCGATCGTTTTACAATTACAGTTTTACAATGATCTTCCGGCCGGAGGTTGGAATGAGCTTCAAGCCTTCGGATGTTTGCTGCGAGTCAGCGCCTTCAACAGCAGCTGCCTGCTCAATACCGCGCAGTACGACCTGCCATGGCTTGCCTGTGCCTTCATAGCTGATTTCGATTGTGCTGCCTGTACGTACCGCCGCAGCTGTTGCTTGCGGCTGACCGTTCAGATCATGGATAACCGTAGTTGCCGTTGCGCCGTCTTCCAGCTCGAACAGGTGCAGCGCTACGTTATCCGCATAATCGTAATCCGGCTTTTGGTTGTTGCTGCCGATTGCAAGAAGCGTGTTAGGACGAACAAGCAATGGAATCGAGCTGTAGCCGTGCCGCTCTTCTACCCATTTGCCGCCTTCAACCGTTGTGCCGTCGATCAGACTGGTCCATTTGCCCGCCGGCACATAATATTTCGCTGTACCTTCGGTATTAAAGATTGGAGCAACAAGCAGGCTTTCGCCCAGCATATATTGACGGTCCAAATAATGAGTTGTCGGATCTTCAGGGAACTCGAGAACCATCGCACGCATCATCGGTACGCCTTTTTCCGTTGCTTCAACTGCATGGTTGAACAGATAAGGCATCAGGCTGCTCTTAAGCTCCGTGAAGTAACGAAGCACGTCAACGGATTCTTCGTCAAACAGCCAAGGCACGCGGTACGACTCGTTGCCGTGAAGACGGCTATGCGAGCTGAGCATGCCGAAGGCTACCCAACGCTTGTAGATATCCGGTGGAGCTGTCCGTTCGAAGCCGCTGATATCGTGGCTCCAGAAGCCAAAGCCGGACAGGCCAAGCGACAGGCCGCCGCGGAGCGATTCCGCCATCGAATCATAATTCGCCGAGCAGTCGCCGCCCCAGTGTACCGGGTATTGCTGTCCGCCTGCCGTAGCCGAACGCGCGAACAGCATAGCTTCGTTTTTGCCGCGGTTTTCTTCGAGCACTTCGAATACCGCTTTGTTGTACAGCTGTGTATAATAATTGTGCATTTTTTGCGGATCGGAACCGTCGAAGTAAACGACATCCGTAGGGATACGCTCGCCGAAGTCCGTTTTGAAGCAGTCAACGCCCATGTCCATCAGACGTTTCAGATGGCCTTTGTACCATTTCACCGCATCCGGGTTCGTGAAGTCGACAAGACCCATTCCCGCTTGCCATTTATCCCATTGCCATACGCTTCCGTCCGGCTTGCGAACGAGGTAGCCGTTCTCCATGCCTTCCTGGAAGAGAGGCGACTTCTGGCCGATATAGGAGTTGATCCATACGCAAATGCGAAGACCGCGATCTTTCAGGCGGCGAAGCATGCCTTCCGGATCCGGGAACATGTCCGCATCCCATTCGAAGTTGCACCATTCGTATTCTTTCATCCAGAAGCAGTCGAAGTGGAAGACATGAAGCGGAATATTGCGCTCAGCCATTCCTTCAATAAAGCTGTTAACCGTTGCTTCATCATAGTCCGTCGTAAACGATGTAGTCAGCCACAGACCAAACGACCATGCCGGAGGCAATGCCGGTTTGCCGGTCAGCTTCGTGTAGTTGTCGAGAACATCCTTCAGCGTTTTGCCGCCTACGATGAAGTATTCCAGATGTTCGCCCGGTACGCTGAAGCCAACCTTCGATACAACCTCGGAACCAATCTCGAACGATACGCGTTCCGGATGGTTGACGAATACGCCATAACCTGCGCTGGACAGGTAGAAAGGAACGTTTTTGTACGCTTGCTCGGAGCTTGTGCCGCCGTCTTCGTTCCAGGAGTCAACAACCTGGCCGTTTTTGATGAACGGAGTGAAGCGCTCGCCAAGACCGTATACTTGCTCGCCAACGCCAAGATCCAGCATTTCGCGGAAGAACGCTTTGCCTTGATCTTGAACATAAGCTGCAGCTTTATGCGCTGTACCCGTCATCTTGCGGCCGTTCTGGAAGAATTCCAGGCCCCAACTAGGCGACTTGCGGATACGTGCCTGAAGGCCGCCGCTTGTCAGAGTCGTGTATTGCTCGTCATGTTCAACGGATACGCTATGATTGGCATCAACAAGAGTTTCGAATTCAGGGCCAACTTGTTTCACCCCGGCATGGTGAACCCAGCGAACTTTAATGACATCAGGGATTGGAGAGCTGATCTCCGCCGTAAGCATCGTGCCGTTCAGCGTATCGCCTTTGATTACAACGGGCTTTGTTGCCATGTAAGCCGTCAGCTTCCCGTTCTTTTCTTTCAGTTCGCGAACATCAACCGGATGCTGCATTTCAACGCCTTCGCGAATTTGCCAATAACCGTCGGTAAATTTCATGTTTGGGTTCCTCCTCAAATAATTGCGAAGCAATTATAGCTTCGTAAGCATTCGCTTAATGAATTGCGAAGTCATACTTCGTAAGCATTCGCTTAATTCGTAAGCGTTTGCTTATTGAATCGTGATAAAAGTCTTGCCTTGCGAGGATTTCTAAGTTGTTTCTAGCCTACTCAGTAGCTTCTCGTACCTTGTAAGCGGTTATGTTATAATAATATTGTCTTATTCTCTTTAACTCTGCCTAAATATTGCTCATTATTATCACGATTTTGACATTGGCTATTTTTCCTTAGGGGTTTTGTTTATGGATAAATCTTTGCTAAAAGAAGCTCGCAAGCATGGTAACCCGATCTATCCGGTCAGCTTGTACGAAATCACCTGTCCGTCTGATGCCCCTCTACTGGATTTGCATTGGCATGACGAGCTTGAGCTGCTGTTAGTAACGGAAGGAACGGCCGTATTCCGGGTAGATCTGCAGGATTATGAATTGCAGGCAGGTGAAGCGATCTTCGTCAATTCCGGCGAGCTTCATTCCGGATACGTTGTTGGTGGCAAACCATGCTCTTTCGACGCTGTTGTCTTCCATTCCAGCTTGTTCAGCAGCGGATCCATCGATTATTTGTTCGACCGTTATATTTCTCCCGTTCTCGAGAAAAGATATGAAGTACCAGCCCATTTGCGCCGTGAGCCTGGTCCGGGCATGGAGCTTCTTGCGATGCTGGATCAGATATTTGAGGTTCATCGTAACGAACAAGCCGCTTCGGAGCTTACAATTAAAGGATTGCTATTTAGCATATTGGCCAAGCTGGTCAGCTTGGGTAAACCGTCCGTACGCGTAAAGCCCGAGCAAGAGGGTTACCGGATTGAGCGGCTGAAGACCGTTATCGAATATATTGAACAAAATTATGCCGAGCCTATTCCTTTGCAGAAGCTCGCCGAGCTGGCTAGGATGAGCGAATCGTATTTTTGCCGTTTCTTCAAACGGATTACAACAAAAAGCCCAATCGAATATATGAACAGCTACCGTGTCCAACAGGCGGCCAGCCGTCTGCGGCAGACCGATGCCAAGATTATGGAAGTCGCACTCGACGTTGGCTTCAATAGCTTAAGCTACTTCAACACCGTATTCCGCCAGCGCTTCGGCTGTACGCCAAGGGAATACCGGAGCCGGCTGCAAGTAAACTCGTAAGTCGGAGCACGTAGGGTCTTGCACTTGTTGAGCTACTTCTGGGCCCTTAACGATATGCCATATCGTTAAGGGGCTCCAATGTTCCTTTTATTAAGGCTTACGATGTCCCATATCGTTAAGAATTCGCATATCGCTTCATTTAGAGCATTTCTGCGCCATTTCTGCGTTCTTAAGGATGTCCGGTATCGTTAAGAGCATTACAAAGTTACTTATAGCAAGCCTTAACGATGTTCCACATCGTTATGTTGCAGAAGAAAGGGACTGACCCGTAAGCCACAAAGCTTTCGGTCAGTCCCTTCTATTTATATTGGTTCAATTCGAAAGTAAGGGTCAAATCGGCTATTCGTAAGCTTTTGAGTCGTCAAAGCCAAAATAGAACGTCATTTCCCATAAGCAATGGGCAATGAAACTCTCAGGAGAGAAAGCCCGCGGAGAGTTGTTATCAATTAAGTACCCCAGCCATTCTCTAAATTTACAAGCCGCAAGAGAATATCCCGTCCATTCATCATCCTTACCGCAAACATCAAAAAAATAAGAAGGATCATCCTCAATAAACTCGGGAGCAGGAACCGTTTTTTTGAGGATAATGAATCAAAAATTTCTGCCATACCTTTGAAAAATCAGTTTCTAAGATCAATTGTTTAAAAGTCAGCATCGTACCTCGTAACCCCTTCTAACCTATGGTAAAATAATGGAATCTCCTTGAGAGGGTGATTGCGTTTTGACAGGAATAGATCAAAGCCAGTTGATAACTTCCGAAGCAGAGCTTCGATCGTTAATCGGCTATCCGAGTGAGCTTGTAGAGCATAAGGTTATTTCCGTCATTGATTCTAACTGCCGCAACTACATTTCCCAATCTCCTTTTCTCGTTGTATCGACTGCGGATTCCCACGGGAATTGCGATGTCTCCCCGAGAGGCGATGCGCCGGGATTTGTTCATGTTCTGGATGACAAGTATTTGATTATTCCGGAGCGTCCAGGCAACAAAAGAATCGACACCTTACGCAACATTTTATCGAATCCGCATGTCGGTCTGCAGTTTTTTATTCCGGGACTTGGAGAAACTCTAAGAATAAACGGCAGTGCCTACATAACCAAAGAGGAAGATCTATTAAAGCCGTTAGCTGTAAAAGACCGTGCACCTCAAATCGGTATTATCGTAGAGGTTAAAGAATGCTATATGCATTGCGCTAAGGCTTTCCTGCGCTCACAGCTATGGAAGCCCGAGACGTGGCTCGGCAAAGAGCAGCTGCCCTCCCCTGCCAAAATCATTTCCGAGCACGCCAACCTGGATGGATCAACTCCCGAGGTCATTGCCGCCCGGCTTGAGGACGGTTATAAGAATCGGTTGTATTAATCGTAATGAGAGGTTTTTCTAATGACAAACAGTACTTTAAACCGCAAAGTCGATGGTTTTATAAACAAGTCCAAGAAGTGGAAAGAAGAATATATCAAGCTGAGAGAGATCGTTCTCGAATGTGAACTGACCGAAGATTTCAAGTGGATGCATCCCTGCTATACGCATGAGGGCAAAAACATTCTAATCATCCACGGCTTTAAAGAGTATTGTGCCATTTTGTTTCAGAAAGGCGCTCTGCTCAAGGACCCTAACGGCATTCTCATCCAACAGACGGAAAACGTGCAGGCTGCGCGCCAAATCCGCTTCACGAATGTCGAGCAAATTATAGAAATGGAAGATATCCTGAAGGCTTATATCCATGAGGCCATTGGAATAGAGGAGTCCGGCCAGGAAATTACTTATAAAAAGAATGACCAGTATTCGGTTCCCGAAGAACTCCAGGTTAAATTCGAGGAACAGCCTGCTTTTAAAGAAGCGTTCGAAGCTTTAACGCCAGGCCGGCAAAGAGCATACCTGCTTCATTTCTCCGCCGCCAAGCAATCCAAAACGCGTGAAGCCAGAATAGAGAAATACTATCAGCAAATTCTTGAAGGCAAAGGGTTAAATGATTGAAACGTTTGATCTATGCGGAAAACTATCAAATCTGTGAGGTGGAGCATGAATTTCGAGAACGCTGCAGCTTTTATCTGGAAAAATGGCCGATTGCTAGAAAGAAGGCTATTTGAATTATTCTTTTTGAATGGTTCCGCGGACCGTGTAGTAGATGCCCTAAAAGCCTATCAGAATGAAGACGGCGGGTTTGGACATGCGCTGGAACCCGATGTACGGGCACCGGAAAGTCAGCCTCTCTTTATCGAGTTTGGTCTCCGAACTCTTTATGAAGCCAATATTAAAGCACCGGAGCTAGCGGGTCAGTTATGTAAATATGTTGAGAATAATGCGGATTTACAAGCAGGAATCCCAACGATAACGGCCTCCTCGAGCAATTATCCGCGTGCCGCGCATTGGAATTATCCATCATCCGATCAGCCCTCTTTTAGCCGGCTAACTGGCTTAGTTGGCTTGTTGAATTGGCAAGGCATTAATAATCCATGGCTAGAGCAAGCTGTCGGAATATGCTTGAACGATATCTCTTCTTCTCATTATGAGGATTCTCATACGATTATTACCGCATTCTGTCTGCTTGAAAGCCTCCCTCAAACCGTTGAAGTAAACAAACTATTTGCCAAGCTATCCGATGAACTATTTAAGGCGAGCTACTTCTGTTTGGAAGCTCCGCCTCAATCTTACGGACTTACTCCTCTAGATTTTGCTCCTGCTTCCGATTCGTATTGCAGAAAGATTTTTTCGGATGAGGTTATTGAGGCTCACTTGAACGTGCTGGAATCCGAGCAGGCACAAGACGGTGGATGGCAAATCCAATGGGAACCGCCAAGTGAAATGGCAAGATTGGAATGGCGGGCTTATAAGACTCTGAAGAGCCTTATCACTTTGAAATCCTACAATCGAATTTAAATAGAAAGAAAACTCTACTACCTCACCAGGAGGAAGTAGAGTTTTCTTCTTTCCCTTCAATTTCTAGGCTGTATGCGCAACGATTAAATTTCCGTCCAGATCATAAATTTTCAGAAATCTTCTACCTTCCTCAACAGGCTCAGCCAGCGAATCGCCGTGCACCCTAACGCCGCCGTCCGTTACTTTCTTACGCAGCTCATCCATGTTATCAACCTGGAATCCAAACGCCGGAAAAGGTTCTCCGTTCACCGTAAAGGTAGCGGATGTCTCATCTGAGGTTTGCCTATTACCTGTATCTCCCCAACTTGTATTTTACCTGCTCCAGCAAAGGTTGTGCTATAGCTCTTGCTTTCCTTGCGCCTTCACTCAGAATATCATCGATTTGGTCCTTTGCCGCCATGTATTGATTATATTTCTCCCGCGGCTCCTCCAGGAAAGCATTCATAACCTGATAAAGCTCCTGCTTCGCTTCCCCCCAGCTTATACCGCTTTGGAATTTTTTCCGTAATATTTCAATTTGCTCATCCGTAGCAAACTCTTTATAAAGCAGATAAATATTCGAGGTATCAGGATCTTTAGGTTCATGCGGCGGAGTAGAATCGGTCTTGATTCTGCTAATCAGCTTCATCAAGCTGTCGGCTGACTCAAACAGCGGAATCGTATTGTTGTAGCTTTTGCTCATTTTCCGTCCATCCAGTCCCGGTATCACGGCCGTTTGCTCATCCACGATATAATTAGGCAGCTTAAAGGTCTCGCCATAGTTGCGGTTAAAGGCTTCCGCCAGATCCCTTGCAATTTCGACATGCTGAATCTGGTCTTTGCCGACCGGAACTTGATCCGTCTGAAAAAGCAAGATATCCGCCGCCATTAAGATCGGATAAGTAAACAGGCCCATATTAACGCCGGTATCGGTATCCACGCCTAGCTGCTCGTTTTTATCCACGACCGCCTTATAAGCATGAGCACGATTCATCAGACCTTTTGGCGCCATGCAGGCCAGAATCCAGCTAAGCTCGAAAATCTCCGGTACGTCGGATTGGCGGTAAAATACAACCTGCTCCGGATTAAGCCCCAAAGCCAGCCACGTCGCCGCAATCCCGTAAGAAAGATCGTTAAACTCATCCCGATTTTGAATAAACGTTAGACCGTGATAATCCGCGATAAAATACAAAGCTGTGCGATCCTGCTTTTTGGCAATTTCCAGGGCTGGCTTTATTGCCGCGATGTAATTGCCGATATGCACTCTTCCTGTTGGTTTGATGCCCGTTAATACAGTGCTCATGTTTTTGCTCCCTTCTTCAACTTAGAAATAAAAAAAGGGGCTCTCATCCTTGGAAAAGGACGAGAAACCCCGTGGTACCACCTTCGTTAGCCCGATTCGCGCAAATCGGACTCGCTTTGACGTATCGACGCATGCTGGATGCTGGAATACGCGTCTCTTGTAACGACGAGACTTTCGCCAAAGCCTACTCAAAATCTTGTTTCGGTTTGGATGCTCAGAAGCCCACTTCGGCATAATCCCTACACTGATTCGCACCATCCATCAGCTCTCTGGAGTATTCGTTATGCGTACTCTCTTCATCATCGCAAGTTGGTATATAATTTTGTTATTACATTTTTACAACAGAACGCATAGATTTGTCAAATACTTACTTAATAAGTTGTTCAGTTTCCTCAATGAGTTCCCGCAGCAGATTCAAGGCGTTCTTTAAGCTATCCGGATCCTCTGTGATCAAAGCGAAGATTTCATTTACCCTACGGGAATAATGACGTGGTGCAATAGCGAACGAATCGACGATAGCAGAGGCTCCTTTTTCATTCATCGAGTAGGTTTCGTTAACTGCAAACAATACCTGATTCAAGCAAGCCACAGACCTGAAACAGCAACCGGCAATATATGATAAATCGTTCTTGTAGATACCCTTGTATCCATTTTCGAGAGAAAAGCCCGCCTCCCAGAAAAACCTTTGGACAATCGCTTTTTTAAGTGCTGCAGGATAAGGAGTTGTTCTGCTTTTCAACTGGCCTACGATTTCCGAAGGATCCCATAATACTTTGCATAGCGCGACCTCCGCCAAATAAATCGAATTCACGAATCCATGAGGATGTCCCGGCTGGTAATCCATGGTGATCTCCCCGCTCATGCCTTGTTCGATTACTTGCGACACTTTGTTTTGATCCCTGTAGAGGAAATCGACGGAAATATGATTGATTTTCAGCCAGCCCCCGCCATTAATCCATGGTCCCCACTCGCCTGTTTCGGTCACAACGTTATCTCGATGCTCGTCGTCCATTCCAGCAGCCGCTTGGCGAAGCTGCGGGATGTCCAGCCCTAGGCCGGAATCGTAATAGATACCGATATCAATATCGGAATGGGGATTCTCGGTTCCCCTGGCTCTCGAACCGCCAAGAACAATAGCCGTTACGCCTTTTATTTGTTTCAGTTGGTCAACTATATTCGAAATCGTGTTCTCCATGTCCATGATTCTCACCAATCCTATGAGCAATTATGTTCTATTATAAACCAAAAAAGGCGATACAGGCCTTAAGCCTGTACCGCCTTTTTGTTCAAAACCTGTTCAAAAGCATCGTTGAAATACTGCATGACGTATTTCGCGACATGACATTCGAAGGAGGCGTAATCCGTTACCACTTGCGTTGGATCCGTAATAAACTCGTGAATCCGTTCAAACGTAAATTGCGGCTGGTCAATGAACAACGTATTGGTCGCGCCGGGAACCACAACGACGGACGAATGCATAAGCAGCTGCGAGGACAGCGCATTGGATGTCAGGGAGATCGAATCCTCCGAGCCGATTAACGTCAGCGTAGGATGGGCTAATTGCGCGAAATCCTCGTTTACCGGCGATTCCGCATACAATTCGAATGTATCGAAATAAGTCTCCGGCGACACGGCCATATAGCCCGCTATGATTTTACGGTATAATGCATTTTCCTCCGTCAGCTTGAAAATTCCGCTAACCAAGCTTTCCGCAAGATTCAGCATGGATCCTTTGCTTATCAGCTGCTTGCGGCCGTGGATGATGGACGCTACCGTATTTCTTGGCAAGAAGGCGGGCGTCGACAGCAGAATAAGGCTTTTCGCCAGCTCCGCATATTCTAGGCTGAACTTTACGGCTAGGCTTGCGCCAAAGCCATGTCCGAGCAGGTGAACCGGACCAAGCTCGAGCTTGGTCAGCAGCATACGCAAATCTTCGGCAAATAACTCCCAGCTTACCGGAACATCGCCTCTCCCCGTCAGGCCATGTCCCCGCAGATCCAGCAGAACAACCCGGTAATGCTCCTTCATATAGGGAAGAATAGGCTCCCATATTTCCTGGTTAAGTCCCAATCCATGTATCAAAACAATCGTTTCCGAAGCGGATTCCGCATTATATATCTGATAGTTGACCGGAATATCCCGTAATTGGATAAATGGCATAGAATCCTCCTACGACAATGAACTGAATCTATCATATCGCCATTACGTCCATCCGTCTGTTGACTTTAAGTCACATTGCAGATAATCTCAAAGGAGAATACTAGATTCTGGGGGCGGACTAACGTGGATATTCGCATCGAATTTGGACAGAGAATCAAAGAACTGCGCGCCCGGAGCGGAATGTCACAGGAGCATTTAGCCTATCGGGCTGGTCTTGACCGGAGTTACATAAGCGGCGTTGAGCGCGGGGAACGGAATGTCAGCATAATCAATATCGAGAAGATTGCCTCTGCCCTGCAAATCGGCGTTGCCTATCTATTCTCGGGCGAGCGCTTCTCTCCCAAGCAAGCCTATCAGCCGAAAGACTTCATCGTTCCTTTCAAAGACCGGGTGCATTACACGCTGGATCCGGATAAAAAGCTGCTGTCGTTCCAGGTAAACGGCCTGGCATCGGGTAAGCAGGACGTAGAGTACATGTCCAATATCGTGCTTGGCATTTGCTCCGCATACGGGAAAGACGAGCTTGACGTGCTGGTGGATCATCGCGGCATGGTAACATCCGACGGTGAGCCAGTCGTTTATTCCCCCGAAGTGGCGGAAAGAGCCGTACAATTCCAACAGGAGCTTACCGCATATAGTAAAAAGGTACTTGTGCTTTGCAATTCGGAGTTTATGGTGGAGCAATTAAATCATGTAGCCAAAGCAAGCGGCATTTTCGATAAAGCGGCCCATCTGTTCGACAAGGACAAGGATATGGTCGGCAAAGCTTATGAAGCCTTCGATATCCATGATCATCCGTTTATCCGGACAAACCAATAATAAAAACCGCCTTTGCAGGCGGTTTTTTATTAGGAAAGAACAGCGTTGAGGCGTCGTGGCCGATTTACCAGATAGATGCTGCCAAGCACCAACGCAAGTCCGGCTAACAGCGAATAGGTGAACGGCTCATGCAGAAACATGGTTCCGATCAAGATAGCGACCAGCGGAATCAGAAAGGTAAAGGATGCTACCTTGCTCGCCTCTCCCGAATCCATCAGCTTATAGAAGACAAGCCAGCCAAGCGCGATAACAAAGATGGAGATAAATAACAGGCTGAAGATAAATCGGCCGCTCCATTCCACCTCCGACCAGCTTTCGGTAACAGAGCCAAGCCCGGTCATAAACACTCCGCCGATTATGAGCTGCATCGTAACGAGCCAGATATTATCGACCTTGCCGCTGGACTTCTTCACATAGATCGTACCCAGTGCCCAGCTTAATGCTGAGCCAAGCGCCAGCAGAATACCCGCCACGGAAATATGCCCGGTAGCGCCACTCGCCCCGCTTGATATAACCCCTACGCCTGCAAAACCCAGAACAAGGCCGATTACTTTTAACCCGTTCATCAACTCGCCAAGCCATAACCAAGAGAAAAGCCCAACCAATACAGGCTGTAGAAAAACAATCGCCGAGAACAAGCCGGCCGGCAAATACTGGATGCCAATCGTCTGAAGCCCGTAATACAGCACAACGTTTACGACTGCGGACAGGAGATAAATCGGCCAGGTCTTCCGAAATTGCAGACGTCGGTACCTTGGAACCGCGGCAGCAAGGAGAAGTACGCCTCCAAGTAAGGTTCTGACCCCCGAGAACAATATAGGCGGCATATAATGAAGCGCGTATTTGGAAAGCGGCCAGTTTATCCCCCATACCAGCACCAAGAAAGTAATAAGTAATACGGTTTGCCGCTTCGATAAGGTTTGCATGTTGAATATTCCTCTCTGATGATGCTTTAATGTCCCAATAGAATCGGCGTTAGAAATAAGGTAATAATAGCCGTCAAAATCATCGACACGCTGGATACGGTGCCCGAGATGCTGCCAAGCTCAAACGCTTTGGACGTTCCTGCCCCATGCGCGCTTGTTCCGAGCAGAACACCACGCGCGACCTCATTGCGGATCCGGAACAGACGGATAACGGGCGGCCCTACCAGAGAGCCGAATATCCCAGTTATCATCACGGCAACGGCCGTAATTGTCGGAATGCCGCCAATGGATTGGGATACATTCATCGCGATCGGCGTTGTTGCGGAATGCGGAATAAGACTGTAAATGATTTTGTCATTTAGACCAAGGCCTTGCGCCAGCCATAAAGAAGAAGCAACGGCGGCAGCCGAGCCGGTTAATACGCTGATTATGATCTGGGCCGCATGCTTTTTGATGAGATTAAAATGTCTGGACAACGGAATTGCAAACGCAATCGTTGCCGGACCCAGCATATCCGACAGCCAGTGCGCGCCTGTGTTATAGTCGGCATAACTGGTTCTCGTCACCGCCAGCAGCACAATCAGCACCACTGGCGTCACAATTAACGGCGATAACAGCATTATCGGTTTATAACGGTAAATCTTTTGGGCCAATATATATACAATAACGGTAAGAAGCAGGCTTACGGCCGCAATAATCATCCGTGTGATTCCTCCTTGCGTTTAGCAACCTGCTGAGCTACCAGTCCGCTGCATAACATGACGATAACGGTACCCAACGTAATAACAAGCGCGATTTGTACGCCTGCGCTCATAATAAGCTGCTTGTAGCCAATAATGCCAACCGCGGGCGGAATAAAAAAGAGCAGCATGGTGGCAATAAGCCAATCGGAGCCGGACTCCACAAATTCGCGCGGAATAATCTTTGCCTGCAGCAAGATAAACAGAATGAGCATGCCCAGAATGCTGCCGGGAACAGGCAGGTGAAGCCATTCAACTAGGTGGTTCATCAGCCACGAGAATACAATAAAGAACAAAACCTGAATTAATAATTTTACCACGTAACGCATAACGGCCAACTCCCTTTAAAGGAAGTGTACAGCAGCCTTTTTCATAGGTAAAATACATTTACAGAATGGTTTTCATTCCAATTATCTATGGATAAGGAGAAGCTTGCTCTTGGATATAAGACACTTGCAATATTTTGTGGAAGCCGCCCGCTTCCAAAGCTTCACCAAAGCCGCGCAATCCCTTTATATTACTCAGCCGACCATCAGCAAAATGATCAAAAATCTCGAGGAAGAGCTGGGAGTTGTCCTATTCGAACGGGTCGGCAAAAAAATCGTAATAACCGATGCCGGTTCGATTCTGCTCGAGCAAGCCCAGCAAATGGTCCAATCGTTCGGCAATATGAATTCGCGGCTGTCCGAGCTTATGGAGCTTAAGGTCGGCCATATCCGCATTGGCCTGCCGCCTATGGTTGGGGTCACCTTTTTCCCCCGTATCATCGGAAAGTTCCGCGAGAAGTATCCCAAAATTACGATGCAGCTGTTTGAGCACGGTGCTAAAAAAGTCGAAGCCGACGTAGGTTCGGGCGCGCTCGATATCGGAGTTATTCTGCTCCCGACTAATGATGAGAAGTTCGAATCCTTCTGCTTCCTGCGGCAGGACCTGATGCTGGTTGTCCCTCCCTCGCATAAGCTAGCCAGCCGGAGTGAAGTGCCGCTTATCGAGCTTAAGGAAGAGCCCTTTCTATTCTTCCATGAGGAATTTACTCTGCATGACCGGATCATCGCCGAATGCGAGAAGCTGGGATTCCAGCCGGATGTCGTCTTCAAGAGCACCCAATGGGATTTCATCAGCGAGATGGTAGCCGCAAAGCTGGGAATCGCGCTGCTGCCCGAGGCGATATGCCGCGAGCTCGATCTGGAACGGCTTCGCATCATCCCTCTGACCTCGCCAAGCATTCCCTGGCATCTGGCCATGATCTGGCGCCGCGACAGCTACCAGTCGTTCGCTACGCGCGAATGGATTGCTTTTGCCATGGAGGCGCTGCAGCAGTCTTGAAAAAGAAGCCGCCCATGAATTGGACGACTTCTTTATTATTAATTATTTATTTCTGCTAACCCGCGGTCCCGGAGGCGGGCCGCCTGGACCTCCTGGGCCACCTGGGCCGCCTGGGCCGCCTGGGCCGCCAGGACCTCCCGGTCCACCTGGACCCATCCACGGACCGCCTGGTCCTGGCCCAAATCCAGGGCCGCCCCATGGCGGACGCGGCGGTGGTCCCCATCCCCACCACGGCGGACGCGGCGGTTGTCCCCATCCCCACCATGGAGGACGCGGCGGCTGCGGCTGCCAGCCCCACGGCGGCGGGAATCCACCCGGTGGAAAACCGCCTGGTTGAAAGCCTCCCGGGACAAATGTCCGATTAGATTTCGTCATTTGAAATTACTCCTTTATCAGAAAAGTAATTGAATGCCTGCGTTAGCGTATGCCAATACCTAGGGGTTGGTATAGGCAACCGTACACCTTCCCGGGAATAGGCGAATATCCTATAGCAACTTTTCTGTTTTGGAGGACCAACATGATCCCTATTTATCCTTATTACAGCCAGGAAACCAAGTGTCAGCAGGTACCGGTAACTTTCCCGCCGCAGCATCAGGACCGACAGCCCGGCCTGGAATATCTCATGAATCCGACTCCGATCTCGGATAACCCGGGATACAAGGGCAGCGGAAAGCTGAAAGGCAAGGTTGCGATTATTACAGGCGGTGACAGCGGAATTGGCCGCGCCGTTGCGATCGGATTTTCCAAGGAAGGCGCGGATGTCGCAATCGTTTATTTATACGAACGCGAAGACGCGCTGGCAACCAAGCAGATGGTAGAGCAATACGGAGGACGCTGCCTGTTGATCGAAGGCGATCTTAGAAAGCCGGAATTTTCCTCAGAGGTTGTACAACAAACAATCGAGTGTTACGGATGTCTGGATATCCTCGTCTTGAATCAAGGCGTACAATTCCCGCAAAAATGCATTCTGGACATCTCTAACGAGCAGCTCGAGGATACGTACAGGACAAACATCTTCCCTCATTTCTATTTGACGAAAGCTGCGCTTCCCCATCTGAAGGCCGGAAGCTCCATTATTAGCACGGCATCCGTTACTGCCTATGCGGGAGCACCGCTGTTGGTTGATTATTCCTCCACGAAAGGAGCTATCGTCTCCTTCACCCGTTCCTTGTCTCTCCAGCTCGTAGGCTGCGGCATACGCGTAAATGCCGTTGCCCCCGGTCCGATCTGGACGCCGCTTATCGTATCCAGCTACTCGGCTGAATATGTCAAAACCTTTGGCCTGGAGACGCCGATGAAACGCGCCGGCCAGCCGTTCGAGCTAGCGCCTACTTATATTTATCTCGCATCCGACGATTCCTCGTTTGTTACCGGTCAAGTCCTGCATGTGAACGGCGGAGTCATGACGGAGACGTAGAGAGTCATGACGGAGACGTAGATGATTCCATCCCGTCCGCGAGCGATACAAGCTTGTTAATCGTGTTCCAGTTGCGGACGGTCGAATGCACGCCAAGCTTTTCCGCTTTTACCGCAAGCTTGGAATTACGCACCGTTTGATAGAAGAGCAAATACAGATCCCGTCCCTTGCTGCCGAAGACCTCCTCCGCCGTTACAAACGATTGAAGCTTCTCGAGCTGTCCGGCTGCCGGCTCTTCCAGCATCATCGACACATACAGGTATTCCCCCTGCGCCGTGGCCGCCGCCGCCGCAAGCTGCTCTTCGCTAAACGGACAGCTTGCGGCGATAACGCGCAACTCCTCCGCTGTCCGCATAATAACCTTGATTGAAAGACCAAACACCGTTTCAATTTGCTGCTCGATCCTGCTGCGCAGCACACCTTCATCCTCATCCGACTTGAACAAAATATTGCCGCTCTGAATATACGTCTGCACCTCATGCAATCCCATTGCGGTCAATGCCTCACGCAAGTCGGCCATCTTGATTTTGTTTTTCCCGCCGACATTAATGCCGCGCAGCAATGCAATTTTTACGCTCATAGTTCCTCCTTCATCCTCTCAAACTGCTTCGCATGCAGGTCTTTGTATACCCCGTTTTGCAGAAGCAGCTCTTCATGCCGGCCTTTTTCCACGATTGCTCCGTCCTGCACGACCAGTATTTGATCGGACGCCATAATGGTAGACAACCGGTGCGCAATCACGATACTTGTCTTATTCTGCAGCAGAACGCTCATTGCCTTCTGGATGTAATACTCCGATACCGTATCAAGCGAGGATGTCGCTTCATCCAAAATAATTATTGCCGGGTCTTTGAGCAGGACCCTCGCAATGGAAATCCGCTGCTTTTCCCCGCCCGACAGCTTCATCCCCCTGTTGCCTACTACCGTATCGTAGCCATCCGGAAGCTCCATAATGAATTCATGGATATAGGCCGCTTTGCATGCCACCCGCATTTCCTCTTCCGAAGCTTCGTCATTGGCGTACATCAGATTTTCCCGGATCGTCCCGTTAAATAGATAACTGTCCTGGGTAACCAGGCCAATCTGCGACCGGAGCGATTCCAGCGTCATATCCTTGATATCCGTTCCGCCAATTCGGATACGGCCCGAGCTGCGCTCATACAGCCGCGGCAGCAGGTTCGTAATGGTCGTCTTTCCCGCCCCGCTTGGACCAACTAGAGCTGTCATTGTCCCCGATTCGGCCGTAAACGAGATATTCCTCAGAGCGGGTTTATCTTTCAGATAAGCAAAGCTTACATCCACAAACTCAATATCCTGCCCGGAAATATCCGCTGGCAGCGCCTCCGGCTTATTGACGATAACCGGTTCCATATCGAAATAATCGAAGATCCGTTCAAACAAAGCGATCGAACGGTTGATATCAACGTACAAATTCGTCATTTGGCCAAACGGTCCGTAAATCCGCCCAAGCAAAGCAACAAAGCTGATAATTTCGCCGACTGAAATTTCGCCTTGAATATATAAATATCCGCCGTATAAGTAAATCAGCATCGGACCAATCGTTGTAAACGTGGACAGCAGCATCATAAACCAGCGGCCGGCCATGGATTCCCTGATCTGCAGTCGGGTGGATTCTGCGTTCACGGCCTTAAAGCCTTCGTATTCCTTCCGTTCCTTCGTGAAAAGCTTCATCAGCAGATAACCGCTGATGCTAAGCGTTTCCTGAATAATATGGTTCTGCTCGGACATTTTCTCCTGGGTCTCTTTGGCGATTTTCCAGCGGACACGGCCCATTTTGCGCGTTGGAAAAAGAAACAGGGGAACAACAACCATCCCTAGTATAGCCAGCTTCCAGTTCATGACGAACAGCGTTCCAAGCGTTGTAGCAAGAATAAACAGGTTGCTCGCAAAATTTACGACAGTGCTGTTGAACACCCCCTGAATGCCGGAAATATCGCTTGTCATTCTCGTGATGACTTCTCCCTGCTTCACGTTGGAATAGAATTGCAGCGGCATCTTTTGCAGGTGGCGGTACATCTGGTTTTTCATGTCGTATACGATATTTTGCGAAATATAGGAATTGAGATAGCTCTGCAGCACGCCAAGCAGGCTGGACGCAACGGTTGCGGCAAGCGATATAAGCACCAGCTCCACGAGCAGCCTCATATCTTTATTCGGAAGCGCATCGTCCACGATATGCTGGATAAAAATCGGCGGCAGCAGCCCCAATCCCGAAGAAAGAAGCAAAATAAACAATACAACTACGGTCTGTTTCCAGTAAGGGACAAAATAAGCGGAGATGCGGACGAGCATCGCTTTTGTGATATTCGGCTTCGCTCCGTCATCAAACTTCATCTTGTTAAAGCCCATTCCCCCTGGACCTCCGTACATTCTGGACATCGGAACCCCTTCTTTCGTAAGCGTTCGCTTAGAGATGGCTCAGGATCTGCTGATGAAGCTTATGCAGCTTATCGACATCATCCGGAGACAAGTTCTCAAGCGCGCTGCTCAAGGCTTTATAAGAAGCCGCCTCCTGATTGTACAACTCGCACAACTCTTCGCCGGCTGGCGTGATAAACAGCTGGATCTCTCTCCGGTCCTGCTCGGAGGGCTCCCGTACGAGAAGCCCCTTCAGGGCAAGCTGGTCAATATGAACGCTGACCCGGCTTTTGGCGAATACAAGCTTCTCCGTCAGTTCCTTCTGCTTTTGCCCCGGGTTCAGTCGCACCGACTCCAAAATATTGATCTGATGAACGGTTAAACCTAGGTTAGCCGCACTGTGAAAAGCCAGCTTCTTCAGTTGCCGGGTAATCCGGAAAAAAGACTGGTAAATATCCATTGCATCTGCTGCCATCTTATAAACACCTTCTTAGTTATCATTGTGAACCGTTACGGTTGTAAACTAATTATACGCAAAAAGAAGAGGGCCTGCCAGCCCTCTTCTTTTCTTCTTAATATAAGGGATATTTCTGGCGCAAATCCTCCCGGTGAAGCACATGGGAGTCCTCGCGAATGTAATGGCATACATAGGAACGGCGCCAGCGATCCTTGCTCCGGTTTTTTCCTGACGAATGGATAAGCAGTTCGCTGAAAAACAAGATATCTCCCTTCTCCATCACAACCGGAATCTGTTTGCTTGTATCCACGCCTTCCGTTTCCTCGGTCCAGGGCTCATGCTCCTCGATGTTTTTGACCGAGCCATGCGGCAGCAGCCCAAGCCTATGGGTGCCCGGCATTACCCACAAGCAGCCGTTCTCGACATCGATCATATCCTCCATCGCCGTCCATGCGGCAATCATCGTCATCGGATCATTCTTGATGTAGTAGTAATCCTGATGGGCAGCCTGACCGGGCGATCCAGGCTCTTTGTAGAAATACATGCTTTGCACGCATACCGCTTCTTTGCCCATCAGTTGCGCCAGCGCTCCGCGGACAAGAGCATGCTTCATCAGCTGCCTGGACATGCTGTCATGCTTATGGGAGTTAAAGAGACGCAGCGAATATTTCTTCGACTCCTCGCAAGCCGCCCACTCCGGTACCTGCGGCTGGTTCCTGATATCGTAAATGTGTCCGTTAAAGGCATCAATCAAATCACTGGACATGCCCTTCTTCCATAACAAATATCCGTTCTCTCTGAAAAAGGCAATCTGTTCATCCGTAAGGGGAGTAAGCGGAGCCGTATAAGTTGTATTCACAAATCATTCTCCTTTATGATTCATATTGCTCGAGCGATACTCTCATCGTACTCCCGCTACCCAATCCGGACAATGGCTGCAAATTACACAATTGTATCTGTGATTGATATTTCTTGTTCTTAGGACTTACAATTAATCTGAGGTGATCTTATGTATGTAGCTTCAGCCGTAGCCGGCTCCGTCGTTTACCCTCCGGGGGGTAAGTTTGGTCCCCGTATCCAGCAGGATTTTCAGCTTGTGATGCTGTATACCGGAGAGATGTCCGTTACTATCGACGGCCGGGAGCTCAGCGTCCAGCCCGGACATGTCGTTCTGCTATTGCCCGGGCATGAAGAGCAGTTCGTCTTCTCGAAAACCGAAGATACCTGGCACCGCTGGATTGCGGTACATGTGCCTGAGCTTGCGGAACAGACCCGGGAATCGTTCCGGCTGCTGCCGGAATGCCTGCCGCTTACCGAAGAAATGAACCGGCTTACGGATCTCCTGCTCCGTCTTCAGCGGGATGCTCTGCCAACCGCCCCCGTCATGCAGCAGCTTGGACTAGCCGCTTTGCATTTATATCCAATTGAATCCAGACGGTCTTTGGAGCAGAAGGAGAAGCATCCGGCGATTTATTCGGCATTAGCCTGGATTCACGAGCATTTCGCCGAAGAAGTGACTTTAAAAGAAATAGCAGCTGCCGCAAACGTTTCTCCCGAGCATCTGGCAAGACTGTTTAAGCAATATGAGCAGACTACGCCCTTCCAATATCTATGGGGCTACCGTATTCAGAAAGCGGTAGAACTGCTCAACAATACAGGTCTTACCGTTACGGAGATTGCTCAGCGCAGCGGCTTTAAGACCTCCCATCATTTTGCAAGACAGCTTAAGCAAGCTACCGGCCGGACCGCCTCCGAGATTCGGCAATTATCATGGAGCGGTCTGCGTAAGGCTTAAGTCGGATGGTTCCAACGTTTGCGCCGGTAAAAGCAGCCCTTCGAGGTAGGTTTTATTATGTTGAACGGACGGATGATCCGGGCGGTAGGCGCGTGCGATTTCATTATGCTCGTATGCTTTCAGCCACTCCCCAAGCTTGTCATAACAGACGCAGAGCTGAAGATGAGGCAGCCAGGTTGAGCAGGATGTATTTTGCATGGACCATGCCTCATCCTGCCTTGGCGCCCGCAATGCCGATTCATACCAGAAAGCGGCCGTCTCATAGGCGCCGACTTGCAGATGGTAATAACCGATCCGGCAGCAATTGTCTGCCCTTGGACTTCCATAGCTGAAGGATTGGAGTGCGGATTCCAGCGCCAGCTCTTGATTCCCCAATGACGCATAACAGTCCGCAAGCTTGCCGCAAGCCGCTATGTTATCCTCTACCCATCCTCTTTTAGATTGAAGGAACAGACTGTAATAATGGACTGCTCTTTCATTGAGGCTATGATCCTTTAATTCATTGGCGTAATAATACAAGTCTCTTGGACTTAATTCATCGCCCTTGGCAAGACGTTGCTCGTAGATACGCAGATTCCGGTCATTATCATGTCTTGTACTGGCATGAGTAACCGCAATATCGGCAGCGAACGCGGCCCCGTATACTTCCAAATATTCATGAACGGCACCAATCCATCGGAACTGACGCGAACGCTTCACCAACCGGTTGCGGCGCAGCCTGTTTGTTACCGCTCCGGTCTCGTCCTGCGTTAAATTGTATAACATCGATACGGTGTCCACTTCCGTTGACAGGGATGCCTTTAGCTCGAGCAGCTTAACCTGTTCCTCTTCTTTAAAAATATCATCCGCATCCAGCCACAATATGTATTCGCAAGTTGCCTTCCCGAAAGCGAAGTTCCGTGCAGCGGCAAAGTGATCGATCCACTCGAAATCGTAGATCTTTGGCGTATAATCGGAAGCAATTTCTTTAGTCCTGTCCACGGATCCTGTATCAACCACAATAATCTCGTCTGCAATTCCTTTCACCGAATCCAGGCACCGTGCCAGAACATCCTCTTCATTCCTCACAATGAGACAAAGGCTGATACTGATCATTGCCCAAAACCCTCCTTTATTCGAATTTTTCCGCCGAGTTCCGACAGTTCTCGATAGACAAGTCTTCTTTTTCGTTTAGCCATAAAGAATATTACTAATTTATGGAACATACTTTTCAATATTCCAATTTCCGGGCGTATGCGGTGAGGTGAAGTGGGAAGGAGAAAGCTTGCCGCTAGCCTGAGCAATGTCAGAAGACAAACGTACATCTAGAGGAGTGATAAAAGGATGGCCACTGGTCCAATTCCAATTACGGCATCACAATTAGGTTCCTTGCAAAATTTATTAACCGATTTGTCCAATCTGCTGCCAAATGTTCTAGAGAACCCGACATCTAGCCGCGTATCTCAACTGAATACCATTTTAAACGAGCTTCGATCACTTGTATTAAGCATTGATTTTGATGCTGATGAACAGTCCGCGCTGCTTTCCCTTCTGGAAAATCAGATTACCCTTGTCGAAACTGCGCCATTTTCTCCGCTTGGGACGGTTATTTTAACGGAGTCTCTTATCAATATACTTGGAGCGGACGCATTATTATTTAATATTCCTCCAGCCTCCAAGGACTCCCTCATTGGCCAGATCCGGACCATTTCCCGCCAGCTTGCCCTTATTCTCCCTGTAATTAGCCCGTCATCCGGACCTCAAGGTCCAACCGGTCCTCAGGGACCTGCGGGTATTGCGGGTATTGCGGGTATTGCGGGTATTGCGGGACCTGCCGGCCCTGCCGGACCTGCCGGACCTGCCGGACCCGCTGGACCTGCAGGATCTGCTGGACCTGCAGGCCCGGCAGGAGCTGCAGGCCCAGTTGGTCCAGCCGGGGCAGATGGCGCGATTGGCGCGACCGGCGCTACTGGGGCGACCGGGGCGGGTCTCGCCGGCATTACCGTCTACAACCCGCTAAGTTCTTCGACTTATCCTTTTGGCCAGCTTGTCGTCTATGAAGGCGATACTTATTTAGTTCTGGTCTCGAATCCAACAGGTGAACCAGACTCTTCTCCTGATTATTTATATCTTTCCGGAGATCCTACCGGCGCGACTGGGGCGACCGGAGCAACGGGTGCGACCGGAGCAACGGGCGTGACGGGTGACATTGGTTTAGCTGGCGCTACGGGCGCTACTGGCGACACTGGCGCGACTGGGGCAACGGGGGCGACTGGTAATACCGGTGCAAATGGAGCGACAGGTGATACTGGCGCGACTGGGGCCACCGGTAACACCGGCGCTACCGGCGCGACCGGCGCTACCGGCGCGACCGGCGCTACTGGCGACACTGGCGCTACGGGGGCGACTGGCGCTACGGGGGCGACTGGTAATACCGGTGCAAATGGAGCGACAGGTGATACTGGCGCGACTGGGGCCACCGGTAACACCGGCGCAAATGGAACAACAGGCGCTACCGGTGCGACCGGCGACACTGGCGCTACCGGCGCTACTGGCGACACTGGTGCTACCGGCGACACTGGCGCTACCGGCGACACTGGCGCTACCGGCGACACGGGCGCTACCGGCGACACTGGCGCTACCGGCGCTACCGGCGACACGGGCGCTACTGGCGACACTGGCGCTACTGGCGACACTGGCGCTACCGGCGCGACGGGCGACACTGGCGCTACCGGCGACACTGGCGCTACCGGCGACACGGGCGCTACTGGCGCTACTGGGGCTACTGGCGCTACTGGCGCTACTGGCGCTACTGGCGCTACTGGCGCTACTGGCGCGACGGGCGCTACTGGCGACACGGGCGCTACTGGGGCTACTGGCGCTACTGGCGCTACTGGCGCGACGGGCGCTACTGGCGACACGGGCGCTACTGGGGCTACCGGCGACACTGGCGCGACGGGCACTACTGGCGCTACTGGCGCGACTGGCGCGACCGGCGACACTGGCGCGACTGGCGACACTGGCGCGACCGGCGCTACTGGTGCTACCGGCGACACTGGCGCGACCGGCGACACTGGCGCGACCGGCGCTACTGGTGCTACCGGCGACACTGGCGCGACCGGCGACACGGGCGCGACCGGCGACACGGGCGCGACTGGCACAACGGGCGCTACTGGCGCAACGGGCGTAACCGGCGACACTGGCACAACGGGTGCGACTGGCACAACGGGCGCGACCGGAGCTACCGGCGCTACTGGCGTTACCGGAGCTACTGGCGTAGGCGCTACTGGCGCGACCGGTGCGACAGGCTCAGCCGGCTCCGGGGCTATTATTCCGTTTGCTTCCGGTACGCCTGCCGTCTTGACTACTGTACTGGGAGGGCTGTTGAACACCTCTACATTGACCGCCTTCGGAACCAACGCTGCGGGCGTTACGGTTGCAGGCGGCACAATTGACTTGACCGGTGCAGCAGGTCTGCTTCTGAACATGGCATTTTCCGCGCCGCGTACCGGAACAATCACCTCGTTAGCCGCATACTTCAGTACAACGGCAGCCTTAACTCTGGTGGGCTCGACGGTAACTATTACAGCCCAGCTCTTCGAATCCGCAACGCCAAACAATACGTTTACGGCTGTGCCTGGTGCCTTGGTGACCTTAAGTCCGTCTCTGACAGGAGTTCTTGCTCTCGGTACGATTTCTTCCGGTCTAACTACGGGACTCTCTATTCCTGTAGCAGCGGGTACTCGCCTGCTCCTTGTCTTCTCGGCTTCCGTCACAGCGGGGCTGGATATCGCCACAACCGTTGCCGGATATGCAAGCGCGGGATTAACCATCGTATAACCATAAAAAAAGCACGGAGCCATAGCTCCGTGCTTTTCCTATTAGTTATTGTAAGGATCAATCGTTCGAATCGTACCGTCTTCGTTATACTTCAGCTCGGTAAACTTCACGCTTCGCTTATGGTCAACGCCGCCGGAAAGCGATGCATCATGATAGAACAGGTACCACTTATCCTGGAATTCCACGATGGAATGGTGGGTTGTCCAGCCGATTACCGGCGTCAAAATGGTGCCTTTGTAGACGAACGGTCCTTGCGGATTGTCACCAATGGCATACACAAGCTTATGAGTCGAGCCCGTTGAATACGACAGATAATACTTGCCGTTGTATTTGTGCATCCACGGTCCTTCGAAATAACGGCGATCTTCGTCGCCGGCAAGCAGCGGATTGCCTTCCTCATCCACGATTGAAATCTCTTTCGCCTCGGATTTGAAGGTCAACATGTCGTCGCTCAGTTCCGCTACGCGCGGGCCAAGAGCAGGACCGTTTACATCGGGATCGGCGGCATCTGCAACAAATTCGCCAGTTGTCCACTTCTCCAGCTGTCCTCCCCAAAGACCTCCAAAGTACATGTATGCTCTGTTATCTTCATCCACGAAAACGGCAGGATCGATACTGAAGCTGCCGGGAATATAGTTTTCTTCTGCCTTGAACGGACCCGCCGGAGTTGCGCTGGTAGCTACGCCAATACGGAAAATGCCTTCTTTATCTCTGGCAGGGAAATACAAGTAATAGGTATTGTTCTTGAATGCGGCATCCGGTGCCCACATTTGTTTGGAAGCCCATGGCACATCCTTCACATGAAGAGCTTCGCCGTGATCGACGCACGGAGAATTCGCGTCATCCATGGACAAAATGTGATAATCCTCCATCTGGTATTGGTCGCCGTTATCGTTAGTCGGGCCGTCATGATCGAGGTCATGGGAAGGATAAATATAAATTTTGCCTTCAAAAACATGCGCAGAAGGATCTGCCGTAAAAATATGCGTTACGATTGGTTCATTTGGTTTGGACATGTGCTTAATCTCCTTTTCGCGCATAACTGGTACCATTCTAATACACCTTTTTCATTCTAACTTTATTCAGCTAACGTTAAACTACATAAATTAAAGAACATTGCGTGTAAAATTAAGATTTCCGCATAAAAAACCCGTGCAATCAACGGATTACACAGGTTTTTTACCAGTTTTTGTTTTTGTACAACTATTATTTTCCCATATCGAGTACGATACGCCCGCGGCCATGTCCCGCTTCCGAGCGGATATGCGCTTCTCGTGCTTCTCCAAGTGTAAATACAGCCTGAACTTGCGTTTGAACAACACCTGTGCCGATCAGCTCCGCAATATCCGCTAAATCCTGCTTGGAGGCCAGCGCTGAGCGGAGCACGCGCACGCCCTCCCGTTGTCCCCGCTCTATCGGAGGCTGACCTGTTATCGTAAGCAAAGCCCCTCCCGGCTTGATAAGCGGCCATGAACGTTCCAGCGTAGCTCCACCAATCGTATCCAGCACAAAATCCACTTCCCGCTCCAGCCCCGCTTCAAACGGACCGGCCGTATAATCAATCGCATGATCTACGCCAATGGCTCGGATAAAATCGATATTCGAAGGGCCAGCCGTTCCGATAACATAGGCGCCTTTCCATTTGGCGAACTGGACGGCAAATAAACCTACGCCACCGCCTGCACCATGGATAAATACGCGGTCCCCGGCCTTAATGCCCGCGTTGTTGATAGCACACCAGGCCGTTGTTGCTCCTCCGGAAATCGTAGCCGCTTCAGCAAAGCTGATGGACGAGGGCTTAAGCGCGGACGAATCGACCGAAGCCGTTGTATATTCCGCATAGGTTCCGTTTGCGCTTCTTCCGAATACCTCCTGCCCGGCTATAAGTCCGGTTACTCCCGGACCCGCGCTTTCGATTACACCGGCAAAAGCCGTCCCCGGAGTAACGGGGAAATTCACAGGCA
Organism: Paenibacillus sp. JDR-2; assembly: GCF_000023585.1. NCBI lineage: Bacteria > Bacillati > Bacillota > Bacilli > Caryophanales > Paenibacillaceae > Paenibacillus > Paenibacillus sp. JDR-2. The sequence continues at coordinate 2,251,091 of NC_012914.1, read as the reverse complement.
TCGGAAATAGTCCTTTGCGAATTTTCCAATCCACGGGAAGTACTCCGGCAGCCGCAATACGGATCAGCACCTCCCCTTCTTGCGGAACCGGCTTTGGCGCCTCTTCCAGCTGCAGCACCTCGGGTCCCCCAAATTGATAATAACGGATGGCTTGCATCGTTTGAGCCATAGGAATAGGCCCTCCTTATTGGAATGTCATGCGAAATCGTGTAAAATCAAAATACGGAATGAACACATATTGAGTATACTCACTAATTATTCGATAAGTAGACTATAAGAATTCATGTGTCAAAAGTCAAGGAGGAACAATGGCAGCATCCGATACAACAATACCATCCGCCGGCCACCTGCTGGAAACGTTACTCCGGACAACACACCGGCTGCACCTCCAGTTCGAAGCGCAATTATCAGTCCTTGAAATTCCGGAATATTTATCCGGACCAAGGCTACGCTTCCTTGTCTCTGTCGCCGAAGCCGGACAAATCCGGATGAGCGATATCGCCGCAAAGCTTGGCATCAAGCCGCGCACCGTAACGCAATTCGTGGATGCGCTTGAGCAGGAGAAGCTGATCGTCCGCCTGCCCGACCCGGAAGACCGCCGGGCTACGTTTATCCGATTGTCCGAAATAGCGCCTCCGCTTATTCAACAAGCGCGGCTTGCGATGAGCGAGTCGGCAGACTTGGTTCTCGCATCGATATCGCCGGAGGAACGCGGCGAGCTGCTGCGTTTGCTGCATCAACTGAGCGAATAGCCGGAAAGGATTACAGCTTATGAGCTTTCAATATACCGATGATGACGTCCGGGTATTATGCGGCCGGTTTGCCTTCGAAGAAGGGGAGGCCATCTGGCAGGCGGGCGGAGTGACGATATTGCGGTACGACCCGGACAAACCGTTCTGCGAAGCCAATGTCCGGACGAACCGCGACCTGATTGTGACGGCTGCCCGCATCCGCGGCGAAATCGTGGCAACCTGCACCTGCCCGGACTTTGATCCCGAAGATAAATATTGCGAACATGTCGCAGCCATGCTGCTGCATTTGTTAGAGCTGCCCGAAGAAGCGCTGAACCTGGCCCGCATCTCGGCAAGCGATCAGCTGCTGTCGTCCAGTATATTGGACTTATTCGGCAGCCGGGAACGGGGGCAGTCCACGCTTCTTGGCAGTACTCGTTATGTTAGAGACACCCGCATCCCCGTTGAGATTCAGTTCACCTGCGTGATCTTCTCGAGCGGTTACCGGAACTACCGGATCGGTATCGAGCTGCGCACGGGTCTTGGCAGGCTTTACGTCGTGCCGGATATCCGCGCTTTTATCGAAGGAATAGCTTTAAACGTCACCCGCACCTTCTCCAAGCAGTTTACGTTTAACCCCGCTGATCACCGATTCCGAAATGAAGATTACGCCTTGCTGGGCGAACTAGCCAGGATCAGCAAGAACGAAGCGCTCTATCAGGAGGAAGCGGCGCCTTTAAGCGGAAAGACTCGCGGCAAGCAAAACAACCGGATGCTTATGATCCCTCCTGCGGATTGGCCAACCGTGCTGCCTCTGCTTGCGGCTTGTCCTTCCGTGCTGATTGATCAGGAGGGCACCGTTACCGCCGGCCTGCAAATAAACGATGAAGCCTCCCCTGTCCGATTCGAATTTGGCGAGCAGGACGAGAGCGGCTTCCAACTGAATGTCGAGGGATTGGACCAGATTACCGTCTTAACCGCCTACAACATGGTGCTGAGCGAAGGCCGGATGAAACAGCTTCCCGAGGCCTCGTGCAAACAGCTGGCCGATTTCAAAAATATGCTGGATGCCTCGCACCGGCAGCATGTCGTCATTTCGCCGGAACAGATAGAGCCTTTTATGGAGAAGGTTGTCCCCGAACTGATGAAGCTTGGACAAGTTCAAGTAACCCGAAGCGTATCGGAGAAAATCGTGCAGACTCCCCTGCAAGCGAGACTCTATCTGGACCGGATCCGGGACAGATTGCTCGCCGAGCTGGAGTTCCAATACGGGGATATTAAGATTAACCCGCTGGCGGCTCATACGGACTATAAGACCGAGGACCGGATCCTTCTCCGGGACGGAGACCGGGAAAACCGGATCCTCGACATCATGGAGCAAAGCGGTTTTATTACGACTGAGCTTGGCTACTACATGCAAGACGAGGAAAGCGAATACGAGTTTCTGCGGCATACCATTCCGAAACTGGAGAAGCTGCTGCAGGTTCATGCTACTTCGGCCGTTAAGACGCGGATCGTTGTCCCGAATACTCCGCCTTTACTGAAGGTAGAAGTCGACGAGAGAACCAACTGGCTGGAATTCAAGTTCGAACTGACCGGCATTTCCGATGACGAGATCCGCAGCGTGCTTCGCTCTATCGTAGAGAAGCGCCGATACCACCGGCTGCAGGAAGGCGCGCTGCTGCCGCTCGAAGGCAAGGAATACGAAGCGATTACGAGGATTATTAACGAGACGGGCTTCCTCCGCACGGACCTGAATCAATCCGTCTTCCGCATCCCCGTGGCGCGTGGACTCCATCTCGGGGATTTCGAGAATGAAGGAAGGACCATTCAGCTCGGCAAATCGCTGCGCAAGCTGTTGGCGCATATCCGCAACCCGGATCACCTGGAATTCGAAGTGCCGGCTACTCTGCGGCATGTGCTAAGGGATTATCAGATATACGGCTTCCAATGGATGAAGACGCTGGCCCATTACCGGTTCGGCGGCATTCTGGCGGACGATATGGGACTTGGCAAAACGATTCAAAGCATCGCGTTCCTTCTCTCCTGTCTTCCGGAGATCCGGGAAATGGAACAGCCCGCTATCATCGTTACGCCGGCATCCCTTATGTACAACTGGCTTAGCGAACTGAAGAAATTTGCACCGGAGATCCAAGTGGTCATCGCGGACGGAACACGACCGGAAAGAGCGGCCAAGCTCAGGTCTCTGAAGGGAATAGACGTCGTCATCACGTCGTACCCGCTTCTGCGCCGGGATATCGATCTGTACGTCCAGCGTTTCTATCATACGGTTATCTTGGACGAAGCGCAGGCGTTCAAAAATCATACGACTCAAACCGCGCAGGCCGTAAAAGCCTTGCAGGCCAAGAATCGTTTCGGGTTAACCGGTACACCGCTTGAGAATAGAGTCGAGGAGCTTTGGTCCATTTTTGGCGCCGTGTTCCCCGAGCTGTTCCCTGCTCGCAAGGTCTTCTCCGACCTGCCGAGGGAAAACATCGCGCGCCGTGCGCGCCCCTTCCTGCTTCGCCGCCTGAAATCCGACGTGCTGAAGGAGCTGCCGGAGAAAATCGAGACCCTGCAGGCCACCAGTCTGCTGCCGGAGCAGAAGAAGCTGTACGTCTCGTATTTGGCCAAGCTGCGTACGGAAACCGTCAAGCATCTGGATAATGACCGGAGCCTCCAGCAGAACCGGATTAAAATTTTGGCCGGCCTGACCCGGCTGCGCCAAATTTGCTGCCATCCGGCATTATTTATTACCGATTACGAAGGCAGCTCCGCCAAGTTCGAGCAGCTGTTCGAAATCGTGGAGGAATGCCGCAGCACTGGCAAACGGATGCTGATCTTCTCGCAGTTCACCGAGATGCTGAGTCTCATCAGCAAAGAACTGGTCCGCCAGGGCATCTCTTATTTCTACCTCGACGGCAGTACCAAAGCCTCTGAACGGGTAGAGCTATGCAACCGGTTTAACGACGGGGAGAAGGACATTTTCCTCGCATCGCTTAAAGCAGGCGGAACAGGACTTAACTTGACCGGTGCCGATACCGTGATTTTATATGATTTATGGTGGAATCCCGCCGTTGAGCAGCAAGCAGCCGACCGGGCGCACCGGATTGGTCAGACCAAGGTGGTTCAGGTAATCCGGCTGGCCGCACATGGCACGGTTGAAGATAAGATGTACGCGCTGCAAGAGCGGAAGAAAAACATGATCGACGACATTATCCGGCCCGGTGAAGAGCAGCTGTCTTCTCTTACCGATGCGGATATCCGCGAGATTTTGGCGATTGGAGCCGATGAGCGGGATTTGTAAGAGGAATGTTACAGACAAAAAACGGCTGTGCAACCGGGGGTTGGTCCCAACCTTAGCACAGCCGTTTTTTTTATATTCCGACATGACAACCATGAATGCAGCGTAGGTTAAATTAATCGTTATAATGGCAATATTTCTTTAGTTTGAAGAATCGCAAGCTTGATCCTGTCCTGGGCGGTTTGCTGCAGCCGCTCCGCAATATCGGGCGTCTCGCGGTAAATCGGAGGATGATGAACCGCGCGGAAATGTATCGGCACAAGAACATGAGCCTGCAGAACAACAGCCGCAGCTACCGCCTGCTCCGGAGTCAGCGTAATAGGCTGGCCGCTTGGGATCATGCCCGAAAATTCTACAACGGCGCCATTTACCGGCAGGCATGCCGCATCGAACGGTCCATATGCTCTGCTGAGCTTCCACCAGTAGCCGTGCCATAACGTGTCGCCGCTATGAATCAGCTTCTTCCCTCCACCTTCCACAATCCATGAGACTTGAGGATCGCCAAACCCGTCTACGGAGAAGCCTGCCGTAACCGTTAATTCGCCAACTTCAATCTGTTGCCCTAAGATTACGCCTTGAATATTGGTCAACGGTGTATTGGTCATATGCCGTACGGATTCCTGCGGAACATAGACCGGAATAGATGCGCCGTAGTAAGCGGCGATAGCTCTTGGATCAAAGTGATCCTCATGATGATGCGTAACGAAAACGGCTTCCGCATGGCCGAATTCATCCAGAGGGAACAGCTCTTCATGGGATGCACCAAACTTGGCAGGAAAATGATACATCGGGTCGATGGCAATCGATGTTTCGCCGCTTAATACGCGAATACCGGCCCATGGCAGCTTTTGAAGGAACATAAACGCATCATCCTTTATTTTTAATGGGTACCAAAGGTTCCGCCAATATCATAATAGAGACTGGATTTTATTGTCAATTCCGGCTAAAGGGGGAAATTTCAATGATTTCTTTAGAGCAAAAGGTTGGCAGGCTAGGAGATCAGGAGTTTAACTACTACATAAGCGCAAGCGAGAACAAGGAAACGATCGTCATGCTGCATGCCGCTTTTGCCGACCACACCTTATTCCAAGAGCAGATTCCGGATCTGATGGAGCATTACCGGCTGATCACTCTCGATTTTCCCGGACACGGGATTAACGCGGGGACTAAATCCAAGCTTACCATGCAGGACATGCCGGACATCATCAGCCGCATTCTTGCAGACAACCGGATCGAAGCCTGCCATCTGCTTGGCGTTTCGCTTGGCTCAGTGGTCGCGCAGGCTTTTGCGGAAAAATATCCCGAGCAGGCACAGTCCGTCATCATAGTTGGAGGTTACTCCATTCATAAAGCGAATAAGCGTGTGCGCAAAGAACAGCAAGCCGAAGGGCTCAAATGGATTGGATATCTGCTATTCTCCATGCCCAAATTCAAGCAATATGTCCTGAATGCCTCTTGCGCTACCGAGCAGGGGCGCACCTTGTTTGAACAGGGAATCCGGCACTTTCGGCGCCAATCCTTTCAGGCGATGAGCGGCATGGGCTCCTTTTACACGGAGAAAACAGAACCCATGCCTTACCCGATGCTTCTTATTCTCGGAGAATATGACCGGAAGCTGGTCCGTGATGCCGCACAGGAGCTTCATCGGCTGGAGCCCCATTCACAGCTCGTGACCCTTCCGGCTGCGGGACATTGCGCCAACGCGGATGCACCGGAAGCTTTTAACCGGACCATCCGGCATTACTTGTCTAACGTTACCTGCTGGCCGTCCGCAGGGATCAGAACCTGATCAAGCAGATTCTCGGCGCTTAACGCTTCCGCGAGAACATCTCTTGTCACCAGACAATGATTGATCGTATCCATATGCACGGCAACCACCTTCGTAGACGGTGCATAACGGCATATCTGGATGACATCCTCCGCATTCATCGTAATGGGATCGCCAACGGCAAATTGCGCCCCTCCCGCGTTCACAACCGCGACATCAGGCTTGAAGGCGTCCAAAGCATGCTTCACTTCGTCACACCAGATGGTATCGCCCGCGATATATAGAGTCGGCTCGCCATCTGCCTGAAGAATAAAGCCGGACACCTGCCCCATTTTTTCGCCGATCTCTCCCGTCCCATGCCGGCCGTTTGTTCTTGAAATTGTAATGCCTTTATAGAGGACGGACTGCCCGATTTCCGTTACGTTAGCAAAATACTGGCCCGTGATCGCTGCGGCATCTCCCGGCTGACAGAACAGCGGCGTCGACTTCGGCAGCGCCTCTATTGCGGCGGCATCCCAATGATCGGGATGGAGGTGGCTGACGAGAATAACCTCCGGCTGCAGCAGCTTTTCCGTGTGAAAGGGCAGCGGAACAAGCGGATTACACCGGTCATTCGTTGAATTCATAATCGGCGGATTTACGCCGGCTTCGCTAAACATCGGATCCACAAGAAACCGTACTCCCGCATAGTCCAGCCACAGCGTGGCATGCCTAATAAGTTGAATGTTCATATTTGTATCCCTCATTTCTAATCGTGTCTGATACAATTATAAAATAAGCCGTATCCTACGCGAATAACCTGGTGAAACCATTTAACCGCTTTTATTTTCATGATGAAAGGATTTCTTCCGACATGTTGCATTCCTACGGAATTGACGATATCGACAGACAAATATTAAGCTGCCTGATTGCGGATGCCGGCCAGTCCCACAAGTCCATTGGAGAGCAGGTGCATATGACCGGTCAGGCCGTAGGCGCCCGCGTCCGCAAGCTTCAGGACCTTGGCATCATTGAAGGCACAACGGTCAATTGGAATCCCGAGAAAATCGGCTTGACCGTCCATGCCTTTGTCACCGTCTTTTTGGCGTCCAATACGGCACATCAGGCGTTCCAGCAATTTGCGGGCAGAAGCAGTCAGGTTGTTGAGATTCACCGCGTCAGCGGCGAAGGCTGCTATTGGATGCGCGTGCGCGTCGGCTCGCAGCAGGAGCTGACAAGCTTTCTCGACGTATTGCTTGGTTACGGCAACTATAAGGTAAGCTTGTCAATTGGGCGGATGAAGTAAAAACAAAAAAAGGAGCCGCGTATCGCAACGCTGCTCCTTAGTTCTATTCCAATACGCTTTTATAACGATCCGGACGGTAGCCTGCTGTTTCCGCCATGATAGCCGCAAGCTCCTTGCCCTGCTCCCGCAGGTCATCCATGTACAGATCCGCTTCAATACGGCCTCTGGACATAATGAGCGCACGGTCGATAACCGTCTCGATCTCGTCAAGGTGATGGGTAACGATCAGTATCGTTTCATCCCCCTTCAAATTGCCGATCATCAGCTTCAGAAAGTCCCGCCGCGTAAACATATCTTTGCCGAGGAACGGTTCATCCATCAAAATGTATTTGGCGCCTTTCGCCATCCCCGCACTGATCTCCAGCTTGGATTTCTGGCCTCTCGAGAAGGTGCGAATTCTCTTATCGGGCTCCAGCTCGTAAAATTTCAGCAGCTTATTATAATACGCAAGGTCAAATTGCGGATAAAAGGCGGAGAGAAATTCCGCATATTGAACCGGTGTCAGCTTCGGAATGTAACTCCCCTCTTCGGTTATATACGCAATCTGCGCATACTGCTCCCCTACAGGACGGCCGTTCAGCAAAATGTCCGTATGCTGGACCTCGCCTAGTCCCATAATCGCTTTGAGCAGCGTCGTTTTCCCGCTTCCGTTCTCGCCCAATACGCCAACAATTTCGCCGCTTGGAATGCTCAAATCCCGGACATGCAGGATAGGTCTGGCATCGCCGAATGTTTTCTCCACGTACTTTAATTCAAGCATGGCTATTCCCCCTTTCCTCTCTCAAGCTTCAGATGGTCGAATAAACGATAGTCGTAGAACCGGAGATCATAAGACGTTCCGTCCGGCCAGTTAAGGGTATTAACCGAATCATCGTTCAAATCCGATACCAGCTCGCCCTCGTAAAGAAGCTGATTCGCTTTATACGCTCTTATCATTAAATGAATCGGCAGGAAGCTATCAAACCGATCGTCCGGTCTAGGTTCAGTAAAGGTATAAACCAGATACAGCCTTCCACCCAGATATTGCATGTTCATTCGGCTGCGATAATAATCCTTCCAAGTGCTTGCATAGTCCAGATTGGTTGCATCAACCAGCTGCATCCCGTTTCGGAAATCGATACTCCATACCGTTTTGTGATAGAAGGTATTATAATCCGTTGAAATGGAATTGTTCTGAAAAACAAGATTCAAAACCTTATCATTGGAATAGGCCTCATATTGATCCGAATACACGCTGCCCGATGGACCAAGCCTAATATTGCCAAGCATCTTCCCGCTTTCCGGATCATAACCTCTCACGACGACTTGCCCGTTCTCCTTCAATATAAGCGCAAGCTTGCCGCCCGCTGCCGCAAGTCCAAGCACGGCAAGAGAGGCACCTTCTTTATTCTGGTCCAGACTAAATTCCGCCACCGTCCGGGTCGTTCCTTCCTCTGCAAAAGAGAGCTCGTAAATGCCGTTGGTGCCCGTACTTTCTGCCGTGGTAGGCACGGTAAAGTACAGATGATCTCCAAGCTTTGCGAGTCCGTATTCCAGCGAATTGGAGTAGTTGCCGTCCGCGTTCGCGTTCGCAATATTCGTATAGACAAGCGAGGTCTTGCCGTTATGCTTAGCATTTAACAAGTTCTTGTCGGTATACAAAACGTAAAAAGCGCCGTCTCCGTGTACTTCATACTCCAGATTGTCTATCCTTTTTTTGCTCCCGTTAACGTACTTGTAATGATCCGGCAGAAGTAGCGGAGGATCGTACACCTCGGTATGCTTGGATAATTTCCCCTTGTTTATCTCAAACGCCGTGCTGGCGTACTGATCGCTAATATCTCCGGAGATTCTAATCGGGTCAATTGCAGACCGGTCACCGAAATGATCCTTTATATATAAAGTCCCCGCATTCTGATGAGCATGATTCAGCCAGGCAAAGATTCCAATTAGCAGGATGGCTATTATGCCTACGGGAATGGCAAGATGACGGGATAGCTTCCGGACAAGCATCATGGTACATCCCTCCTTATTCCGCTGACCGGATTGAAATATGGTCAAATTCCCTGTTATACATTGGATTATAGTCGTAACTGGTTGCCAGGTGTTCGACCCTGTTGCTGTCCTGGTTCCTGTCCGTGACAAGCTCGCCTTCATACTGAAGCCTCGCTGCCTTGTAGACTCGTATCATCAGATGTTTAGGCCGGGCGATATCAAACACAATATCGCTTTCATCCTTTGTTTCCGTTGACTGATAGATGACATACAACTTGCCATTTATATAGTGAATGCTCTTCATGTCGCGCAAATTGGACTCCATATCGTCCGGGTAGCTGACGGCTGTTTCGTCCAGCAGCTTTACTCCGTCCGCAAGATCAAAGCTCCAAACCGTTTTACGCACTTGTCCTTGGTCCGGACTGCTCATAAACGCAAGGCTTAACCTGCTGCTGTCAGAATCCGAATACGCTTCATAAGACTCATAGAACGAACGGCCTTGCACCTTATCTTTAGATCCCGGGATGGAAAATCCGCTTACGGCCGCTTCCCCTAACGACTCTCCGCTCTTGCTGTCATAGCTCCGGATCACCAGCTTCTGATCTTCCTCCAGCACTAAAGCAAGCTTATCGCCAACTGCTTCAAGTCCAAGCACTTGAATTTCAGAAGAGCCGTCTCCCTTGTTTTTATCCAGACTGAACGTGGCCAAGGCCTCCGATGCCGGCAATTGATTATTGTAATCCCTGCCATCAATAAAATGTAATCGATAGATTCCGCTCGTACCGACATAGCTGTTTGTCGAAGGTACGACGAAATAGTACTGGTCTCCAATGTTGGCCAGCCCGTATTCGAGCCGGTTCGTATAAGTAGCAGTATTGTCGTTTCTCGGCTGTTTGTTCTCGTCATACTCCGTGATATTGGGGTATACGGATGCTTGCCGGTAGGTTCCTGGATCGTCCGGATCTCTCGCCACGATCGAGTCCGGCGAAAAGACGTTGTCAAACTTCCATTTCCCTTTTACCTTATCAGGCTGAACGCTGTTGTACCAAACCGCCCTTGGCGGATCAAACACCTTCGTATCCGTCGCTACCTTGCCATTGGCCAGATTAAACAAGGTACCATGAAAGCCGTCTCCGAGTTCGCCGCTAATCGTCACGTCAGATAACGCCGCTTGGTTTCCTTCATGATCCTTTAAGTAAAAGACTCCTTTATCCCTGTCCGCATGAACCTTCATAAATTGCAACCCAATCAAAAGCAGCGCCAGGATGAATATCGGAAGAGCCGCATGTCGCGATACTATTTTCCGTAAAAGCACCATCAGGCGATAACCCCTTTCCGGACCAGCCTCATGCTATGCCAGATAAAGAAACCGCTCAAGAGAAATAGAGCTATACTATACGCATACAGCTTTGCCATCGTCCAATCCAAATTCGGCGCATCAATCTGAGCATTCAGAATATGCCGCATGATCCATCCTGCGGCAATAACGAGAATGATGTACCAATGCCGTCTGCCGCGTTCGCACAGAAACGCATAATAAAGTCCGGTTGCCAGGCTTACTAGCATGCTTACCGAAGCCACCCAGCCGCTGATGCTTATGGGCAATAAAACCTTTAGAAAGTTAGAACGGATAAAAGCGAGGAACAACCCGTTATGCATCACGAACTTGCCGTCCGCATAGCTGCCGATATGACTAACATAAGCCGCGTACCCCCAGCGGATCGCCAGCAAATGAGCGGCAAACAGAAGCAGCAGTCCGATCATAAAAGATAGCAAATTGCTCCAATAATACGCCTCGCGCTTTACCGGGAGGGTTAAGTACGTATAGATGCTTTTGCTTCCCCAATACGCGTTGTACTGCTTCACGAGAAAATAAACGCAGAATACGGCAATAAACACAAACAGCGCCGTCTTGCAGCCGGATGTATTATACAAGCTCTCGAATCTCGGATGAACGGCATTTTCGTTTAATTTCTCTGCCGCGGATTGCAGCAGTAGATATGGCGTAACGATCATCCCCGCCGTCAGAATCAACAAAACGGGCAGCATGGATGCAAATTGAATATTAAGCAGCCGGTACAAACCTTTCACTTGCCAGCACCTCCTGTATTAATCGACTAATACAATCACTGTATAAAAAACTTATTCCCACAACTCCGTTAGAAGCTCTACGGTTTTCTTGAACGATAGATTCGCTTCCTTGGCTTCCGCGATAAACGCCGCCACCATTTCCTTGGTCAATTCCGACTCGATTCGGCTGTAAATTTCGTCATTCAAATAAATCACGCTTCCCGTGGTGCTGCTCGTTCGGACATACCCTTCATCCTCCATCAGCTTAAACGCCTTCTGAACGGTGTTTGGATTAATGTTCAGCTGCATCGCAATATCCCTTCTGGAAGGAAGCTTGTCACCGGAAACTGCCCATTTTAGCAAAATACGCCGTTTCACATACAGAGCAATCTGCATGTAGACCGGCATTTTATTATTCAGCTGCAAATCCTGAAACGTCAGCAATACCCTCACCTGCCCCCTGCTATGACTGTATTATGGCAGTAATACAATGAGTTGGCAAGGGGCATTTGGAGGTTATCTTCCTCATTGCAGTATTTTCAAGACATTTGTTACTATTAAACTAAAAACAAACAAAGGAATAGATCATTATGTCTTCTACTTCTCTGGAAACGGTCGCTTATCGTGAAATTCGGGAGCGGATTATGCGCGCGGAATATATGCCCGGCTCCATGTTATCGGAAAATGAGCTTGCCGGACTGCTAGGCATGAGCCGGACGCCTATCCGAGCAGCTATCTCCTTGCTGGAACGGGAAGGGCTTGTGGGAACCTTTCGCGGACGGGGAGTCATGGTTAAGGAAGTTTCCGCCCATGATTTTAGCGAAATGTATGAAGTTCTTGTCTCTATGCAGCTGTTCGCGCTGGACACGGCCTTGAAGCGCCAGCTTGCTTTCGATGTGGATACGATGAGCCAATTGCTTGAGCAGCAGCAGCTGGCTATGGAGCAAAGCGATTACTACGGTTATTACAACCATACCCTGCTGTTCACCGAAACGATCCTCCGGACGATTCATAACGAGAGCATGCTGCAAATTATGGAGCTGTACCGCGGGCGGTATGTCTTCCATACCGTTGCCTACCGCAAAAAATATCCGCAATACCAGCCAAGCCGCTCCGTTCAAACGAACCGCCGGATTTACGAAGCGATTAAGAGCGGTGATATCGCAGCGGCCAAAGCCGCTGTCACGGAGCAATACGCCGATGTCCATGAGCAGTTCATCCTCGGCGGACTGATGAGATAGACGCGTAAACCGGAAGCCTTATTGGCCTCCGGTTTTATTTTTTAATTTACAAATATTCAACTTTTTGATTACACACAACTTACATACAAGTTGCATACTAAATTCGAACAAGTTCAATCCACTCCCGAAAGGACGATTCGAATGAACCCGATTTTGTTTGCTCACCTAACTGACACACATGTTAACGTTCCCGGAAAAACTCCCCTGTTCTCGATCGACGGCGGCGCCAAGCTTCGTGCCGTATTTGCGGAGATTGGCAGGCTCAGCGAGAAACCTGCTTTTATCGTAATCAGCGGTGACCTTACGCAAGACGGAGATGTCGAGGATTATAAATTTCTCCGCCAGCTGATCGACGAGGAACAAGCAGCGCTTGGAATTCCGGTATATGTGGCGCTTGGCAACCACGACTCCCGCCCGTTTTTCCGTGAGGGCTATTTGAACGAAGAACCTTCCGAAGAATCTTACCACTACAGCTTCATGCATGAGGAACTTCGGATTATTATGCTGAATACGCAAGTTCCCGGCAAGCATGACGGCCGGCTGGATGAAGCGCAGCTGGATTGGCTGAGCAACGAACTCGCCTCTACCGCGCCTGCAGGCACCATTGTTGTTCTGCATCATCCGGTTGTAGCTACTCCTTCGGAGCTGATGGACTCTCATCTGCTGGAAAATCCCGAAGCTCTTGCCGATGTTATTGCCGGTACGGATGTAATCGGACTGCTGTCGGGTCATATCCACTTCAACAGCATCGGCTTGTTCCGTAACATCCCGAGCGCAGCCGGCACCGGCGTAGCCTTTGGCCTGGACCCTACTTCTAAGGGCAGCATGAAGTTCATCGATAACAGCGGATATAACCTGGTTCTTGTGAAGAACGGCCAAATGATTGTTACCCCTGCTGCAATGCCCGGCGAGAACAAGGTTGTCTACGAATTTACGATGGAGCAAATGAAAGAGGCAATTGAGAACCACTAAATATATATAGAGAGGTGACATTCATGGCAACTAATACTCAGCAGCCCCAGATGAACCGGGTTGTAAAACTCGAGGGCGCTTATAATATGCGTGATTTAGGCGGGTACGAGACGAACGACGGTCAAATTACCATATGGGGCCGGCTGTACCGGGCGGATGGTCTTCATCGTTTGACTGACGCTGACCAACAACTCATTATGGATCGGAACGTGCGGCTTATCGTCGATTTGAGACATGATCAAGAGCTGGAGAAGGATCCGAACGTTTTTGCTGCTTCGCGGGATATGGCTTATCGCCATGTCAGTCTGATTAATCCGGCTACGCCGGATGTAATGCAGGTTCAAAGCCTCGGCGAGCTTTATGTCGATATGCTGGAGCATTCGCAGTCTCAGCTTCGCGAGGTATTTGGGCATCTGGCACAGAACTCGGAGGAAGCCTCCATGTATCATTGCACGGCGGGCAAGGACCGGACCGGCGTCATCTCCGCGCTGCTTTTGGACACTGTTCAAGTTCCTCACGACACAATCATTAACGATTACAGCCTAACGGCGGAATGCCTGGCTCCGATGATTAACGAAATGCGCCGGAAGCATCTTGGCAGCGCGGATCCGGAAGCGGTCGAAATGTTCGAACGCTTTATGGGCTCCGCCCCCGATAACATGGTGATGATGCTCGAACATCTGTATGGCAAATACGGTTCCGGAGAACGATACCTGCTCACCATCGGCGTATCTGCTGACGAGATAGCAGTGCTTAAGAGCAAATTGCTCGGAGAATAAGTCGATAAGAAAAAGACTGCTCATGCAGTCTTTTTTATTTGAATTAGTAGAAAAGCATTAATTCTGTTAAATATTTTTGTGAGATATTACCTAAACTGGTTCCTTCTTTCGAACCGTTTATATATACTTGAATTATATTTTTCCCTGCCCCTTGCGTGACCAATATCTGTAGGAGGGTACATATGGAGAGGACTTTTTCGATTTCCCGCTATCCCGATGTAAAGGCCGTGACAAGCCAGCTTGACCGGCTCATCGAGCAGCCGATTTATTCGATTAGACCTGAGGCTCTGAAGAAGTATGAAGAGGATTATTTTGAAGCGAAATGCGCGAAATCGAAAGAGATGATAGACGTAGCCAAGGAGATTATTCCCGGCGGCGTCCAGCATAACCTGGCCTTTAACCATCCGTTTCCCCTTGTATTTACGAAAGCCGAAGGCGCCTACCTCTATGATGCCGACGGCAACCGCTATTATGATTTTCTGCAGGCCGGCGGCCCAACGGTGCTCGGAAGCAACCCGCCCGAGGTACGCCAGGAGGTCATCGAGCTGCTGAACGATTGCGGCCCCTCAACCGGACTTTTCCATGAATACGAATATAAGCTAGGCAAAAAAATCGCCGACAGCATCGACTCCGTGGAGATGTTCCGCATGCTGGGCTCCGGCACGGAAGCCTGCATGGCGGCTATCCGCGTGGCGCGTCTGGCAACCAAGAAGAAAAAGATTATCAAGATGGGCGGCGCTTATCATGGCTGGAGCGACCAGCTGGCCTACGGAATCCGCATCCCCGGCTCCAAATGGACGCAAGCGCATGGCGTTCCGCGTTATATCTTCAAGCATACCCAGGAATTTTTCCCGAACGATTTGGAGGATCTCGAACGAAAGCTTCGCTTCAATCAGCTGCGCGGCGGCACGGCAGCCGTCCTGATCGAGCCGGTTGGACCGGAAAGCGGCACCAGGCCGGTTGACCCGGATTTCAATAAAGGAGTGGAGCAGCTCTGCCGCAAATACGGCGCCCTCCTTATTTTCGACGAGGTGGTTACGGCCTTCCGGATCGGGATGTCCGGAGCGCAGGGCTATTACGGGGTATCCCCGGATCTGACGGTCTTCGGCAAAGTCGTTGCCGGCGGTTATCCGGGCGCTGGCGGCCTTGGCGGCAAGAAGGAATATATGAAATACTTGTCCGCGGGCATTGAAGCCGGCAGCAAGCATAAGAAGGCGCTAATCGGCGGTACGATGGCAGCGAATCCCCTCAGCTGCGTAGCCGGCTATTATACGTTATGCGAGATTGAACGGACGAACGCGATCCCGAAATCCGGCCGGATGGCCGACCGGCTGACCGAAGGACTGCAGACTTTAATCGGCAAATACAAGCTGCCGTTTGTGGCTTTTAATCAAGGATCGATCTGCCACCTCGAGACGGTGGGCACGATGCATTTTTCCATCAACTGGTCGAAGCCTTGGCAAATTCCGAAGGTATTGTCGGAGACGTCCAAACGGAAAAGAGAAATGGAGCATATGGGCGCTGCCTACATGGCCGAAGGTATCGTAACTCTGGCAGGCAGCCGTCTTTACACAAGCGGGGCTTATACGGAAGAAATGATTGACGACGTCCTCGTCCGCTTTGATCGTATTTTCGGCAATGTAGCCTTATTGCAGGGATAAGGAGGATGCCCGTGACAGCTATCGAAGAAGCCAAGCAGCGTGTTATTGAAGCCGGAATCAAGCTGATGGAAACCGGTCTTATTGCCCGCACCTGGGGAAATGTAAGCCACCGCATCGAGGGCGGCCGGTTCGTCATTACGCCAAGCGGCCGGGATTACCGCTCGCTTACGCCGGATGATATCGTTACCGTTCAAATCTCCGATTGCAGCTATAGCGGCAATATCAAGCCTTCCTCCGAGAAAGGCGTCCATGCCGAGGTCTATAAACGATTCCCGGACGCCCATTTCGTCATCCATACGCATCAGGAGCACGCTTCCGTTATTAGCGCCTGTAATATGGACGCAGTTCCGATAAACAGCGGCATGCTGGCAGGACAGGTATTATGCGGGGCTTATGCGCTCCCGAGTACCAAGAAACTGCAGCGCAACGTTGCTAAAGCGCTTACTCTCACCTCCAACAAAGCGATTATCATGAAAAACCACGGTGCCGTCTGTTACGGCGGCAACGATACGGAAGCCTTCGAAGCCGCTCTGGAACTGGATCGGGCATGCCGTCAATATATCGATGGTACTTACAAAAGCTTGACTGGCGAGCAAGAAGCCGATGCGGCCGCGTTAAGCCGGTTTGCGCTTGGGCTGGGCTACTCCTCTCCGGGACCTGCATCCCGGATGCTGTATCACAGCAGAAGGACCGAGGATGGTTTCCTGCTGTTTGACGATTCCGGCTCCGAGCTCCTTGTCCGGTATGACGAACTGGATGCCGCCATGCCGGAAGAAGCCTGGGTCTACCAGCAAATCTACCGTACGCATAAGCAGATTAACCATATTCGCTGGAGCGGCATTCCGGAGATTACGGTATTCTCTCAGACCGGGCAGCCGCTGAAGCCGCTGCTTGACGACTTTGCCCAGCTGATCGGCACCTCGGCAAGAAACGCTGCGCTCTCCCCTTCCGAGGTAACCGCCGCTCTCAAAAGCTCCTCAGCCGTGCTGATCCGCGGAATGGGCGCTTTATGCTGCGGCGCTACCTATGATGATGCTCTAGCCGTAGGAATGGTTTTAGAGAAAAACGGCAAGGCCCATATCGGAGCTAAGCTGCTTGGCCAAGTCAAGCCTATTCATTACCTGGAAAGCCTGTTGATGCGATTGGTGTATTTGAAAAAATATTCGAAGCAGGCCTCAGTTACCTCCTAGCCGAAAGGTGGAATTGTTATTAAAAGAATCTTCCTCATGAAATGGATCATTCTTTTATCGATTGTCCCGGTTATCGTATCGACCGAAATGATGTGGCTCTCCCTCGCGCCAATCTCAAGCTTGGCGGAAGACTTTTACGGCGTGGGCAGCATGTCCGTCACGTTATGCTCCATGAGCTTTATGATCATGTTTATCCTATTCTCCATGCCGGCCTCTTGGGTCATAGACAGATGGGGCTACAAAGCATCTCTTCTGATCGGCGCAGGTCTGACTGCCGTATTTAGCTTATTGCGCGCCTTGTATGCGGAGGATTTCACGCTTGTCCTGATCTTTCAGTTCATTCTGGCAATCGGTCAGCCCTTTCTGCTTAATATCGCTACGAAAGTAGCCTCGGACTGGTTCCCGCTTCGGGAGAGATCTACGGCAGCCGGCATTCTGACGCTTGCCCAATATATCGGGTTTATCGTTCCGATGGCGCTTGCTCCAGCAATCGCGGAAGCTTCCGGCATCCCTAACCTATTTATGTGGTTTGCGGTGTTTGCGATTGTTGCCGCTTGTCTAGCCGCTGCGTTTGTACCCGTAAAACCTCCCGCTCCTCTGACCAACACCACCCCACGCCAAGAGGTATTACGCTTCCAATCGATTGGTCTTCTTATCGAGAACAAAAGCTATTTTCTTATCCTGCTCGTCAGCTTTATCTGCATTGGCATCTTCAACACGATTCTTACCCTGTTGGAAACGATTCTTACCCCCCGGGGATTTACATCCGAGGAAGCCGGACTTGTTGGTGCCGTATTTATCGTCGCCGGGATTATAGGCGCGGTTGCTCTTCCGATCCTGTCGGATAAATACCGGATTCGCGCTCCCTTTTTTATTGCGGCCATTACGCTGCTCATTCCTGCTTACCTTGGGCTGACCTTTGCCGAACAGTTCGTTCCGGTAACCGTTATTGCCGGGCTTGCGGGCTTCACCATCATGGGCGTCGCCCCTATCTTGTTCCAGCATGGCTCGGAGCTTGCTTATCCCGTGCGGGAAGGAACTTCGCTTGGGATGATTTTGCTGATGGGCCAGGTTTCCGGCATTGCATTTGTTTATTTGTTTGAAGTCTTGAATGAAGCACTGGACTCTATCGTCTGGCCGATGCTGCTGTTTGTCGTGCTGACGGCCGCTTTGCTTCCCGTATCGTTCCGCATTCCGGAGTCGGCCCACCGGGCCAAGGATGAAGATCCGAATCAGTCCATGTAAAAGGTAAAGGCGGGTGCAGCAAATGAGTGCTTACGTGCTCACTTACGATATAGGAACCTCCGGCGTCAAAACATGTCTTTACCATCTGGCCCCCTCCGTGTCGCTTGTGGCCAGCGCTCTGCACAGCTATGAGCTTACGATTCTGGAAAATGGCGGCGCGGAGCAGGATCCGGCGGACTGGTGGCAGGCATTGCGGACAACAACAAGACAAGTGCTGGAGACGAGCAGCATCCCCGCTTCGCATATTAGCGGAATCTCTTTTTGCGCCCAAATGCAAGGTCTTGTACTAGTTGACGAACAAGGCGAGCCCGTCCGCAAGGCAATGAGCTACATGGATACCCGGGCTTCCGAGGAGCACCGCAAAGGAATTATGCACGGCATTCAAATTGCCGGGGCTAATGTATTCAAGCTGCTTAAGTCGCTTGCGATTACCCGCGCCGTTCCGGCCAGCGTCAAGGATCCCGTCTGGAAATACCGGTGGGTGCAGCGGCATGAACCCGATGTATTCCGCCGCGTTCACAAGTGGCTGGACGTCAAGGAATATCTGCTCTTCAAATGTACGGGCGAATTTGTCATGACCGAGGACACAGCCTACGCGACGCTGCTGTACGACGCAAGAAACAACCGGTTCAGCAAGGAGATGTGCCGGATGTTTGGCGTCCGTAACGAGCATTTTCCGAAGGTGATACCGTCCACGGTAATAGCCGGATTATTAACCGCCGAGGCTGCCGCGGAGCTTGAGCTTACGGAAGGCACGCCCGTATTTGGCGGAGGAGGCGATGCCTCTCTTATCGCCGTGGGAGCCGGTGCGGTTGCGGAAGGCGATACGCATATTTACCTGGGCACTTCCGGCTGGGTATCGACGGTTGTGAACCGGCAGATTATCGATGCGAGCAGCATGATCGCTTCCATCGTAGGAGCAAGGCCGAAGCATTATCATTATTTCTGCGAGCTGGAGACGGCGGGCAAATGCCTGGAATGGGTCAAAAACCATCTGGCCTTGGACGAAATCGGGATCTATTTGGAGAAAAAACAAGTATCCGACTCCCAAGAAACGATGTACCGCAGCCTATACGATTACATGATGCATGCGATCAAAGACGTGCCTGCGGGCAGTAACGGCGTTATCTTTACGCCTTGGCTGCATGGCAACCGCTGTCCGTTTGAGGACGCGCACGCACGGGGCCTGTTTTTCAACATCAGTATTGAAACGGGGAAAACCGAGCTGATTCATGCCGTGCTTGAAGGTATCTGTTACCATCTCAGATGGCAGCTCGAAGCGCAAGATCGGAAGATTAAGACCTCCCGGGCGATCCGTTTTGTCGGAGGCGGCGCGCTTGCCCCGCTCACCTGCCAGATCCTCGCCGATATTTTAGGAAGGACGATCGAGACGGTTGACAGTCCGCAAAATGCCGGTGCCATAGGGGCAGCCATTACCGCGGCTGTTGGACTTGGCATCGTTCCAAATCTGGACGCAGCCAAAACCTTTGTGCAGGTACGCGCCTCCTATACGCCCAATCCCCGGAACAAAGCTATCTATGATACTTATTTTGGGGTATTCAAGTCCTTGTATAGACGAAATAAAAAAGCATTTGGCATCTTAAATAGTCTCAAAGCCGATTCGGATGTTTTTCGTGCCTCGCTATGATACAATACTTGAATTGACGGGCTTTACACATTTAGGAGGCTTTAAGAACAACTATGCTTATTATCGGTATTGCTGGCGGCACCGGTTCGGGGAAAACCTCGGTAGCCCGCTCTGTTATTGAACGGCTTGGCGAAGATAAGGTTACTTTTATCTCGCAAGATAACTATTACAAGGATCATCCGCATCTGAGCTTTGCCCAGCGCGAAGGTCTGAACTATGATCATCCTCTGGTTTTTGACAATGAGCTCTTGATCGAGCATTTGAAGCAGTTGAAATCCGGGCAGACGGCTGAAGCACCGGTCTACGATTTTGCTAACCACTCCCGGTTTAAGGATAAGACGGTTGCGCTCAAACCTTGCAAAATCATCGTTATAGAAGGACTCCATGTATTGTCCGATGAAAATTTGCGTGCGATGCTCGATATTAAGGTGTTTGTGGATACCGATCCGGATGTCCGCATACTCCGCCGCGTGCTGCGGGATATTGAAGAGCGCGGCCGTTCCATTCAATCGATTCACGATCAATATTTGAAGACGGTTAAACCGATGCACGAAGCCTTTATCGAGCCGTCCAAAAAATATGCCGACATCATTATTCCGGAAGGCGGACAGAACGAAGTGGGCATTCAGATGCTGTCCATCCTTATGGAGAAATATTTCTAAACAGACGAAAGGGCTGTCCCGCTTTGGGACAGCCCTTTTCGTTTATCTTTTCCGGTGAAGCTTGATCAAATTACGCTCCAGAACGGTATTACCCGACTGCGGGGAAAACATCTTATTGAGACCAAAGACATTGTTGACCAGGTTGCGGTCTATTACCCGGGAAATACGAACCTCATACTTGAATTGAACTTTAGATACATCGGCATACAAATAAGCGGAGCGATTTGGTCCTACGGTAACGATACAGCGTTTAGTTTGACAAGGATACACCGGCAATGCGACCGGAGCACCACTCGACCAATCAAAGACTTGTACCATTATTTTGCGATCTCCGTACCCGTTCAAGTTAACGGCATCCACTATCGCATAATTGGTATTCGTGTTGCGCCTTAATATCCCCGTTGTATAAATCGCTGCTTTCTTTGCCCGTTTGATTGCCAATCTAACATCCCTCCTGCATTCAGATGCTATAAGAGATGCGGGAGTTAATAGATTGGCGTGGACGAAGAACATTAAACAAGCTTTTGTGCTTGAACATTTTTCCGATAAGACGAGTAATACCAGCCTAGCATTGCAATCGCTATGATTGGGCAAATGAACAGCAGTTGATAGACATGGTTATAAGCATGCTCCAGCGTGATACTGCTCATCTTATGGAGCAAAACTCCGCAAATCGCTACCGACAAGGAACCTCCAAAAAACTGAATAAGCTGCATCATCCCCATGCCGGAGCCAATCAAATGCCTCGGCAGAATGCTGGAGGTCTGGTTGTTAAGCGAAGCCAGCGTTGCCGAGAATGCCGGCGAGAACAGCAAATACCCGCACATGATAACAAAAGGCGAGCTGCCAAGAGCCGTCATAAACAATGCCATTACAACCGTTAAGACAGCTGTCCCGATAAACAGGAACCGGACATTGCCGTACCGGTCCAGCCAGCGTCCGACAAACGGCGTGAGCACCGCCGATAGAATCGCACCCGGAGCAATCAGGAAGCCAATCAGCATCTCCGATTTATGGAATAGATTCGCCAGGACAAGCGGCATCAGGAACAGGTTGCCCAGGTTAATGATAAGCAGGCAGAAGCCTACCACAAGCAGCCGGATATAGCCGGGCTGGCGGAATACTTCCGGATTCACGAAAGTTCCGTTGCCCTGCGCCTTCCGGATATGGAGCACATGTATCACAATCGTAATCACGCTGGCTAGAAGCCAGATGACGGACTGCTGCGTTACCGCAATCAGTAAAGAAGTCGCATTAATAACGGTCCAGGCGGCCCCCCAATAGTCAAAGCTGGCCGGCTGCGGATTTTCCTTCGGCAGCAGCTTCAGCAAGACCGGTAAAATAACCAGCACCAGGCAAGTGACCACAAACAAGCCGTTCCATCCAAAATATTCGCTGATGACGCCGCCTACAATCGGCCCAAGACCAAACGCCATTGCGCTGCCGGCCGCAATCATCGAGATCGCCCGGCCTCTTCGTTCAACCGGGATATAACGGCTTGCCAGAACAAGTCCAAGTCCGGCCATCGTACCTGCTCCTGCCGATTGAAGAATCCGCGCCGTTAGCAGAAGAGCAAAATTATGAGCAAAGATTCCAAGCACCGAAGAAAGTCCTAATATTAGCAGCCCTACCGCTACCAGCCTGCGTATTGGAGCGATGTCCGATAAGCGGCTGTAAATCACCGTTGATAGGGCATATCCAATCGAATAGCTGGATACGATCCATGAGCCAAGATCCGAAGTGATTCCGAGATCATTAATAATACTTGGTACCGAGACGTTAAACATGGTCGTATTCATGACCACGACAAACAAGCCCAGCATCCACACGGGCATTACGATTCTGTCATTCAAGTTGTCCACCTTGTTTCCCTACGAAGTTACTTTACTTTGTTCAGTATAACACAAAAAAAGGCGAAGCAAGGTTTCATCCCCCCGCCGCAAAAAAACGAAGAACGTTAAAACGCTATAAAGCTAAAACATTAGGCATAGCCATTTTATCATTTGCAATTTATAGTAAAGAATATAATGTAATCGATTCCATTAGCAGTAAGGAGGCATGTTATGCCAAAGCTGTTCGTTGCAGAAGAGGAACATCTCAGTCTCAACCATTCAGCTACACCAATGAATGAATTACCGTTTGAAGAAATGAAGCACTTGTTTGACCATCTTACAGATTGTCTTTCGGGAGCCATAGAAGAAGTAAAAAATTTGGAACAGCATTACCTGAACATAATTGCCAATGTTACCTTTGGCCTACCAAAACCAAATGTACATCAGCTCTATTTTTCTTATAAGGAAGCGTTAAAGGCTTTGGAACAGCAATTTAACCAAGGTTCCGAATTGTATCGTAAGCTAAGCTTGAACCCGCAGCGTACGCCAAAGCGGAAGGTGCAGCAGGCATTGGAAGTAATCGAAGCCTCCTATGCCGCTCATGGGATGACTTTGGCCGGAGTCGCCAAGGCGTTGTTTGTATCCAGCACTTATCTCTCCACGTTGTTCAAACAGGAGCTTGGAGTTAACTTCCTCGATTACGTCCATCAATACCGGATCGAGAAAGCCAAAGCGCTTCTGCAGGCCAGCGATATGAAGATCCATTCCGTTGCCAAGGAAGTCGGGTATTATGATGAGGCCCATTTTACAAAGACGTTCAAGAAATGGACCGGCATGCTGCCTTCGCAATACAAGAAGAGAATGGCCGTCATCGGGTAAAGAGACACTCGAATCCGTTTTACGATCACCATTATTTTATAAACTAATTTCTCATTGTAATTACAAAATAGCTACATTGGATTTCTCGCAGCATAACGCGCGATTTAAACTTGGAATTCGACCTGCGTTGGATTCTATGCTAAATGGAGCCAATCCAATGTAGCCATAAATTCCTTCCTTTTTAGCCAATTTTACTGTAGAAAATCCAGCATACGCGAAATGAAACAAAGGCTGTCCCAAAAGTCATCTAAATGAATGACTACTTTTGGAACAGCCCTTAACTCTCATACACTCGTTAACTGATGACGCTGACGATAAGCGAGCGGTGTCATCCCCATCTTCTTCTTGAACACCTGGAACAGGTAGTTCGTATTCGTAAAGCCATGGTTGACCGCGATGGACTCCACCGTATTCGAGGTCTCGACCAGTTCTTCGCAAATACGCTGCAGCCGGAAATCCTCCAAATAGCTGCTGAAGGAGCTTACCCCGTACCGGTGAAAGACGCGCTGCAGCTGTCTTGTACTGATCTGGATCCGGTCCGCAACTTCCTGCAGGGTTAGCGGTCTTGCGTAATTATCGTAAATATACTGCTGCGCCATCTCGAAGCGATGCGCTTGAATATCCCGCGCTGGAAGCATCTGCTGGCCATCCCGGTCAACGGTCGCTTTGGCGGCGCGCAGCAATATTTGAATCAAAGACTGGCGGATTGTCGTATAAGCCCCAAGCTCGCCGGATCGCCAAGCCATGTAAGCCTGAAGGAAGCATGTCATGGCATCATGCTGATCCATAAACGGCCGAAGCGGAAAATCGGTCAGCGCCTGAATACAGGCTTCCGACTCTTTATTTTCCCACTCCGAGCCCCATTCTTCCCTTTCCTCTCCGCCTGGAAGACGCGTGATATCCACATGCAGACACAGCTCTTCCATGCCGGACCGGTTATCTGCCGTTTGCTGATGCACAACGCCAGGACCCGTCAAATAAAACATGCCGCTGTTCAGCTTGTAAATATGGTCAATCAAGGTGACCGTTCCTTTGCCGCGCGGCACGAAGTGGAATTCAAACTCCGAATGCTTATGGAATTTGATCAGCTGGCCGGGTTTAAAGGTGGTCAGATGCCATTTGAGCACCCTGATTCCGTAACGACCCCATCTGAAATGCAGATCAAGCCGTTCAAGCGCGTCCATCTTTTCTTTCATAATGGCATAAGGATACGGTCTTGCGCTAACCTTGCTGTCGGTCTCCACGATCTGCTCCCGTTCATCCATGCCAGTCATTGTATTAGCGGATTTCTTCAATACGTACAGCCCGCTTCTCAGCAACCGAGCGGTTAGATGCTTCCATCAGCGCCGTCAGATCCTGTGCCATGCGGATGTTCTCTGCTGCAACCGTATTATTTTGGATATGGTCAGCCCATTGCTCGAATGCCTTAATGCGGCCGCTTGCCTTATCCGCTTCCGTCCACTCCGATTCCCCGTTCTTATTGCTGCGGACAAGAACGCGGTCCTCAGGCGTACCGTACAAGAGCGAGCCTTCCGTGCCGTGGATCTCGATCGTGAATGGCGAATGGGCATTCACAAAGCCCGCTTCCACGATACCGATAGCGCCGCCAGCCGTCGTGAGAATGGAAACCGCGTTATCCTCTACGTCTTTGCCTGTTACGTAACCGTACGAAGCTTGAACCTGAACCGGCATTTCGCCAAGGAAAAGTCTAGTCAAATACATCGGATGGCAGCCCAGGTCAATCAGAGCGCCGCCGCCGCATTGCTCCAGGCTGTAGAAATGCTCCGGAAGCCAGTTTGCGATTGCGCCGTTATGGGACAAGCGGACGCGCGTCAAGGTAACTTTGCCCAGAATGCCGGATTCCAGCACGTTCTGAATGGAAGGCGTATACCAGTCGTTAAGTCTTGGCAGCGATACGGTCAGCTTAACGCCCGCTTCTTCCACTGCCGCCAGAATCTCGTTAACTTCTTTCGTTGTAAGCGCCAACACTTTTTCCGTAAAGATATGCTTGCCGGCTTGCGCGGCTTTTACCATAACCTCGCGGTGAATATTGGAAGGCGCGTCCACGATAACTCCGTCAATATCTTCGCGTGCAAGAAGCTCATCCAGATTAGAGAAGAAAGGAACGCCTAACTTGGAAGCCGCTTCCTCGCCTCTAGCCGGAATTTCGTCCCATACCGCTACGATTTCCGTATCCGGATGCGCTTGCGCCTCTCTCGTGTAATCCCATGCATGAACATGCCAATAGCTTAACATTGCGACTCTAATCATATAACTTCCACTCCTCAGACCGATTATTTTGGATAACTTCATATTTACGACTTATTTCTAAGGTAGCATACCATTTACCAAAGTAAAACTAGAACATAAAGACATTCTGACTCTAATTATACGACACAGACAAGAACTTTTTTATAGCCTTATTGACTCTAAATATCGGTCAAACCTATAGTAAGGGCATAAACAACTTTTTTCTATAAATCCATTTAAACGGAGGCTGGACATGAGTAAATTACTAAAGGTTGGTATCATCGGCTGCGGCGGTATCGCTAATGGCAAGCATCTTCCTGCACTCAGCAAGAACAAGAATGTTGAAATCGTTGCCTTTTGCGACGTTGTAGTGGAACGCGCTGAAGAAGCATCTCAAAAATACGGCGCTGAAGGCTCGAAAGTATACGCGGATTACCGCGAGCTGATTGCCGATCCTTCGATCGATGTTGTACATGTATTAACGCCTAATGACTCGCACTCCTTTATTACGATAGATTCCCTTGAAGCCGGCAAGCATGTTATGTGCGAAAAGCCAATGGCTAAAACGGCTGCTGAAGCGAGAGCTATGCTGGATGCCGCGAAACGCACAGGCAAAAAACTGACAATCGGTTACAACAACCGTTTCCGTCCGGACAGCCAAGTCCTCAAAAAGGTTTGCGAGCAAGGCGAGCTTGGTGAAATCTACTATGCTCGTGCTCATGCTATCCGCCGCCGCGCGGTTCCAACATGGGGCGTATTCCTCGACGAAGAGAAACAAGGCGGCGGACCGCTTATCGATATCGGTACTCACGCGCTTGACCTGACGCTGTGGATGATGGACAACTACAAGCCGGTTTCCGTAACAGGCTCCGTATTCCATAAGCTGGGCTCGAAAGAAAATGCCGCTAACGCTTGGGGCCCATGGGATCCCGCGAAATTTACGGTAGAAGATTCCGCAGTAGGCTTTATCAAAATGGAGAACGGTGCAACAATTACGCTTGAAGCAAGCTGGGCGCTGAATACGCTTGATATCGACGAAGCAAAATGTACGCTTTGCGGTACGGAAGGCGGAGCGGACATGAAGAACGGTCTTCGCATCAATGGTGAAGAGAACAGCCGTTTGTTCGTTAAGGAAATCGACCTTTCCGCTGGCGGCGTGGCGTTCTATGACGGCGCTTCGGAGCGCGATATCGACGTGGAATGCGCAGCTTGGATCAGCGCAATCCAAAACGATACGGATCTGGTAGTTAAAGCAGAGCAGGCTCTTGTCGTAACCGAGATTTTGGAAGCGATTTACGAATCCGCCCGCACTGGCGAGACGGTATACCTCAATCGCGAAAAAGTAGCGAAATAAATAAAAAAACGGTTGTGCCTGTTTTTAACAAGCACAACCGTTTTTTTATACATTGTGAAGCTTATCCGGGTTGCGGACGATAAATATACGGTGAAGAACCTCTTCTCGCTGCTCAAGAAATACGACCGAATCGACGATTCCTTCTTGACGGAATACGAAGGCTGGTTCCCCGTTCAGCGGTTTTAGCTCTACCGTCATATGGCTCGTAATCTGGGATTTGCGGAAAATGCCCAGCAGGAACTGCGCCACGCGCTCCCTTGTTTCGATTGGCCGGACAGCCGCCGATGCTTTGCCTCCTCCGTCGGATACAAGCACGGCATCTTCCGCAAGCATGGACAGCACGATGTCTACCTCGCCTTCGGATAAGGCTGCTACAAACCGGTTAATCCATGCCTGCTCGATTGTACCGCCAGTCAGCAGCTCTTCTTCCGTTAACCCCATCTTCGCTCTCGCCCGGCTCATCAGCTTGCGGCAGTTTTGCTCGCTTTTCCCCGTTAATTCGGCAATAGCGGGATAATCGAACCCCAGCGCTTCGCGCAGAACAAATACGGCCCGTTCCGAAGGAGACAGCCTTTCGAGCAGCGCAAGCATGGCGTAGGACAGCAGGTCATGGCGGACTACTTCCTCCAGACCGTCATCGTAGTATTGTGCTATCGGCTCCGGCAGCCACGGACCGACATATTGCTCCCGGCGTACTCTTGCCGAACGAAGATGATCCAGGCAGCGATTCGTTATCATTTTGCACAAATACGCTTTGGGCTCATGCAGCTTTTCCGGGTTCATATTCTGCACCTTGAGGAATACGTCCTGAACCGCATCCTCCGCATCGGCAGCAGAGCCGGTTAACTGATAAGCAAGGCTAAACAACAACCCTTTATAACGTTCGTACAGCTCAATCATATGACGTCTCCTTATGATTTCAGCATACTCGCATAATCCCAGACGAAGCGTTTGATTTTATAAGATAAACTTCCCGAAATGATTATATCAAGCCCCCATTTGCGCGTCCATGTCATTCCCCGTCCCGGACCAAGTCCAATCGTAAAACCATCCATCACCTGTTTATGGCGGGGAGCCTGGCTGCCGTTTTTATCCGCCGCAATGATTTTGCCTAATCGCTGAGCCTGCGGAATCGCCTCTTTACAGGTCATTCGGGCGGCTTCCCCATTATCCGGGTCCACGATAAACGCGCAGTCCCCAATGGCATACACGCCACGGGCATCCTTCACGCGATAGCATTCGTCCACGATAAGCCTGCCGTCCTTCGTTACCGGCAGACCGAAGCTGCGAATGGCCGGATTTGGAACAAGTCCAAGTGTCCATACCGTAAGGCTAACCTGCAGAGCTCCACCGCTTGAGAGCAATAGACTGCCATTCTCCTCGCGTACCGCTTTGCTGCGATGATGCACGGATACGCCGCATTTCGCCAGCTCCTCCTCCAGCTTGCGGCTTGCCTTCACCGATCCTTCCTGAAACAAACGGTCCTGGGCATTCAACAGATGAACCCGGATTTCTTCGGGGTTAAGTCCCTGCCTGGCAGCTTCTTCTCTCATGGCGTACGCTAACTCCGATGCTGTCTCAATGCCGGTTATTCCCGCTCCGGCAACGGCTGCCGTGAGCAGGCGACGGTGTTCCCCCGCGTTGTTTTCCACCCTTGCAGCCTGCATATTATAGCTCCACGCTTCCCTGATTCGGACAGCCGACTCCATACCCGTAAGGGCAATGCCTCCAAGCGCGGACTCCGTCTCGCGGGCAACGCTGCCAATCGCAACAACCAACGTGTCGTAGGCGAGCCGTACGAATTTGCCTTCCGCATCCTCATACTCGAGCACCTTTGCATCCGCATCTACATGCCGTGCTTTTCCTTGCACGTGTTCGGCCGTTTCCGGCAAAATTTGCTGCCAGGGCACCGTGATCGGGTCAGCCCCTACCGCCGGCTTGAACAAGAGCACCTTGCGCAGATGATAAGAATTCGGATCCAATAATAGAAGGCGAAGCTTCCGTCCTTCCGCATGAGCGCCATACTGCTTCCAAACCGCTTTTACCGCATGAATTCCCGCATACCCGCCGCCAGCGACAACCACAGTCCATTCTTTCATAGATGATCTCTCCTTTTTGTTCTTTTGCAAATAGAACGTGGAGAGCTCTTTATTTGTGACAGCAGATATTTCAATTTCTAAAAATAATTAAAACTATTTCTTCGGCTAGGAATTAGCACAAAGTTAACGTTGACGTAAAGATTAATGTGACGGTACGATGGGTTCGTTTGCTGATTCTGTTTCAAGAGACTAAACCATTTTATGTAAAGAGAGGGATAACGCCAATTATGTCTTCAACTGCTAAAGCAGCAGCTACCGCGGCTCCGCTTAAACCCGCCGGGTCCATGTTCAACCAGCCGATCGCCGTATGGGCGATAGCATTCGCTAGTATTATTGCCTTTATGGGTCTTGGCCTGGTTGACCCGATTCTGCCGATGATGAAGGATCAGCTTCACGCGTCGGACAGTGATCTTACTCTTCTATTTACGAGCTATAATGCCGTCATGGCCGTTGCCATGTTAGTAACCGGCGTCCTTTCCTCTAAGCTTGGCACAAAAAAAATGCTGCTCACCGGCATCGTCCTTATCGCCATCTTTTCCGCGCTTGCCGGAAGCGTTGACAATGTTATGTCCATCGTATGGCTGCGCGCCGGCTGGGGTCTCGGCAATGCGTTTTTTGTAGCAACCGCGCTGTCTGCCATTGTTTCCTTGTCCCGCGTTGGCGTTGCCAAATCTATTATTTTGTTTGAGGTTGCCATAGGCCTTGGCATTTCCGTTGGTCCGCTGCTTGGCGGCGAGCTAGGCGCCATCTCTTGGCGCAGTCCGTTCTACGGCGTTGCCTGCCTCATGATTGTAGCGTTCTGCCTGATCACCTTCATGATGCCGAAGCCAAAGACTCCTTCGGTTACAGCGGTGAAAAAGAAAGCTTCCATTCTCGATCCGTTCCGTGCCTTGAAGCATCGCGCCCTTCTGATCTTTGGCCTTTCCGCGGCGCTGTACAACTTCGGGTTCTTCACCCTTCTCGTGTATGCCGCGCTGGTTCTTGGCCATCTGCATCATCTGGATGTTCACGGACTTGGCTATGTCTTTCTAGGCTGGGGTCTCCTGCTGGCATTCACTTCCGTCTTTATGGCTCCTAAGCTGCAAAGGCGTTCGGGCACAATCAAATCGATGTGCATCCAGCTTGTTCTTTTCGCTTGCACCTTGTTTGCGATGGGCTACTGGACAACGGAAAAAGCGGTCGTCATCTGCATGGTTATTCTTGCGGGTGCCTTCCTCGGAAACAATAATACTCTTATCACGACGGCCGTTATGAACGCCGCTCCGGTCGAACGTCCAACCGCATCCGCGGCTTACAGCTTCCTTCGGTTCATCGGCGGCGCGCTTGCTCCGTATTACGCGGTCAAATTCGCCGAGTGGTTCGATTTCCAGGCCCCGTTCTATATCGGCGGCGGCTTCGTTATCCTGGCCGTTATCCTCATTGCGTTGAACCATAAACATCTAAAGCATGTCGACCATGCCGAAGCGCATTGAGAAGATAAAGATTTAGAACAAGCTGACCCGATTTTATCAGGGTCGGCTTGTTTTTTTTCTTGATTGGAAACATTATAGAGATAAGCAAACTTTGGAAAGAAGGTCACCTCATGAAAAAAATCGTCCTGATCCGCCATGGACAAAGCGTATGGAATGTCGAGAACCGGTTCACGGGCTGGACTGATGTAGACCTGTCAACGCAAGGTCTGGATGAAGCCAGGGAAGCCGGAAGCATCCTGAAAAAACACGGCTACGTCTTCGACATCGCCTATACCTCCGTCTTGAAACGCGCCATCCGCACCTTATGGATTATCCTTCACGAGATGGATCTATTATGGATACCGGAGCATAAAAGCTGGATGTTGAATGAGCGGCATTACGGCGCTCTCCAAGGGCTGGACAAAGCGGAAACCGCCGCCAAATACGGAGAGGACCAGGTGCATCTATGGCGCAGATCGGTTGACGTCCGCCCTCCGGCACTCGACTCGACCGATCCGAGATACGCAGCTGCCGACCCTCGTTACCTCGGACTCAAGGAAGGCGAATTTCCGTTAACGGAAAACTTGGAAGACACGGAGGCAAGGGTTCTGAAGTATTGGAATGCGGAAATAGCTCCCGCCATTTCCTCCGGAAGCCAGGTTATTATAGCCGCCCACGGGAACACGCTGCGGGCACTGGTCAAATATTTGGACCAAATACCGCCGGACGGCATTGCAGACTTGAATATCCCTACCGGCATTCCGCTTGTGTATGAGCTGGATGATGAACTGAAGCCGGTCCGCCATTACTATCTCGGCTGGGAAGGACCCTATCCGAACGGCCAGATTCCTACGCATATCATGCCTTCGACAAAATAAGTCGTTGCATTCCCGTAGTCCATCTTCTACAATAGAATCCAATATTGCGTATAACCTCGGCAATACGGGCCGGGGGTTTCTACCGGGAACCGTAAACTCCCGATTACCAGCATGCTTCTTTCGGCATCGGCGGTAATCGGGAGTTTTTTTAATTTATATGCTTTCAACGCAAGAATTGCTTCATTCGGCGTAAGCGCCGATAATATCACAATTCTTTTAAGGAGAGAATATCCGGCATGAATATAAAAGACAAACTCACCAAACGAATCGACGTAGCAGCCAAACGCGCTGCGGCAGATCTTATTATCCGAAACGGCAAAATTGTAAATGTGTTTACAGGCAGCATTATGTCCGGCGATATCGCAATCGCGGACGGCATGATTGCAGGAATCGGCGACTACACGGACGGTTTGGAAGTGATTGACGCCGCTGGGAAATGGATCATTCCCGGCTTGATTGACGGCCATGTGCATATTGAGAGCTCGATGCTGACGCCGCGGGAATTCGCTAAAGTTGTTCTGCAGCATGGGGTCACCGCCGTTGTGACCGACCCGCATGAAATGGCTAATGTAATGGGCAGCAAAGGGATTCAATATATGCTTGATCAATCCGAAGGACTTCCCCTCGACATTTACGTCAATCTGCCGTCCTGCGTGCCTTCCACCCCTTTCGAGACGAGTGGTGCAACTCTAGAAGCGGAAGAGCTTCGCCCGTTCTACGCGCATCCCAAAGTTCTTGGCCTGGCTGAAGTGATGGACTTCCCCGCTCTTGCTGCCGCAAGTCCCGGCATGATCAGCAAATTGGCTGACGCGAATGAGCTTGCTGCGCATATCGACGGTCACGCCGCCGGCATTGACCGAGAACAGCTCAATCTCTATATGGCCGCGGGCATCCGCACGGATCATGAAGCTATTGACGCGGAGGAAGCAAGGCACCGTCTCGAGCTTGGCATGTATCTGATGATCCGGGAAGGAACCGTCGCCAAGGACCTGGAAGCGCTCCTTCCTGCCGTTAACGCCGGAAATAGCCGAAGATGCCTGTTTGTGACCGACGATAAACTTATTGACGATCTGCTGGAGGAAGGAAGCGTCGACCACAGCATCCGTCTGGCCGTGAGCAAAGGGCTTGATCCGGTTACCGCCATCCAGATGGCGACACTGAACGCCGCCGAATGCTTTGGTCTGCGCCAGCAAGGCGCGATTGCTCCCGGCTATAAGGCTGATTTTGTTATCGTTGATAATTTGGAAAAGCTGACGATCCGGCAAGTATTTAAGGAAGGCGTAAGCGTATTTAGCAACGGGGAGCTTGCGGAGGAAGCCTTCACCGCTAGTGCTGCGCAAGCTTTGCCGGAGACTATGCGTTCCTCCGATATAACAACCGGAATGGAGCCGCTTCGGCCGAATGCTCTTGAGCTTCCGCTCGCTTCGGATAGCTGCAATGTTATCGGAATTATTCCGAACTCTCTTGTGACCCGGCATTTGAAAGAACAAGTTTCAAGAGACCGGGAGCTGCGGTTCATTTCTTCGACAGCACGCGACCAGCTTAAGCTTGCCGTCGTTGAACGTCATCACCGGACCGGCAATATCGGGCTTGCGGTTGTCAAAGGATTTGGCTTCCGCAAAGGCGCGATCGTATCGTCGGTAGCCCATGATTCGCACAATATCATCTGCGCCGGAGTAACCGACGAAGACATGCTGCTTGCTATCGGTCATGTGGCTGCGATGAACGGCGGGCTTGCGGTTGTGGCGGACGGTGAAGTTCTTGCTTCCTTGTCCTTGCCTGTCGGCGGCCTTTTGTCCGAACAACGTTATGGCGAAGTGAATCGACAGATGCATAGCTTATATGGCGCGCTTCGTACGATCGGGGCCCCTGATACGTTTAATCCATTCCTGACGTTATCCTTCCTGGCTCTCCCGGTCATCCCTGAGCTCAAAATAACGGACAAAGGCTTGTTCGAATTTGCGTCAAACCGTCATATCGGAGTTCAAGCCTGATAGCGACATGTCTCCTCTGCTTGCTATAATAAGGTAAGGCTAATGCATACGTAGCATGAATAAGCGCATATAGCCTGCAGCACAGCCCTTATTTGCGAATATTCATTTTAAGAGGAGCGAAAATAGATGACTCGTTGGGTAGATCAATATATCCGGAATGAAGAAGAACAAGCCCGGGTATTGCAAGTAGATAAACTGGCGGCATGTTTCGCGGAGAGATCATCCCGGCATGACCGTGAAGGTTCGTTTCCGTTTAATAATTTCGCGGATTTGCGCGAGGCGGGATATTTGAGGCTTACGGTTCCCAAAGTATACGGCGGAGAAGAAATCTCTCTCTATGAGATGGTTATGCTGCAGGAAAGATTAGCTTATGGCGACGGTTCTACCGCGCTTGCGGTTGGCTGGCATATGGGACAGATGCTGCATCTGCGCACTTCCCGAAAATGGCAGGAGCCTGTCTTTGCTGACCTCTGCGCGGCCGTCGTAAAAGACGGAGCAATGATTAACACCTTCGCAAGCGAAGCAGCTACCGGCAGTCCAAGCAGGGGCGGCAAGCCCGAAACAACCGCAACAGCCGTCCAAGGAGGATGGCTTATATCCGGGCGCAAAACCTTCAGCACTTTGTCCCCCATCCTCGAACGGTTTGTCGTAACCGCTTATATTCCGGAAGAGGACAGCGTTAGCGATTTCATGGTGAGCCGGGACGAACGAGTCTCCATTATCGAAACGTGGGATACGCTTGGCATGCGCGCGACCGGAAGCCACGATGTTGTGCTCGATCAAGTTTTTATTTCCGCCGATCACCGGCTTACCGGCAAAGGGACGGATGACGGAGGCGGATGGCTGCTGCATATTCCTGCCTGTTATCTTGGCATTGCGCTAGCCGCAAGAGATTATGCCCTGTCGTTCGCTAACTCCTACAAACCCGGCCAGATGGACAAACCGATCTCGTCTATTCCTTCCGTCCAGCATTCGATCGGCCAGATGGAGCTTGAGCTTCGAACCGCCCATACCATGCTGTATTCGATTGCGGAACGGTGGGACCGTGAAACGGAAAACAGGCCAGCTTTGAAAGCTGACCTGGGTCTCGCGAAATACGTGGCAACCAATAACGCCATAAAGATTGTTGATCTGGCCATGCGGATCGTTGGCGGCACCAGCTTATCCCGTCAGCTTCCGCTCGAGCGTTATTACAGGGATGTTCGGGCCGGACTGCATAATCCGCCGATGGACAATGTCGTCATTCAAAACCTGGCTGCAACGGCTTTAAGCGAATTTGAATAACATTCCTCATGAGGCGCTAGAACAATTCGGCATTGCCGAGTTTGAGCGCCTCTTTGTTTCCTTTGATGAAATATTCATGCTCCCCGAAACGGCTCATCGCCTGCCGGTCAGGCAGCCATACCCATTCATCGATTTCCGTCTGGCAGCGGTGTGCGCGGAACGCCGCAAGCTTCGCTTTTTTATAGCGGCTTACGTCAATCCGGGTAATCTCCTCTTGGGTATAACCGTAAGCCTCCGGATAGGCCAGCGAATCTCCGAACGAAATGAAATACAAGGCTTTCGCAAGTCCCGTGCGGGCAAGCGCTTCAATCGTAGCTTTGCCAATCGCGCAATGATCCGGATGCCCTCCCCATTTCTCATGAAAGGTAAGAATAGCATCGGGATCAACTTCCCGTATCAATCCGGCTATACGGTCAGCCAATTGATCCGGATCGGCAAACTCCACCGTTTTATCGCGAATATCGAAGAAATGCAGATGCTTGACCCCTAGACATTCGCATGCTTCCCGAAGCTCCTGTTCACGGGCTGCGGCCATCGTCTCGCGGTTCAAATAAGGCGGATTGCCCATTCGTCTGCCCATCTCGCCTCTTGTTGCGCTGACTAACGTAATCTCCACTCCGCTGTCGGCATACTTCGCTAACGTACCGCCGCAAATAAAAGACTCGTCATCCGGATGGGCAAATACGGCGAGAAGTTTTCTTGGTTCTGTACTCATTCAGCAAACGGCTCCTTTCCGAGATGCAGCGCAACATTCATCCGTCCTCTGTCATCGTAGCCTGCCAGCAGCAGGCGTCCTTCAGTATCATGCTCGTAATGCGTGAGCGCTTCCATTCGCAGCCAGCCGATTTGATCAAAGCGCAAAGCGATCCGGAACGGCCCCTCTCCGGCTGCAAAAGCCTGCGTCAGCTTGACCTTGAAATTACGTACAAAAACATAAGACGTTGCTTCGCTATGGACGTAAATCTCTTCCCCTGTAAATTTTTGCAGCAAATCCTCTACTTCTAATGGATTTATTGGATTCATGATTGCATCTCCCCGGACTCTTCCTTCGATTCCCGCTTCAGCCTTTCCAGACAAGCTTGGCATACGCAGGCTTTTCCCATTAATTCGGATGGAATCTGTTCAAACACCTTTTGCGGAAAAACCTCCTTGCTGCACCAACAGTCCCCGGCCGGCCGGCCTTGCTCATTGCCGCACTGATTGTTCCCCTTGCAGATTGGACATTCGCTTGCCTTCATCTTGTTTCCCTCTCTCCTTATGAGAAAACCTCTATCGTAAAAAAGACTATCCGAGCGTTCCTCCCAAGCTGGAGCAGCGGATAGTCATGATTCACATTATTAGCCTTGTGGCTTCGGCTCCGTACTGATCTGCCATTTGATGCCGAATTTGTCTTCTACCCGGCCAAACAGCGTACCCCAAAATTGCTTCTCCAGCGGCATGATCACCCGGCCGCCTTCCGATAGGTTGGCATAGGCTTGCCGCGCTTCCTCGTCTGTTTTGAATTCGAGGTTCAAATCAAAGCTCGCACTGTGTCCCGGAGGCTCGTGCATCGTATCGGCAATATAGAAGGTAACACCTGCAGCTTGAAAAACCATATGTATGATTTTGTCCTTCATCGACTCATCCGTACCCGGAGCTTGACCGTACGTCATTTGATCGATGACTTCACCGCCTAGAGCCTGCATGTAAAATCCGGCTTGCGTTTTCGCGTCTTCGGAGTAAAAATACGGTGTCAGCTTTGCCATTTGACTACACACGTCCTTTGTCGATAATGATCTTGCCCACTTATTCTAACCCACAAATGGTTGTTTTTCGAGCAGGTTTTTTGAAAGCATAAAAAATTAAAAAAGCCGTACGGGTCGAAGCCCCTACGGCTTAATTCATTTGCAGTTTTTACAACGCCCTCACGGGCTCCTTCTCGCTAAGGGTTCTGAGGTAGTTGGCGATGACCCTGGCCAGCTGCTCGGGAGCTTCGACCAGACTCATATGAGCGACGCCTTCGAAGGTATTCTCCTGAATATGCGGGTATTCGTAAGTCGACTTTGGTGTCTCCTTATCGTTTACGGAGAACGTATCATCCGGAGAGACGACCTCATCCTCCGCCCCGGCTACCAGCAGAATCGGGTAACATGCTTCATGCAGCATGGCGCTGCGGTCCGGTCTCATCATCATGCCTTCAAGCGTATGAATAGCTCCCTTTGCAGACATTTTGAGTCCGGCCTCTTTAACCTTTTCCACCTCATCAGGCATATCTTGCCTCTTGGATTCCTTAAACAGCTTCGGAATCAGGTCGTGTACGTATGGCTCGATCCCTTCCTTCTGAATGAAGGAAATATCCTGATACCTTTTCCTCTTCACTTCTTCCGTGTCCGGCAGAGCGGTGGAATGAATCAGTCCGAAACCGGCCAGCTTGTCAGGGTATTTATCAGCAAGGGCCAGCGTTACATAGCCGCCAAGAGAATGACCAAATACAACGGTTTTATCAATTCCAAGCTTTTCGATCAATGCATTTATATCATCGGCCATCACTTCCATCGTATACACATTGTCTGGTACCGATGTTTCGCCATGACCCCGCAGCTGCGGCATGATTACACGGTAATGATCGGTTAGCAGCGGACAAACATTATGCCAATAATGGGACGATCCGCAAAAACCGTGAAGCAGAATAATCGCTTTTTCGTTTTCCTGACCACATTCTTCGTATACCATATCGATGCCATTGACATTCACCTTATGCTTATCCATCGATCCCACATCCTTTTCGATTTGAAATGCTATCATGTCATTACTTAACCAGCTATCCATCCCTTGAAACAATATTGTCAGACAATTCTGAATCTATTTGCGCAAAAATAAAAAAACAGCCCTGGAGAGCATAGCTCCAGAGCTGTTTTTGGCAGTATTATTTCGATACCGTCTTATTATAGATATCGATTTTCTCCGTAATTTGCTTAGCCGCAGCATCAAGCGCAGCCTTTACATCCTTCTTGCCCGTGAACACTTCTTCAATTGCGCCTTCCACCGTCTGACGCGCGTCAGGGAATACGCCCATTACGGCGCCTTGGCTTGCCGTGCTTGGCTTGGAGGCATGAAGCTGGTCAACAGCCGTCTGGAACTGCGGATACTTCGCGAGGTTATCCTTTACGATCTGCTCGTCATAAGCTTTTGTCGTAATCGGGAAGTAACCGGTGTTGATATGCCATTCCGCTTGCACGGCCGGCTCAGCCAGGTACTTCATGAATTCCCAAGCGGCCTTCTGTTCTTCGGCAGACTTGTTGTTCAGAATCCAGTTGCTCGCGCCGCCGATAACAACGCCGCCTTCGGAGGAAGCGTCAGGCTTAGGCAGGAAACCCGTGCCCACTTCGAACTTGCCTGCCGCGCCGTCAACAATGCCGCGCAGCGAAGCCGTCGAGTCCAGCGTCATGGCGATTTGTCCGGCAAGGAACGCTTTTTTCGTGTCATCCGTTTTGCGTCCGAGATTCAGAACGGATTTATTGTCGACCATGCCTTTCCACCAAGTCAGCGTATTTACCGCAGCTTCCTGATTTACGAGCGATTCCGTAGCGGCGCTAGCGCGGCCGTTCCCGTTATTGATAAGGTCCTTGCCTTGATTAGCCAGGAGCTGCTCCATAAACCAGCCGTAGATGGCGAAGGATGCTCCCGTTACGCCATTCCCTGTCAATTTTTTAGCGTCGGCTGCTACTTCTTCGTAAGTCGCAGGCGGCTTGTTTGGATCAAGACCGGCTTTTTCGAACAGGTCCTTATTATAGTAAAGAATCGGATTGGAAGTGTTGAAAGGCATGGAATACTGCTTGCCTTCAAACGTATAGTATTTAGCAATATTCGGCTCCAGCGAAGACAAGTCGTATTTCTCTTCGTCGATGAACTGCTGCACCGGCGTAACGGCGCCGGAATCGATCATGAATTTCGAACCGATCTCGTACACCTGGATTAAGGAAGGACCCGACTTGGAATCCATGGAAGCCTTCAGCTTGTTCAAGCTTTCGTCGTAGGTGCCCTGGAAGACGCCTTCTACCTTGATATCGGGATGCGAAGCGTTGAAATCGCTGACCAGCTTGTCCACGGCCGTGCCGAGCTCGCCGCTCATGGAATGCCACCAAATCACTTTGACAGGCTCTTTGGCCGGCTCGGTGGAAGCTGCTCCCGCATTGGCGCTAGTCTCCGTATTGGTAGCCGAGACAGTTGGCGACGGCTCGTTTCCTCCGTTATTCGGATTCGATGCGCAAGCTGATAAAGGCAGCACAAGCATAGCCGCCACAGGCAATACCATTTTCCAATTGCGTTTAACCATGGTTTCTTTTCTCTCCCTTAGAATAAATGTTTTCTATATGGCAAGTCCAATAGGACTAGTACCCGGGTAAGCTCAACCCTTCACCGCGCCGGCCGTAATTCCCCGAACAAGCGGCTTTAGGCCAAGTGCCAGCAGGACAAACAACGGCACCAAGACAAGCGCAACTCCGCACAGCACCAGATTCCAGCTTGTCAGCTCCTCGAACTGGAGCATCGCGATTCCGATCTGGACCGTTCTCATGGCGTCGCTGCTTGTAACGAGCAGCGGCCACAAGTATTGGTTCCAGCCGTTCAGGAACACGTACACCGCAAGCGATGCCGCAGCCGGGCCGGATAACGGTAACACGATGGAAATAAAGTGGCGGAAATGCCCGCAGCCATCGATACGCGCCGCTTCAAAAAGCTCGCGCGGCAGCTGCATGAAGAACTGGCGAAGCAGGAACACGCCAAACGCAGATGCTGCAAACGGCACGATAAGCCCTTGGAACGAATCGAGCCATCCCCAGCTTTTGACCGTCAAATAGTTGGGGATAATCGTAACTTCCCATGGAATCATCATGGTGCTGATAAATAAAGCGAACCAAATCCGGCTGCCGGCAAACCGAATGTAAACAAATGCATAAGAGGCCAGCGCCGCCGTCAGTACCTGAAGAACCATTATCGAGACCGCCAGAACAAAGCTGTTAAGGATAAAGCCAAATATCGGAACGGTATCAATAGCGTTCTTCAGCTCCCCCGTGTGAAAACCCGAAGGAAGAATCTTGGGCGGAAATTGGCTTGCTTCGTCCGGCGTCATGAAGATTTGGGCGAGCAAGTACAGAAGTGGTCCAAGCACTAACAGCGACAGCAGGACGAGCAGGCCGTATAGGCTGAATAAGCGGAATGGGCTGCGCGGATGACTGAAAGCCTTCACTGGTAATGCACCTTCTTTCCAAGAACAAGGAATTGTACAGCCGTCAGCAGAAGCATCAGAATAAACAGGACAATCGCCAGCGCGCTGCCGGTACCGAACTGGTAGTTAATAAATGCTTCCCGGTAGATGGAGTACACCAGCACATCCGTTGAACCGGCCGGACCACCCCGTGTAAGGATATTGATTTGTCCAAAGGACTGGAAGGCGCTCATAATCGATACAACCGCAAGAAAGAAAAGCGTTGGCGACAGCAGCGGCAGCTTGATCGAGAAAAACGTTCTCCACATCGAGGCGCCATCAATTCTCGAGCTGTCCATGACATCGTTATCCAGCCCTTGAATAGCTGCCAGAAGCAGAACGAACGGAAAACCGGAGTTCATCCATACGGTCATAAGCGAGACGGAATCAAGCGCCGCACCCGGATCGGTCAGCCATTGGACTTGTCCAAAGCCGATCTGCCCAAGCAAATAGTTGAGCATGCCAAGCGACGGATGGTACAGAATCATCCATAGAATAGATGCCGTTCCGACAGATAGGGCCAGCGGGAGCGAGAAGATAAAGCGGAACAGCTTGCTCCCTTTGCCCGCGGAATGGACAAGACTGGCGCATAGCAAGCCGAGAACTAGACCGGCTGGCACTGTCATTAAAGTGAATTTTACCGTGATCCAGAGACTGTTCCAGAAGGCGGACGATTCCATCATCCGCGAATAATTGTCCCAGCCCGCATATGCGGCAACCCTGCCGCGGGGATCGGTAAGCTGAAAGCTCAAATAGACGGAGCGAGCCATCGGATAAAAGAAGAACAGGATGAATATAGCCACGCTTGGCGCCAGAAACAGGTAACCGAGGAGATGCTCCCGCATTCTTCTCAGCATGCCTGCGTTGATCCGGCTGCCAGGTGTTGCCGCGGATGCCGGAGACAAGACCGGCTTTGATTTGTCTGAATAGAGTGACGAATTCATGTGTGACTACAACCGCCCTTTCAAGAAATTGATGAACCTGATATGGCTTGGCAAGTCCAAGAATAACTGTCATTTGTAACTCCTATGTCAGCGTTTTATTAAGATTAGGAAATGTGACAACGCTTACTTGAAAATAAACAGTACCTTTCTAAAGATTTTCTTTAGATTTATAATCGGAAGGGGACAGGTTAACCATCCCGACCTATAATGAAGGCGAATAACAGGGTAACCCATTGGATATTGGATGCCATTGGAGTCCGACTGGGAGGGAACAAGAGAATGTCGAGGGAAATCGAGCACAATATTCATGCAAGCGGCCCAATTGTAATTGGCCATAGAGGCGCAGCAGGAGAAGCGCCGGAGAATACGCTTGCGAGCTTCAGGCTTGCGGCCGAGCAAGGCAGCCATATGGTAGAGCTGGATATTCACTTGTCGGAGGACGGCAAGCTCATTGTCTGCCATGACGATACGCTGGACCGGACGACGGACGGCTCTGGAGCGATCCGCTTGCTGCATTCGGAAGTCATCCGCAAGGCGGATGCGGGAAGTTGGTTCTCGCCTTCTTTTGCCGGTGAGAAAGTCCCGTTCCTGGAGGAAGTATACGATTTACTGCCGGAACACATCGAAATCAATGTCGAAGTCAAGGATTCCGCAGGCGCCCTTCTCGATCAGGTACTGCTGGATTATCTCCGCGGCGAAGGCCGACTGGAGCGCACGGTTGTCTCTTCCTTCGACCATAAGCTGCTTCTCAGACTGAAGCAGGCGGAGCCGGAGCTCCGCATCGGACTTCTCTATGCCGCCGATCTCATCCATCATGCTTCGTACGCAGCGCTTCTGGAGACGGAGGTATGGTCGCTTCACCCCCATCATGGCCATATCGGAGCTCAGGATACCGAAGACGCACTCGCCGCGGGACTTCAAATCTATCCTTACACGGCGAATCATCCCTTCGAATGGGACAAGCTGATCTCCATCGGCGTAACGGGCATCATTACTGATTTTCCGGGTCTCTTGAACGAACATCTTAATCGTAGTTAATCACTTGGCATGTCAAACAGCCTGCACGGGATAACCCCCTGCAGGCTGTTTTTGTTTTAACTATTAATGAAGAAAAATTCGCTGCCCGATTTTTGCAGAAGATTTTGCAGAAGAAGATGTTTCATCCCCGGGTATCGTGGTTAAGTACCTATCAAGCAAGACAAGCAAGAACAACAAAACGAGCAAGCACCCCAATCGAAAGAAAGGTGATTCATATGTTAGGATGGGCTCTACTCTTCTTCATCTTCGCAATCGTCGCCGGCCTGTTCGGATTCCTGGGCATCGCCTCCGCACTCGCGG
Source organism: Paenibacillus sp. JDR-2 (assembly GCF_000023585.1). Lineage (NCBI taxonomy): Bacteria > Bacillati > Bacillota > Bacilli > Caryophanales > Paenibacillaceae > Paenibacillus > Paenibacillus sp. JDR-2. The sequence goes on along the minus strand of NC_012914.1, from coordinate 2,209,013 downwards.
GTATTGCGAAAATCCTATTCGTGGTCTTTATCGTCCTCTTTATCGCATCTCTGATACTGGGACGAAGACGAGCATAACCGGCAAGCGCCGGCAACACCAATTTAATTAAAAATCGAGGAGGAATTACAATGACAACTCAAACCATGACGACAAGAGTACACACGGTCAACAATATGCTGGAGGTACAGGAGCAGGTTCACCGCTTCGAACGCGACGGATATGCGAGAGAGAACATCTTTGTACTGACTCACGATAAAGACCGCACGGAGCGCATTGCCAAAAATACCAATGCCGAGCAAATCAGCGTAGCCGCGGAAGGCGTCGGAACGGCTATAGCCAATATTTTCCGATCCACCGGCAATGAGCTCCGCGCCAAGATGAGATCGCTTGGGATCTCGAAGCAATACGCGGAGCATCTGGAAAAAGAGATGGACAGGGATAAAATTCTCGTTATCGCTTGGGGCGGCAAAGAGTACAAGGATGATGAATACGACTCTTCCGTCTACTATTACCCGGAATACCGCTTATAACCGAACATTCCAAAATCAAAGACCTACTCCTACGGGTAGGTCTTTGATCTATGGTATAGTGTTAAAAGAATAGGAATAAAGAAAGGAGTACTCCCGGATGAGTATTATCATTGTTGACGATAACACGACCAACCAGCTTATCATACAGACCATCCTGAAAAAGGCCGGTTATCAGAATCTATTAACGGCCTCGTCAGCCCATGAACTTTACGATATGCTTGGCATAGGAGGCTCCACTACTTCAGCAGACCTCGATGTCGAGTTAATTCTAATGGATATGATGATGCCGGATATCGACGGCATTGAAGCATGCCGCACGGTATTGCAGGACTGCCGTTACAAAGACATTCCCATCATCTTCGTAACCGCGGTTGGCGATTCGAACAAAATGGCCGAAGCCCTCGATGCCGGAGCCTGCGATTACGTCATGAAGCCGATCAACCGGATGGAGCTGCTTGCCCGTATCCGTTCGTCCATGCGGCTGAAGCAGGAAATCGACCGTCACAAAGAACGCGACAAAAATATGAGATACAATCTGGAGCTGGCCAAGCAGGTGCAGCTTAGCGTGCTCAGCACGGAGATTGACGACGAGAATATGCGAATTAACGCGGCCTATCAGCCCTCTTCCGAGCTGGCGGGGGATTTCTACAACTGGTATCGGATTGACAAGAACCGATATGGCGTGATCCTTCTGGATATGATGGGCCACGGCATCTCCTCTTCCCTTGTCTGCATGTATATCTCGTCCGTACTCCGGGATACGATAACGCGCATGAACGATATGGAGCAGGTGATGCATGAGCTCAACCGCTATATGAATCAGCTGCATATTAAGGATGAGCTGATGAACTACTATTTTACCGCCATCTATTTGGTGCTTGATGTGGAGAACAAAACGATTGAATACGTAAATGCCGGCCATCCCCCGGGAATTGCCTTCCTGGACGGCAAGCCCGCCCTGTTAGAACCTTGCTGCAGCGCTATTGGTTTGTTTAATAAGCTGAAGCTAAGCAAAGGCAGTCTTCAATATGAGCGGGAAGCCGGAATTGTCTTGTATACGGACGGATTAACTGACGGTTTAGCTGCGATAACCGGTGAAGAACCCTCCTACGATACGTTAATCGATTTGATGAGAAATAAAGATCAATTAGATCCATCCGGGCTGGTAGCAACCATGATCCCTCAGGACAGCGGCACCGTGCAGAAGGACGATATTTGCCTTGTTACCTTATATACGAAATAATTTTTACTCCAGCCTGTTTCAACTCTCCCCTGACCGGGTAATGGATACTAAAGCGAATGAAAAAGGCTGGAGGGATAACTTATGAAGAATACATTTATAGCATGTTACCTTGCAGGAGGGATCATCGGCGTTGTGCCGCTTGCTTACATGTCTCTTCCTCATCCCGTGCAAGAACCGCCGACACCTGCCACAGCAACAGCATCCGAGTGGGCGACCGTCTCGCATGCGGACTATAATGCGGACTATACGGTCTCCGACTTCAGACTGCAGTCCGTCAACGGGCTTTCTCTTTACGATGATAAAATAACTGTCGAACGCATGCTTGGCGAACCGAACCAAATCAACCAAGATGAGTGGTTAACCGAGATGGAAACCTACGAATATCCCAATATGGACATCGTTTTCCGTGACGGCATCATGGATGAAATCAAGGTAAGCGGCAGCGCAAGCACCATCTGGATCGATGACGAAGAAATTCCGGTCTCGATCGAAGCGTTAATAGAGGCGCTCGGCGAACCTGATTATAAGGCGGAGGACGGTATTGTATACGAACGCCAGGAGAATGTCCTGAAGCTGTTTATCAACTACGATACCGGAACTCTAGAATCTATCGCTTATTACCATGTCTCCTCCGTCTAACGGAGGACTATCTTAATTTAATGATCGGAGTGGATTAGATGAAGTCTCAGCAATTCCAGATTGAGCAAGAAGAAACAAACGACAGCTACATTTTATCGCTTGGCGGAGAGCTTGACCTATCGGTCGTTACTCAGCTTAGAGCCGCATTGGAGCCGCTGATGGAGCGGACGGACCGCGGTCTCGTGCTTAATCTTCGCGATTTGAAATATATCGACAGTACGGGCATCGGCATTATCGTATCCGTGCTGAAATACCGCGACGGCATTAATGCGCCATTCTCGGTCCAAGATATTCCCCCGTCCATTCAACGATTGTTTGATTTGACGGGCATATCCGGTTACTTATCGGAAGGGACAAAGGGATAATCATGATACGATTACAAATCCCTTCCCATGCCGATTATATCGATATCGTAAGAGTATGCCTTTACGGTATTGCGTCCAAGCTGAATTTTTCCTATGAAGACATCGAAGATATGAAGGTCGCGGTATCCGAGGCTTGTACGAATGCCGTACTGCATGGAGGCTCCGAGAGGGAAGAAGGCAGCCTGATTGACATTACGTTTCAGCCATCAGAGGCGGGGATCACGATTATTGTCAAAAATGACGGCCCTCCATTCGAGCATTCCGAAACCGGAACTGACAGCCCTCCCCTGCAAGGGATCGAAATCAGCGAGCTGCCGGTTGGCGGCCTCGGCATTTATCTGATGGAGGCTCTCATGGATGAAGTATCGGTGCAGTCGACTGACAGCAGCACCGAAGTGATTCTTACCAAATATGTGAGCGAATAAGAAAGACCGGCGAATGCTGAAGTGCACCCCTTATAGTGGACATTGGAAAAACACCTAGTGTTTAACCGATGAAAACTATAGGGGGTGCTTTTCGTTATGGCGAAAAAAGGGCAAAAGTTTCAAACGTACAGCTTTGAAACGAAGAAGAAGGCAATTGAGATGCGACTTCAAGGAATAACGGTAGTGAAAATCGCAGAAGAGTTAGGGATAGTTGATGTTGGAAGAGTGAAGACCTGGATGCGTAGGTACAAACAGACGGGAGAATTCGGCCTATCAGATACGCGAGGAAAGCGGAAAGAATATGTCGACGAGAACCGTTATGTTAAGCGGCTCGAAATGGAGAATGCCGTTCTAAAAAAGTGGTTGGCCATTACGAAGGCGGAGGTGTACCAGAAAAGTGTAGGCTCGTTGAAGAGCTCAGAGAGCATTCCACCGTTACAGATCTTTGTAAAGAAGTCGGTCTCTCCAAGAGCGGATTCTATGCCTATCTTAAACGAAGAGCCGTAGATAAGGACAAGTCCTCCAAAGAGATCATTCGCACCACGTATGAACGCTACAAAGGTATTTACGGCTACAGGCAAATTCAATTGTTTATGTACCAAAATCATCAGGTATGGATGAACCACAAGAAGATCCTACGTCTCATGCGGGAAATGGGGCTACAAGCTAAAATACGCCGCAAATTCCGTCATCATCGATCTTGGAGCCTAGGCGACTGAGTCGTGAGAAATGTGCTGGATCGCAATTTTGAAGCACTTCAACCTAATCAGAAGTGGCTCATAGACGTTACGCAAGACCGAGTGAAAGATAGCTGGTTGTACCTCTCTACTATCAAAGACTTGTGTCAAAACGAAATCGTCGCCTACAACATGAGTTTACGCAATGATAAGGATCTTGTACTCCAAACGTTTTCCAAATCATTTGAGAAGGAAAAGGACGTGACTGGGCTGATCGTTCACAGCGATCAGGGATCCCAGTACACGTCCTACGACTACCACGACATGCTGCCAAAGGTTGGCGCCCAAATCAGCATGTCTCGACGAGGCAATTGTTACGACAATGCCTCAATGGAGAGCTTCTTCTCCCATTTGAAGACAGAAGCACTCTATCCTTATGATATCCGATCCATCGAGGAAGCACAAAGCAGAATTGAAGAATATATCCATTTTTATAACAATCATCATCCGCAAAGAAAATTAAATAAGCTGTCTCCGGCTCAATACCGGAAACAGCTTATTGGATAGGGCTTTTTCTAACTGTCCACTAAATGGGGTCTTGACCACCATGCACTGTGTTTTTTTATATTTTTCTTCACTTACTTCTTAGCTACAAATTTACGAGCATCAATAGCAACAGCTGCAACGATGATAGCGCCTTTAATAATAAGCTGGAAATAAGGTCCTACACCAATGAAGGTTAAGCCGTAATTGATAACACCAAAGATCAATACACCAGCCATAACGCCAGGAACCGTACCTATGCCGCCTGTCGTAGATACCCCGCCAACTACACAAGCTGCAATGGCATCGAGTTCATACATATTACCATAGGCACTAGAAGCACCACCGGATTTTGCAGCTTCAAGAACACCTGCAAGTCCATAAAGGGCGCCAGCGATGCCATAAATCCAAAGCAGATTGCGTCCTACGTTAATCCCAGATACATGAGCTGCTTGTACGTTTCCGCCAATTGCAAACATGTTTTTGCCAAGTCTCGTTTTATTAAAGACAATCCAACAGATAATGGCCACAACAATCGCAATGATAACAAGATAAGGCAAATTAAATGAACCAATGCTAAAGCTCCCCGTCCCCCACTTCGTAAAGCTGGAACGCAATCCGCCAATTGGCTGAGAGTTATTAGGATCCATGTCAAAGTAAAGAGAGTTAACACCAAGAACAATAACCATTGTACCTAATGTCGTAATAAACGGAGGCACATGTAATTTAGAAATGACCAAACCGTTAATAAGACCTACAACTAAACCGCATAAGACAGCCAGCAGTACCGGTACAATAACCGGTAATTCAGCCAAGTGCGGGAAAAACTTTTGCGGGTAGTTGGACATCTGTACCATTGAGGCAGATACGACGGCGGAAAGTCCAACCACTCGCCCGGCGGATAAATCCACTCCGCCTGTAATCAGTACGAAAGCGGCACCCAGCGCAATAATAGCTTTTGTTGCATTCTGGTGTAGAATATTCGTCAGGGTACTTAAGGACAAGAAGTCTGGGTTAGAGATTGTAATCCCAATAAAAATAACGACCAGCACGACATAAATAGCGTTATTGGTCAAGAAATTGCTTACCTTTTTCACATTTACGCTCATTGATATTCCTCCGTGCTTAAGACTTATGTTGAGCCGCAAGCCTCATAATCTGTTCTTCATTTGCCGTATTACCTTCCACAATGCCGGTTACTCTGCCTTCGCACATGACCATGATTCGATCCGACATTCCTAGCAATTCAGGCATCTCTGACGAAATCATAATAATGCTCTTTCCGATGGCGGCCAAATCGGCTATGATCGAGTAAATTTCAAACTTTGCACCGACATCAATACCTCGTGTCGGCTCATCCAATAATAAAATATCTGGCCGTGTCAACAACCACCTCGCAAGCAGTACCTTTTGCTGATTACCGCCGGATAAATTCCGAATTAACGTCTTCATCGAAGGGGTCTTAACCGCAAGTCGATTGATATGACGGTCCGTATCCTCACGGCGTTTGCTTTCGTTTAGCCATCCGTATTTCACATAACTCTTCTGGTTTGAGATAACCGTATTTTCCAATACGGATAGTACAGGAAATATACCGGTTACACGCCGCTCCTCCGTCAATAAAGCCAGCTTGTTTCGAATGGCATCGGTTGGTCGATTAATCTTGACCCTCTTGCCTCGAAGAAAAATCGTTCCGGATGAAACAGATCTTAGTCCGAACAAAGCTTCCATTAACTCCGTACGCTGAGCCCCTACCAATCCGCCAATACCTAAAATTTCACCTTGCCTTAATTCAAAGGAAATGTCCTTAAAAGATTGGACGAACGGTGAGGTTAATCCCTCTACTTTTAGCAGTGTTTCACCCGGTACGTTCTCACGAACGGGGAAACGTTGTGTTAAGTCTCGGCCAACCATTCGGGATATAATTAGATCCATTGTCAGTTCTTTAGCCGGCCAAGTCCCTACCTTCCGACCATCTCGCATAATCGTAACATCATCAGAAATTCTCAATATCTCTTCCATTTTGTGCGAGATATAAATGATCGAAACGCCACGTGCTTTAAGGTCTTCAATTATCTTAAATAACTGCTCAACCTCGTTTCCCGTAAGTGAGGATGTTGGTTCATCCATAATAATAACTTTTGCATTATAAGAAACCGCTTTAGCAATTTCGATGGACTGTATTTTTGATACGGATAAATCTCCAACAATCTGGTCTGGAGCGATATCCATATCCAAGTCCTTAAATAGTTTTTCTGTGTCGCGGTACATTTTTTTGCCGTCAACAAAACGAAAGGGTTGAATGCCGCGCATTGGAAAACGTCCCAACCACAGATTCTCCATCACACTTCTGCGAGGTACGGGATGCAATTCCTGATGGATCATCGTAATCCCTTTATCTAAAGCTGAACGGGAATCCGGAAGGTTGATTTCCTCCCCATTTAGCCGGATTTCTCCTGCATCTGGTGTATATATACCAAATAAACATTTCATGAGAGTTGATTTGCCCGCGCCATTCTCGCCCATTAAAGCATGAACGGTGCCCGGCCGGATCTGTATGGTAACTTGATCAAGCGCCTTTACACCTGGAAACTCTTTCGTTATCCCTTCCATTTCCAGTACATATGGTGAAGTCATCATAATTCACACCTCTTGCTTTTGATGAGGGCTGAAAACAAAAAACGGAGAAGCGGTGAATAGGACCACCTCTCCGCATGTTGTTTACTGCGCGTCGCTCATATTGTCTTTTGTAATTTTTTTATAAGGAACCCAAACGTACTTGCTATCCGTAATATCAAATCCCGTGTTTACTTTGGACGGTGTTTCACCATTCGCAAGAGCTGCAGCAAGTTTTAATGTAGCTGCACCTTGGTTCTTCGCATCATTTAATACCGTACCGAGCAAAGTTCCTTCGGAGAGGGCTTGAAGGGCTGCTGCCGTTGCATCAACGCCAACTACCGGCATAAACTTACCATCTTTAAAGTAGCCTGCAGCTTTAAGAGCTTCGATTGCGCCTAGTGCCATATCATCGTTATTTGCCAACACAGCTTCGATTTTATCGCCGTGTGCAGAGAGGAACGTTGCCATTTTGTCCTGTGCTTTTACACGATCCCACATTGCTGTATCTTCAGCGAGCTTCTCAACTCCGATTCCAGCATCCGTAATAGCTTGAATGGAGTACTTTGTGCGGAGTTCTGCATCTTGATGACCTGGTTCGCCCTTCAGCATAATGTACTGCAGCTTTCCATCCTTGTTTTTGTCCATTTCCGGATGAGCCTTCCAGTAATCAATAATGAGTTCACCTGACATTGTGCCGGACTCTTCAGCCTTAGCGCCTACGTAATAAACTAGATCCCATTTATTCATATCCTCTGCGAGCGGCTCACGATTGAAGAATACTACTGGCGTATTTGCTGATTTTGCCTTGTCAATAATCATGCTTGCAGCTGTGCGGTCAACCGCATTAATTGCCATTGCATTGTACTTCTTCGTAATAAACAAATCGACCTTATCGTTTTGTGTAGGTTGAGAGTTTTGGCTGTCAACAATATCGACCTTTGCAACTCCCTGAGACGCTGCTTCAATAGCGTTACGCACACCGGTCATGAACGTATCGTCGAATTTGTAGATGGCAACGCCAACTGTCGGCTCTTTCTTGACGGCTGGACTTTCAGCAGCCGTGTTGTTAACCGCGGTGGCTTTACTGTTGTTTGCTGCAGCGTTTTGGTTTGCATTTTCCCCGCCATTGTTACCGCAAGCAGCTAACACGGTAACTGCTAACGCACCTGCACATACTGCTGGAATCCATTTTTTCTTCTTCATTTGAGACCTCCTATTTATTCGAAAAGATAATAATGACTTGCTCTATTCACTATAATTGAATACATGAAAGCGTTTATCTTCACATTATTAAGGTGGTCTGGATTATTTCAATTGCAAGAAAAAAGGCAAAGCATTATCGCTTTGCCTGAATCTATTATTTGTTTTTTTTCGAAATTTGGTACAGCTCATATATATTCCCGCTTAGCCCCTTAAATAGTACATGGGAACGACTTAAGCTTTCTTTAAAATCACTGATAGATTCTTGCCCGTAAGAATCATACTTGCTAATGTCCGCATCTAGACGAGGAGGAGTTGAGCCCTTGAGCGGATTAAATGCATCCTGCCCTTCCGACGAGCCCAAAAACTTAAGCCACTGGGTTGTAGACTCTTGATTTTTCCCTTGTGCTGTCAATCCAAATGCATCAATTGTCGCTACAAAGGCTCCCTTCGTCCCTGGGAATGCCAGCCAACCGTAATCAATACCCGGGAAAGAATCCTTTTGTAAGTCAAAATTACCTTTCACCCAGTCCCCCATTAGCAGCATAGCTACACTTCCATTCAAGAAAGACTGTGCTTCCTCCGGCCAAGTTTGTTCTTGATAAATAGGATCGGTCAATTCTGTTAATCTTTCCATGTTATTAAAAGCAATACCTATCTCTTGGCTATGAGGATCCAGCTCGCCTTTATTAACCTTCATGTAGTTATCAATTCCTAACGTACCTAATAAAACATTAGTCAACAAACTAGATTCCGTCCAATAGGCTAACGGAGTTACTCCATTTCTTTTAATTTTATTTCCAACTTCAATTAACTCTTCAATCGTTTCCGGAACTTTCAAGTTTAATTCCTCAAAAATTTTTCTATTGTACCACAATATATTCGTTCTATGGATATCTAGTGGAACAGCGTAGATTTCTCCATTCATACTGAGCTCGTCCAATATTTGTTTTGGGAACTTATTCAGCCAATTTTCTTGCTTATAGAGCTCTGTTAATGGGGACAGCTTATTTTTTCCTGCCCAAGCCCGAATAGACCTTTGATTAGCCTGAAAAGTATCGGGAGGGTTCCCTTCATCCATCCTTCGATCAAGAACAATGCGCGCGTTCATACCTGCTCCGCCTTCAACTGCAGAAGAAAATAAAGATATGCTAGGATACTTTTCCTTAAAGGATTGAAGAAGAGCTTTATATCCAGCTTCATCTCCTGCACCTGTCCACCATGTCATAATTTCCATTTGATCTTTTAGCGGTAAGTAGGGAGCGTCATCTACTTTCTTATCTTCCGTAATATCCAGAGCATTGTCATAACCATTGCTTACATTGGCGTTACCAAAATGAGAGCAGCTTGTAAGAAGTACACAAGAAATCATAATAGTAGTAAGAATAGATATATGTTTATATCGCTTCATAAGCTGCCCTCTCCTAACTGAAATAACCTACACTGTGCGTTTGGCGAAATTCTGAAGGTGATAGTCCCGTTAACTTCTTAAAAACGCGGCTGAAATAATTTGGATCACGATATCCAACCCTCATACTAATTTCTTTAAGACTTTGCTCAAAATCGGCTGCCAGCAATTCTTTTGCTTTTGAAATTCTTACTTGCGTTAAATAATCTACAAATGTAATCCCGCAGCGTTCATGAAATAGTTTGCTGAAGTAATGAGGATTTAGTTGTACATAATCGGCTACTACTTCTAGGGAAAGGTCATCTGCATAGTGATCTGTAATATAAGATTTCGCCTTCTCCATATTGCCCCGTGAATCTAGATTATACCAATTTGTAACTTGATTAATGAGAAGAACGATCTGATACTTGGCAAACTCTCTAATAAGCTGCTCGGAGTGCAGATGCTCAAGGTCTCCAACGTGATGCATCGAGAACCCGCTTTCGTTTAACATTTGCACAATAAAATCAAATAGTTTCTCCAACTCGTATTTAATAACACGCAGATCATACCTGGCATTTTGGAATAGCTGTTCCAAATACTGATCAAACACCGATAATGTCAGCTCTTTATCAGCCTTTCTTAATGCCATAATCAAACTCTTTTCCACTTCTCTTGAGAAAGCTTGTTGCGGCTTCTTATCGGATTTTTGCATGTCCGCAAAATATCTCACCTTCGTATAACCCTGGGTATCCCCTGAAGCCAAAAGTGCTTCATGATATGACAATACATATTGATCCTGTTTTAAATAGGGTGAGCCAATGCCAATAAACACTTTAGCATAAGAATAATGGTTTTCGAATGACTGTATTACTTTCCTTGCGAATAACATCCCATGCGTGCGTATGGAATATAAGTGGGAAGTTGCCTGGTCCGGGAAAATAAACAAAGGAATCTGGTTACCAATCATAGGACCAACCATGCAGCGCTCGAATTGCTTACTTAATGATCTCAATACACCGTACATTTCTTTCTTCTCTTGAGTACTAATCTCGCTTTTACTAAAATCTAATTTTATTACCGCCGAGTATACTGGACTCTGAGCATTTCCAGCTGGGATATCCCCGCTAAATAAATCCGAATCGTGCACATAATTCATCATAATAGCAGTTACATATTCCGTTTCCATAATAGAACGAGATTGATCAACCCTGCTCTCCATACTCCTCCATTCTAATCTTCGTTCCTTTATTTGCTTTACTTCCGCCATCGTTCGAACAACTGATTCTATCGTTTTTTCTTTTTTACATGGTTTTACAAGAAACTCCTTTACTCCGCTCCGCATCACTTTTCTGGCATAATCAAATGTATCAAAGGCAGAGACCATAATAAATTTAATCTCTGGAAATTTCTCATGGATAGCTTGGACTGCTTCCACTCCATCAATACCAGGCATTTTAATATCCATTGTAATAAGATCCGGCTGTAAAGTCTCCGCCATATCAATAGCCGTCCTGCCGTTTTCTGACTCACCTACAATTTCTACTTCAGGAATAAATCTTTCAATTAACAATCGAAGTGCCCCGCGTTCAATCTCTTCATCATCCACTATAAGCAGTTTGCACATGATAGGTTTTCTCCTTTTGATATAAACTGTAGGGTAAAAACAGCCGCACAATAGTACCTTCTCCCGGTATCGATTGGATCTCCATAACATCATCACATTGATAAAACAATTGAAGCCGTCTTCGAACGTTATGCAAAGCAATGCCGTTAGACTCCCCTGGTCCTTTTAGACTGTCTTTAGAATAATTATCCAATATCTGTTGTAATTGAATAATTCTTTCCTCTGTTATTCCAACACCGTTATCTTTTACTTCAACGATAACATTACCTTCTGACATAGATACGCTTAGTTTTATTTCTCCGCCTTCTTCGTATGATTCAACACCATGCATAAATGCATTCTCGACAAGTGGTTGCAGCGTTAACGGCGGAATCGGGCAATCAAGTGCTTCATGAGAAATATGGTCAATAAAATTGATTCGTTTTCCAAATCGCATCTTCTGGATAAAAAAATATTCTTTCACAATATCAAGTTCATCTCTTAACTGAACGGTATAATTGATTTTACTTAAGTTGTACCGAAGTAAGGCAGAAACGGACTCCACAACCTCACTGGTTTTTTCCGCACCTTCAACATAGGCCATCTTTGCAACCATGTTTAAAGTGTTAAACAAAAAATGAGGATTAATTTGATTTTGCAAACTCTTTATCTCCATCTTTTTTACAAGTTGATCAAGCTCCGATTTCGCCTCAATCTCCTTGATTAAACCTTCAATATTTCTGCACATGTTAAAAAACGTGTCTGTAAGGAATTTCAATTCGTCCCTTGTCTTCACCGGAATAAATTTAATGTCGAAATTACCTCGGGAAATCTGCCTAGCAGCCGTTGTCAAAGCATGAATAGGTCTAGTTATGCCTTTGGAGAACCATAATGTGAACAAGATGCAGAGTATTAACGTTGAAATAAAAATATAAAGCCCCATTGACCGGAAATAGCTGTTTTTTTGATTCATTAGAAAGTAAAAATGCTGATAATTTGTCAGCTCATTATTTATTAAAGTTAACGTTGATTCCTGAATAAATTGTGCTAGTTTCCCTGTTTGCGCTACATGGTTATAATATTCGTTATAGTTGTGATCATTGTATTTTTGAATCGCTAGGCTTCCCTCGTCAAGAAAGCTTTGTATCATGTTACTGTAGTTATGAACAAGAATATTATTCTGATCATTACCTAATTGTTCAATTAATGATTCCTGCTTCATACGAAGGGATAGGGATTGCCGCTGATAAGTATCCTTTACCTTATTGTCTTGATCAGATGCCAAGGCATAGGAATTAATGGCGGCGTTTACGTTGACCGTTTTTTGATAAATGTTATTTAGAAAAAAAAATCGATTCAGCATCGTATTATACTGTTCCACTGAATTGATACTATTTATATATAAGACAAAAGAAACAGCATTCAAAAATAAGACTAAACCTATAATAAAAACCATTAGTTTGGTTTGAATCTTGACCATTTTTATTCCCCCGTTCCTGTTAAATCTTCTCGATGAATTACCTTCACATCCGTGTTGTAAACGGTTACAATTTTCTCCCCTTTTAAATAATCCATCAATAAATTCACACTCTCACGTCCCATAATGAACGGCTGTTGAACAATAGTCGATTCAATTACCCCTTGATTAATAAGGGTTAACGTTTCTGGAAGATCATCGAATGCTATTATTCTAATCGGCGTTTTTAATGTTTCACTACCCATTTCCTTCAACATTTGAGCAATTCCAAGTCCATCCAAAGCGCTAGTTCCAACAAAGGTATCTATTTCGGGATATTTCTGCGCTAAAGTATAGGCACTTGCCGCAGATTGAATTCTGCTAATATTGGATTCGGCTATATCAATAATATGTATACCGGGATAAGTTTTAACGGCATCTTTAAAACCCCTGACTCTGTCCTTTTGATTTGAGGCGGTAAAGCTTCCGGTAATAAGAGCTACCTCTGCCCTACCAGCAGACTTCGCAATAAGTTCCCTTCCGGCCATATATCCTGCAGCATAGTTATCTGTTCCGACATATGCAACGCGCTTGCTGTGCGGTGCATCTGAATCCACAGTTATGATCGGAATTCCCATTCTAGCAGCTTCGTTAATAATTGGAGTAAATTCATTTTCCTCTAAGCCCTGAGTAATAATACCATCCACCTTAGAGGCAATCGCCATTTCAAGTATTTTTATATGTTCTTTCACATCAGCGCGGGCAGGACCCAAATACTCCAACTCGATTCCTTTTTGCTGTGCAGCTTCTCTTGCTCCCTGCTGCACAAGTCTCCAGTATGGATTATCATACTCTTGTGATATAAGCACCAAGTGCAACTGCGGCTTATCTATTACATTACCTGAAGATATATTATTGCTGTAATGCATGCCTTTTCCCGCATAGTATACAGCACAACTTGAAAAAGCAATAAATAAAACAAATAGAATGATGTATAGAAATTTATTTGTGCGCAGCATCGTATCCCTCACTTTCGACCTATTCTGCCAGGAACATTTTCTCAATTATAACATCTTCTCTTTTCTACAAAACAGAAGTTATCTTTTCATACTCTGGATAATTATGTGATGTTATCTGGATTTTTTTTAGGTATATAAAGAGAGAAGCCTTCCGCAGATGCTGCGAAAGGCTTCATTAACCCTATCCAAAATATATTTTCTCTACTTTTGCATTTTTTCAATGCTCTTCAAAATGTTAAGTATGACCGTTACTGCCTCTGCTCTTGTGGCTGCAGCCTTCGGAGCAAAATTATTATTTCCTCGGCCCTGCATAATACCTAACTCGTTCGACAGAGCTACATATGGTTTTGCCCATTCAGCAATTTGTTTCGTATCCGCAAATTTCAACTTGGTATTATTGCTAGTGTTCATGTCTAAAGCACGTATGGCTATCGCGGCAATTTCTTCTCTTGTAATTCTATTGTTTGGACGGAATGTACCGTCTGTATAACCCGAAATAATATGTTGATTCACCGCGGTTTCAATATAAGGTTTAGCCCAAGTAGGAATATTGTCCTTGAAGGTAGCTTTTTGTTCAGCACCGTTAAGACCTAATGCTTTCGCAAGCATCACGACAAATTCAGCCCTTGTGACTTCACGTTCTGGTTTAAAGGTGTTATCTGGGTATCCATTTACAAAACCAAGTTTCATAGCCTGATTGATGGCTGATTCTGCCCAATGTCCTTTGATATCTGAAAACGTGACATTATTAGGAACATTGGTTTTCGCATCGGATAATGCTTTTAAATCCAATTTCGAATTTACAACTTGGACATTGGTAAGCGATATCTCTGATGCACCCGACGCAATACGTTCAAAGGTCAGAGTTGCCAATTCTGCATCTCCATTTAGTCCATCGACAGCACCCACTTTTGTACGGGCAATTCTAACGGTATTATCCTTCTTAAGTGGATCAACTGCGAATCCGCCGAACGAACTTGTCGTACTGAGGAACTTCAATTTTTGATTGTTATAATGAACAACAAAGTCATAAGCATAAAGATCATCTAAATTGTGACCCATAACACGCAATTCAACTTTGCTGTTGCTTGCACTTATTAAGAGTTCTACTGTGGAATTCTTTGCCGCAGATGCCGTTCCCACCTGACCAATAAAACAACTCAAAAACATAACTATACTAAGTATCCACACAAGCGATTTACGTTGTGTCATGCCTTGGGGCCTCCTTGCTAGTTAGGGGTAAACCCCGGTCTTTCAGACCGGGGCTTTTTTTACTACTACTGATTAATCCAGTTGCCGATAATTAATCGTGCAACTGCCGCAAGCTCACGGATGGAAATCTCGCCGCTACCGAAGAGGTCTGCTTTAGCAACAAAGCTCCATTCAGCATCCGTTGATTTCACACCATAGTATTGAGCTAAGTAAGACAGGTCACGAATCGTTACTTCCGTCTGACCAGATACAAGCGTAATAATTTGAGCAGCAAAATCAGCTACTGCATGGTTCAAGTTAGTTACTGCAGCATCAACGGCCGATTGTGTTGCCGTCGAGCTATTCTTAACTGTCGTTGCCGATTGAACTGCCGAATTAAGGGCAGCGATAGCCGCAGTTGGATATTGACCAACTTTAGTGCCTTCATGAGCTTGGCTAAGCTTCGTTTGAGCTGCCGCGATTGCCAAGGTTAATGCAGCTTTATCTACATTCGATGGAGCTACTACCTTAGTCAGGAACGAAGCAACATCATTTTGCAATTGCGTAACAGCTGCTGCGATTTCTTGTTGCGTAGCCGAGATATTATCTCTAACTACAATAGCTTGATCAATTGCTGATTGAAGCGCTGCTTTAGCACCAGGGATATATTGACCAGGCATCGTTCCTTCCACCGCGTCTGCAAGGACATGTTCAGCTTCAGTTACGGCTGTAATGAGCGCTGCATTATCTGCAACTCTAAGCGCGATGTCACTCACTGCAGCAGTTGTATCTAAAGTCTGCTGTGCTTGACCATTAGCGGATACCGTAAAATTACTCAGGAAAGTATGCACCGATCCCGTTTGATCCGACTTAACTTTAGCGTGAAGGACAAGTAATTGCCCATCAGGTTTAATTAGATCTCCGGTGGTAGACAAAAGAAGTAGAATTTGTCCCTTGTCGGGTTTCACGCCGGAACCAAGAATTTGCAGATCAGGATTAGTTGATTCAAGAGCTTGTTCAGCCAGACTTACTAATCCTTCGGAATCTGTATTCGTGGCAAACTCAAGTTTAGCTGGATCGTAGTTTACAACAACTGACATTGTGTTGAATTCACTTGCAACATCATTCACATTAACGGAGAGATCAATGGATTGACCGGAAATTGCTGTTGCAGGTCCTTTCAGTTCAACAGCAGCTTTCTCTTCAGGAGTAACCGTGCTGTATGTGAACGCTGACTCTACACCTTGTTTTTCAGTGGATTCAAGAACAAAGTTATTTGAGGTGTTGCCAATAATGACATTGAACTTGCTTCCAGGGGTAACCGTCCAGCCTTTTCCGTTACCATAAGTAATATTCGAGGTGGTCTCATTACCAGCTAACGTACCGCTAAATCCGTCGTCGTAATATTGCAGATCGCTTAGGCCGATATTGAACGATACCGTCTTTTCTTCACCAGGGTTCAATTCGACTTTGTCAAATCCACGCAGGTCCTTCATTGGACGTCCCTCAGAAGAATAGTTCTCCATACCGAGGTACATTTGTACAACTTCTTTACCTTTCACGTTGCCCACGTTTTTAACCTTAACAGTAGCCGTAATCGAATCATTGTCATTCGTTTGATCGAATACGTTCTTGCTCAGTTTCAAATCGCTGAACTGGAATTTGGTATAACTGAGGCCATATCCGAATGGATAAGCCACTTCTTTGTTATAGTCAGCTTCTGTTTGGTATTTGGTGTCAAACCATCTGTAACCTACCAATACACCTTCATCATAGAACACAGGGTTCGTTCCCCAACCGCCGTTGGTTGTTGCACTATTTGTTGTATTACCACCACCGGAAGTAAATGTACGAGCTGGCAAAGCTTTTGAAGCTTCAATAGAAGGGCTATAGTTAAGATTATTCAAAAAAGTTTGAGTCAATTTACCAGAAGGATTGACAGTTCCTGAGAGTACGTCCGTTATTGCACCGCCGCCATCCTGACCAGGCAACCACGAAACAAGAATGGCATCTGCATATTCATTAATTACGTTAGTATCCAACGCTGCGCCAATGTTGAGAATAACGATAAGCTTCTTGCCTTTGCTATGGAATGCATAGGAATAGGTTTGAAGTGCTTGTTGTTCTTCCGTCGTCAAGTAGTAGCTATCATTACCTGTAGTCAAGTTATCAGAGCCTTCACCAGTCTGACGGCTGACAACATAAATTCCGTAATCAGCACTTTCTGCCAATGCGTCAGCGCTAGCATCCAACGTAGTCTGATTAAAGGTACCGGAATAAGTCAAAGTAATACCGGTAACACGATTCGATGTTTTCGTATAGCTCTGTGTTTTTGTGTAGCCTGCCGCTTGTTTAATATCTTTTACACTGCCTGCATTAGCAACTGTGAATTTGTCTTGGAGAGCGCTTTCAAGTGATTTTACAGATTCGTGAGTAGGATCGAAATAAACCCCTGCACTACCTCCACCACGAGCAACAAAGTCTGAAGAAGTAACAGAGTTGTCACCGAAACCACCACGGCCTTTCAAGTTAGAGCTAGTAATCAATCCAACTTTAGAACCCGACTGCAGTGGAAGAATTGCGTCGTCGTTTCTAAGAAGAACCATCGAATCTGCTGCTGTTCTGCGCGCTACAGCATCAGAGTCTGTGAACAGGCTACTGCCGTAGAAATCCTGTTCTTTTTGAGTAAGATTGTATTGCGCTCCCGGAGTTCCATATGTCCCTAGGAAGGTATTTGACTTTGTTACTCCATCTAGGATATTTGCAACACTACGATCCAAATAAGACTCGTCAAGTTGGCCATTAGTAATAGCGTTTTTCAAAGTTGTCTTATTTGCCGTACTCAAGCTCGACTCAGTCAAATCCATTTGCGCACGCATGGATGCAACAATATCATTGGTGGCACCCCAGTCTGACATAACGAAACCTTTAAAACCAAAATCGTTTCGGAGTACGTCTGTTTGGAGCCATTGGTTTGAAGCTGCATATATTCCGTTCAAGCGATTATAGGAAGCCATAACCGACCAAGGGTTTGCTTCAGTGGCGATTTCAAAGCCTTTTAAATAGATTTCGCGAAGTGAGCGCTCAGAAGCAATCGTATTCCCGCCGCTACGGTATGTTTCTTGTTCATTACCTGCGTAGTGTTTGAGCGTGACACCAACATTTTGCGATTGAACACCCAACGTGTACTCTTTAGCCATTTCACCAGAAACCAGCGGATCCTCAGAAAAATACTCAAAGTTCCGTCCGCTTTGGGGATTTCGAAGAATGTTTTGACCTGGAGAAAGCATTACATCGACACCGTAGAAGGAGGCTTCCTTACCGGTTTGTACCGCAATATCATGCATCACTTGTTTATCCCAAGAAGAAGCGATTGATGTCGGTGAAGTCCAGGTTGTTGCTTTGTAGCCCATACGAACGCCTGCAGGACCATCAGAAAGCGTGAGAGGTGTAACACCCATGGACTGCAAGTTAGCTGAGGTAAAGGTTCCTCCAGCCGCACCCGAATTCTTAATCGCTGTGCCGTTTGCTGCAGAGCCCGTTGTTCCCCCAACCATATTGATTTTTTCGTCAATAGTCATCTGCGATACAACCTGCTTAATTAAGTCTTGCTTTTGTGCTTCCGTCCAAGTGCCGGTCTTTAACTCATCCAATGATCTTAGTACCACCGGTTCATCGGCAGCCGCTACCACTGAGGGAACTGCACTAGCAGCAATCATAACGGACATTAATAGCGATACCATTTTTTTTCTTCTACCCATTTTGCCAAATGCCTCCTTATTAAGTTTCTCTCTCAAATACAGCGCTTACATTTTGTTTCTTATTTATGTTTAAAAAGCTTCCTCCTTCCTGTTGTAAAAGCGCTTCGGTACATGCTAATTATAAAATTTAGCGATATAGCACGATTCTGGACTTTCTTTAGGCATACAGGACTATCTTTTTATTTCAAACGTTACTCCGACACAGACAGTAACGAACTTTGAAATTGAAAGAAATACAGCTGGTTACATAATGCCTGGCACTACCCTGCCTACCAGAACATAAAGAAGATCGCCCGTATCCAGTTCTTCATAGACTGGATAAAAGGCGATCTTTCTCATTTCATGCTATTTCGCTCAAAAAATCCGAAAACAAAGCTAAAAATAGGGACTTCGTCGACAAGTTGAAAGATTCGAACAAATTTACTCTTTAGTTAAATGATTTTCTTTGAATCCATGAACTAGAAATCCACAGCTCCCGGATGCCTGCCTCGGCGCTCGCTTCCATCATTCGGCGAAAGTCGAGCAGCGTGTCGCCGTCACCGATCTGCCGAAGCTCCGGCGTCTCCGGGTTGGAGTACGGGTTGACCTTGCCCAAACCCGCCTCCAGATAGAACCCGAGCCCGTCAGCCCGCTGCCTAACTGCACGGATCTCCTCCAGATCAAGCGTCGGGCTGACGTCAAGAATCGTCCTGAAGAAGGTTCCTTCCATTCCGAGCTCAGCGGCCAACTCCACCTTACCAAGCGCATCCAGCGATCCCGGCGTCGGCATATGTCTTGCGTCGATTCCTAAGCGCATAGCGATTCCACCTCTCTTTTATATTCATTCATCCTCAGCCCAAGCGGACGATTCCTCTAGGGTATTGCGACATCCAGGACGCCCCGTCCGTGCCGACGACCGCGACGTCGCCCGCACAAACATGACCGACGTCCGTCAGCGTGAAGTTCGGGTGAACCTCGAAAACCTGATTTGTCTGAACAAGAGGAGACTCCGAATCCAGGGACTTGTCACGGCCGGCGTTTAGGAACGGAGCTAAGCCGGGATCGCTGTAGCTGTTGCTTAACGCATGCGCGGATTGGAAGCAGGATGTCAACAATGCCACTAACCGGCTTGCCGGGCACCATCCGCGCCAGCGCCGCGTCTTGCATGGCGATCAGCGCGTCGGCCACTTCCTTCATCCGGGGAGATGGTTCCTCGAACATGCCGATGCGAAGCACCTGCGAGTAGTAGCCATCCAGACAAACGGTCGCGCCGATCTGCACACGGGAATTAAGCCCGACCGGCTCCGTTAGCTCGAACAGCTCGAAGTACGTTTCCTTCGGCCTCTCCTCAATCGTCAGCCAGCAGCCCGCCGTATCTGCTCCAAGCCTGCGGCCGAGAAACTCCACCTCTGCCATGATGTCCGGCCCGGTAATACCCTGAACCGCGGCGAGGTTCATGGCATGAGCCACTAACTTGTCCACGATGACGGTCGCCTTCCGATGTTTCTCGCCTCGTAGGACGTACGACTAAGCCGCCGCTGGCACACCATCGGATAGCCGTCCGATGCCTCGTACCCTTCCATAGCGGCGCGGAACTCGGCGAGTCGCGATGCCGTCATGTCGAATTCGCCCACTTGAGCGACGCGTCCTCCGCGTGGAATCGCTGTTCCCACTGCTTCCCTTAGCGTCCCCATCAGATCGACCGTCTTGATCATGTCCATCTCGTCCCCAAGTCGCGTCTAGAAAGCCCTCGCCCGATTCTATCCGCGGACACGATGACTGGCTTTCCCTTCACCGGCACGATCAAGAAAGCTTCCGTATTGACCGGCATGAACCGGTCAGATAGCGAAAGTTCGGTCGCCGCGCTATCCTGCCCTTTACTTCAAAAAAAGCTGCAGCAGATCCTCAGATCCGGCTGCAGCTTTTTTAATTGAACTATAGTTCCCCGTCGTTTAATGAAAAAAGAGCATCGCCGCGGCGGCCTTAGCCTATTCCCTGTTCCTAAAGGCGAAGATACACTGGCGACAGTGCTTCCCTTCTGCTTGTTGTTTAATGGCGCATTCCTTCTCTTCGCTAAGCGACGAGACTGATTAAATTGTTATCGGGGTCCTTTATGATCGCATATCGCTCTCCCCACGGTGTATCTCGCGGCTCGAGGAAGCCGTCATACCCAAGCGTCGTCAACTGACGGTACACGTCGTCCAACGCTTCGTTGCTGGAGAACTGAAAGGCGAGCTCTGTCCGGTAGCCGACAGGATCTTCCCAGCCTTCAAAAACACGCTTTACCGATTCCACCATATCGAATGCAAACACAACTCCTTCTTGCTCCACGTCTACGTGATGCGCTTCGTCGGCGCCGTCTGGAATAGTCAACCCCAGCACGCGATAAAAATCCAACGCCCTCTTCATCTCTTCTACATAAATCGCGACTCGTTTCAACTTTACCGTCATGCTCTGCAGCTCCCCTCGCCTTGCTTGATTTTCACTCCCATTATAGTAATTGTCCCTCATTACAAAATAGTAAAAAACGGACTTCCTCACTCCTGCTTGGTCAGCCGTTTGAGTGGAAGTCCGTAATATCGCTTAAAAACGCCAGCGAAGTGCGACTGATCGTAGTACCCGTGTTGAAGCGCCAAATCCGTCATGTTGAAATAGTCCCCGTTGTACAATTCCTCCAGCACGCTTTGAAAGCGGATGATGCCGAGCATCTCCTTCGGGCTGAGGCCAAGCTCCAGTTCAAAGGCCCTTCGCAGATGCCTCTCACTGAAGTTCACTTTATCCGCCAAATCCGTTACGGAAGAATTACCTTTGACCTTGTATATATGCTGCATGCTCTGGTAGATCAAAGTGGGAGCAGGTGTCTCGTTCGCAGCCAGTATTCGGCCCAATTGCTGCTCTACGACCTCGATCCTGTCTGGTAACGATTGGGCAGTCAGTAGCTTTTCCACCCAATCCAGAGCCTCTTGTCCCCAGAGATCCTCCAAAAACACACGATTTGCCGTTAATGTCGATATAGGAGACTTCAAGATCGTACGGGCCGACTCCGCATACAGCCGAATGCCCCATACCGATCGTACTTTAGCAAATTGCAAAACTTCGACTTGTGTCGTTAGCCCTACGACATAAGCGGCCTGCCTGCTTGATGAAGCCAACAGGTCCACTATAATATCGACACAGCCATCGGGGATAACTCGATGCCCTGGATTTCCCGGTATCGGCAGGAAATCCACCATCCAATAGGCAGCTACATGTGACGCCAGACGACGGCTCGGCGCAAACTCCCGGAAGTTGTGCGAGTGGATATGCAACTGTGGCTGCAATTGGGGAGCATGCAAGGGTCGGTAAGGATGGCTCATCTGCGCTTCTTCCTCCTATTACGTGAAAAATCTTGATACCTTGGCGGCTTTCAAGGCCGAAGACTATATTCCACCTCATGAATGTATTGTAACAAATAACTGATAAGCGGACATATGTCCTTTTCTATTTATTAATGCAGTGTTGAAGTTTGTTTATCGACCATAATCTTATTCGAATCCGTATAATTAAGAGAGACACTGCCGTTCATTAAGCCCATCACAAAATAAAATAGACATATCTTAATAGAGAGAGGTGTTCAGAATCTATATCAGTTCACTAATTGTTTGTCCCAGAGTAGATTATAAGTTTTGGCAACATGATAGCGATTATTTAATATAGAAAAACAGAAAAGTAATAAAGCCCCACGCTATCATTAGTGTGAGGAAAGCTTCCCTTGTTTACACGGTGTTTCATAAGCAGTAATTCTTGGTGAGTAAAGAAAATGGCAGCCGTTTATTAAACGACCCATATATATTTGATTTCCCATCATCTCATACATTTGTAATACAAATTGTTTAATCCGCCGCTGCACTTCCAAACGAAGGCGGTTCACCAGGCGATAGACCACTGCGAGGCATTAGTAACATCTCCCCAGCGAGTATTGTAAAATCCTTCATCGTGACTGCCTTCCGGCCTCTTCTTCTCCATGACGACCATAAGTTCTCCACCCGAGATGCCGGTTGTCGCGTTTACCCAACAAGCCCGTTTGACAGTCTACCACCTGGTCCAGCCGTCCAATACGGCTATGCCACTCCTGTGATGGCCTTTAATTAAAAACATAACCCCCCACCTACAAAGGTGGGGGGTTATGTTTTTGTATCTTGAAAGCTGGATGCGAAAGTTTGAATTCCTTAAGTGTTCCGATTGTTACACCGGGGTCCCCGAAAAGTAATCGGAATAAGCTGCAACGCTTAACTTCACTTTTTGGGGGTTGTTTTAGGATAAGCCCTCGACCGATTAGTATTCGTCAGCTCCACACATTGCTGTGCTTCCACCCCGAACCTATCAACCTCGTCGTCTTCAAGGGGTCTTACTAATTGGGAAATCTCATCTTGAGGGGGGCTTCACGCTTAGATGCTTTCAGCGCTTATCCCGTCCGTACTTGGCTACCCAGCGGTGCTCCTGGCGGAACAACTGGTACACCAGCGGTACGTCCATCCCGGTCCTCTCGTACTAAGGACAGCTCCTCTCAAATTTCCTGCGCCCGCGACAGATAGGGACCGAACTGTCTCACGACGTTCTGAACCCAGCTCGCGTACCGCTTTAATGGGCGAACAGCCCAACCCTTGGGACCTACTTCAGCCCCAGGATGCGATGAGCCGACATCGAGGTGCCAAACCTCCCCGTCGATGTGGACTCTTGGGGGAGATAAGCCTGTTATCCCCAGGGTAGCTTTTATCCGTTGAGCGATGGCCCTTCCATTCGGTACCACCGGATCACTAAGCCCGACTTTCGTCCCTGCTCGACTTGTTGGTCTCGCAGTCAAGCTCCCTTATGCCTTTGCACTCTCCGAATGATTTCCAACCATTCTGAGGGAACCTTTGGGCGCCTCCGTTACATTTTAGGAGGCGACCGCCCCAGTCAAACTGCCCACCTGACACGGTCCCCGAACCAGTTTCATGGTTCCAGGTTAGAACTCCGATACGATCAGGGTGGTATCCCAACGTCGCCTCCACACAAGCTGGCGCTCATGCTTCTCAGGCTCCCACCTATCCTGTACAGATCGTACCAAAGTCCAATATCAAGCTGCAGTAAAGCTCCATGGGGTCTTTCCGTCTTGTCGCGGGTAACCTGCATCTTCACAGGTATTAAAATTTCACCGGATCTCTCGTTGAGACAGCGCCCAAGTCGTTACGCCATTCGTGCGGGTCAGAATTTACCTGACAAGGAATTTCGCTACCTTAGGACCGTTATAGTTACGGCCGCCGTTTACTGGGGCTTCGGTTCACAGCTTCGGATTGCTCCTAACCGCTCCCCTTAACCTTCCAGCACCGGGCAGGCGTCAGCCCGTATACT